>CACZIV010000040.1 GCA_902781305.1 Pseudoselenomonas ruminantium
GACTGCCTGAACGCAGTGAAGGCCGGCCCGACGTAGGCAGTTACCGGAAAGCACGTTGAAAGACGCGCCGCCGGCCTGCCCGGCGCATATAGCTAAACAGCGATTTCTTTCAAGGAGGGTCGTTTAGCGGAATCAGAAAAAGTACTCCCCCGTTCGCCCCCTAACCACGTATGAACAAGATACCTTTACCACGAACTAAACTCCCCGACAAACTGCAATAAAAAGTCCGCTGGCAGTTAGTCAGCGGACTTTTTAGAAATCAGGCGATGTAAATTCCTGTTTATTTTTTTGTCAGCACCCACATATAAGCGGCAAAGTCCGTGTCAATCTTCTCCACGCCCAGTCCGTTATACATGAGTTCATCCCCATAGAAAACCTGCCCTTTCATATCCAAGGATTTTTCCCCGCCAAAGTCCATGCTCGTTCTTTGGGCAGGCAGGTAATCGGTCAGTTCATATTCAGCATCCGCATCCAGCGCCGTCAGCTGCAATTTGCGAATCGGCGTAGCCGGTTCGGCCAGGGTCTTGAAGTAGAGCACGACTACTTCCTTCCCATCTTCACTGACAAACTGCCATGCCGTTTCATTCTTCGTCCCGGCAAAGGGTGTCAACAGGCGGTAGAACTTGCCCAGCTGCAGAGTCGGACGCAGTTTCTTGTACAGGGCAACATGCTTTTTGACCTGTTCCTTTTCTTCGGCGCTCATACGGGTAATATCGAGCTCGTAGCCAAAATCCCCACCAAAGGCGCAGAGGGTTCTCGTCTGCAGGCTCGTAACGCGGCCCACCTGATGGTTCGGCGTCACCGATACATGCGCGCCCATGGTAATCGGCGGGAACACCAGGCTCGTACCGCTCTGAATAGCAAGGCGGCAGATGGCGTCGGTGTTATCGCTGGTCCAAGTCTGCGGCATATAATAGAGCATGCCCGCATCGAAACGGCCGCCGCCGCCGGAGCAACTTTCAAAGAGCACCTGCGGGAACTGTGCCGTCAGACGTTCCAAAACATCATAGAGCCCCAGTACGAAGCGGGTCTTGGTTTCACCCTGATGCTGAGCGGGCAAAGCTGCCGAAAAGGCCTCGGACAGATGGCGGTTGAAGTCCCATTTTACATAGTCAATCTCAGCTGAGGACAGTACATCCCCAACGGATTTTACGATATAGTCACAAACTTCCGGACGGGACAAATCCAATACCAACTGATTGCGGCTGTAGCTGTTCTTGTAGTCCGGCACATGGAGAGTCCAGTCCGGATGGGCGCGGAAAAGCTCCGAATCCTCGGAAATCATTTCCGGCTCGAACCACAAGCCAAATTTCAGCCCGCGCTTATGGGCAGAAGCCGACACGCCCTTGAGGCCCTGTTTCAACTTGTCCGTATTGACAAACCAATCGCCCAGACTGCTATTGTCGTCATTGCGCTTGCCGAACCAGCCATCATCGAGCACTAAGAGTTCCAAGCCCAAATCAGCAGCAGACTGCGCCAGATTGTCGATTTTTTCCTCGTCAAAGTCGAAATAAGTAGCTTCCCAGTTGTTGACGAGAATCGGGCGCAGTTCATGCTGATATTTGCCGCGCACGATATGTTCCCGCACCGTCTGATGGAACGTCTGACTCATGCCGTTAAGACCTTTATCACTGTATACGAGCATGGCTTCCGGTGTCTGGAAGCTTTCACCAACACCTAAGTGCCATTTGAATTCAAAGGGATTGATGCCGCCGATAACTCTGGTGGTGCCAAACTGCTCCACTTCCGTGACAAAGGAGGCTTCGCCACTCCAAATCAGGCTGAAGCCATAGACTTCCCCACTCGTTTCGCCGGCATCCTTGCGCGCCAGTGCCAGGAACGGCGACTGCTGATGGGAGCTGGCGCCACGGCGGCTGCCCGTTTCCTGCACGCCCCGCATCAGCGGCGCCCGCTCCAAGCTGCGCTCTGCCGCATGACCGCCATAAAGGCTCAGACGGTCAAAATCATGGTCGGCAAAGTCGAGCGCAAAGCTGGCGGCGCCCGTTAAATCCAGTGCCTCGCTGCCACAGTTGGAAATCTTGGCACTGCGGGTCAGCATGGCTGAATCGTTCAGCAACGTGTAGAGCAGTTCCACAGCCAGTTTGCCCTGACTGTCTTTCAGATGAATATGCAGGGTTTCGGCTTCGTTTTCCCCGGCATATACGGCGGGCAGGCCTTTAAGTTTAGGTTTGCCTGCCGTGATTTCGTAATGGTCATAGAAGAGTTCCGTTACCGTCGTACCGTTTGCCAGCCGCACTTCATAGGCGGGCAGGCGGTAGTCCCCATGGCCATAAGCGGGGTACTCCTGCGGCAGAACATCCAACGAGAAGGTACGCTCGTTGGGATATGCCGCCGGCTGCGGGGAAAAGGCCCTATCGATGGACTGCATGGGTGCCGTATCGCGGAATTTCTTCAGGGGACGTCCCCAATAACGATGCAGCAGATAACGGTCACGCACCACCTGCAGCACATAGCTTACCTTATCATTATGCAGGTGGAATACACCTGTTGCCTGGTCAAAATCAATCATTTCTGCGCCTCCTAAACGATATTAAATCCCCTGAAAATAAAATTCCAAATGCATATTCTCGTTCTTCATGCGGTATTCTTCGAGTACCGGTGCTCCCCAGGTATCATCACCGCCTACGCCGCACTGCCCGGCCGATACCCGCAGGAAGGTATGATGTACCTGTGGCAGGTCGTAGCTGTGGCGGGCATTTTCAAGTTCATGGGCGCTGTACGGCAGTGCCGAAGCAGCGAGCGGCATATCGCCGCTGATCCGCACGCCCCGGCCCCGCTTGTCGGTAACTTCCAGCCAGCGGACGCCATTGTGATTGCCACATTCCTGCGGCAGAAGGTAATCCTCCATCTCTCCGGCAACGGTGCTGGAGTAGATGCCCAGCTTTGCGCCTTCCTGACGGTCGATATAGTTGGCTGCCGGGCCATAGCCATAGTAACGCAGCTGGTCATAATCAGCTGACAGGGTAAAGAGCATGGCAAAGTCGGGAATCTCCGGCAGCCCCTCGACCTTTTCATAGTCGAGTTCCGTCTTCAAGCTGCCATCTGCGCAGACCGTATAGGTAATCGTGCAGGCAGATACCGGCTGGGTAGCCAGTTCATAGGTAAAGCGCACCTGCACTTCAGCTGCCGCATATTCCTTGATGCCCAGCTGGCCGAGCCAGTTGAATTCCTGCCATTTACCATCGACCAGCAGTTCCTTCTTCACACAGCGGCGGTAAAGGCTGGCCAGTTTCCACTGCGCCACAGCAAAGTCGCGGCGGCAGCCATAATCGTTGTCCACCGGTGCCCGCCAGAAGGACGGTTTGGGCATTTCTTCCAACAGTTCCACACCGTTGAGCTTATAGGATACCAGACTGCCCTGCGCGCTGGAGAACAAAATCTCACCGCCCGCAAACTGCACGCCCAGATTGATATCGCCCTGCACCACATGCAGCGGCGTTTCGCCACAATCCGTAAGCGGCAGATGGGCTGTATAATGCGCAGGTTCTTCCACCTCTGCTGTCTCTACGGCTTCAGCAGGGCTCGTGACGTCCACTTCTTCCACCTGCCATACGCCCTGACCGAAGGCCACTTCATAGCCCTTCTTGGCCCAAAGCGTATCTTCTTTGAGTACCAGGGACACCGTAAGGCTTTCTTCGCCCGCATCGGTTACGGGCAGGAATTCCAGTTCCAAACGCTGTTTTTCACCTGGTTTGACGCTTGGCGCAGCTTCCGTCTTTTCCCAAATTTTTTGGCCATCGAGCAGCAGTTCATAATGCAGGTCATATTCGCCGGCATCGGTGAACAGGCTGATATTTTCCAACGTTACGCCATCAGCTTCCACGTTAATATGGAAGTTCTGATAGTTGAACTTCACGTCCTGCAATTTGGCCGTAAGTTTCCTGTCTGCATAGAGAATGCCGTCACCGCTGAAATTGTAATCGCTGGAGCGGTCGCCGAAATCACCGCCATAGGCGAGGAATTCCCTGCCATAACGGTCTTTTTTCGCAATGGCCTGGTCGACAAAATCCCAGATAAAGCCGCCCTGATACCGCGGTTCGCGCTCCGTGAGTTCCGTATACTTGTGCATACCGCCATTGCTGTTGCCCATGCTATGCGTGTATTCGCAGCAAAGGAACGGCTTTTCAGGATGCTCGGCCAGGAACTTTTCAATATCGGCGACCTTGGTATACATCTGGCTTTCCATATCGCTGGTATCGTTGTAGCGTCTATCCCAGAAAATGCTCTCATAATGCACGAGGCGGGTCGGGTCGGTCTTGCGGAAATACTCGCTCATGGCAAAGATATCCTTGCCGCCGCAGGATTCATTGCCGCAGGACCAGATGATGATGGCCGCATGATTCTTGTCCCGTTCGAGCATGGATTTGGCGCGGTCTAAGATAACCGCCTGCCATTCGTCATGGTCGTTGGGAATGGTGTGTTCATCCTGCGCCAGCACGCCGTTTTTCTGCCAGGTGCCATGCGTTTCGAGATTTGTTTCGTCAATCACATAGAGACCATAACGGTCGCAGAGTTCATAGATATAGCTGGAATTGGGATAATGTGAGCAACGCAGCGCGTTGATATTCTGCCGCTTCATCGTAATGATATCCTGCTCAAATTCCGCCGGATTCATCGCCCGCCCGCGATAGCAGTCAAACTCATGGCGGTTCACACCCTTGAACACAATGCGCTGGCCATTGATTTTCATCAGGCCATCTTCGAGTTTGAACTCACGGAAGCCCACATTATAGGGAATGACCTCCTGCAAATTGTCCGCGTCATCATAAACAGCCAAAAGGAGTTTATACAGATGCGGATGCTCGGCACTCCAAAGTTTCGCGCCTTTCACCGACAGGATAAATTCATCCTGCCCTGCTGCCCCGCTGATATCCTCCTCAGCAAGAAGCTCACCTTCCGGCGTAAACAGACTGACCTTGACCTTCTTGGTATGTGCTCCCGACCAACGGATTTCTCCTGTCAGTTCGCCGTCATGGTAATCGTTTACCGGAAGGGCCGTAAGCTTCAAATCCTCCACATGGATACGCGGCTTGGTATAGAGAAGCACCTCGCGGAAAATCCCGCCAAAGCGCCAGAAATCCTGGTCCTCAATCCAGCTGCCCGATGAAAAACGGAATACCCGCAGAGCAAGTTTGTTCTCGCCCTTCACCAGATACGGCGTCAGGTCAAAATCAGCCGGCGTAAAGCTGTCCTCGCTATAGCCCACATAATGACCATTCAGGTACACCGCCACCGCCGATTCCACACCAGCCAGCGACAGACAGAGATTATCCCAGCCGGCAGGCAGCTGGAAGTATTTCACATAAGAACCCGTGGGATTGAAATGCTGCGGCACCTGCCCGGGAACTACGGCTTCATGGCCGTCCCAGGGATAGGTCTGATTGGTGTACTGCGGTACGCCATAACCTTCCATCTGGAAATGCGCCGGCACACGAATGGTCTCCCAATCCCGGCAGTCATAATTAAGCGCCTCGAAGCCCTGCGGCGCCAAACGCGGATTCTTGGCATAATGGAAATACCACAGCCCGTCCAGCGTACGTACATACGAGGACTCACCGCGATTTAATTCCGCCATATCCCGGTAATAGTGATGGTCACTATGTGCCGGCAGACGATTCTCCTGGAAAAATTCTGGATTGGCCAACTGGGCCAGGGAAAATTGCGAATCTGACATGGAATTTCCTCCCTCAACGCCTATAGTAAACGATTTCTTTTTTATCTACTTCCCATTATACACGCTCAAATAAGAAAAAACAAGCGATTTTTCCTGCGTGATCGCTTGTTTTTTTGCAACTATCATCGATTTTGTGACTGCCGATAAAGCCTTCTTACTAATATCCCTGCGCATTTCCCGGTCACATCAGCCGTATTTCATTTTACCGAGTAATTATCCGGCGCCAGAATCAGCAGCACTGGCAGATTAGATGCTCCCGGCGGTGAATATTGCAAAGCGAAGTTCCGATTGGGCTTATAGCTGCCCATATGGGATAGTTCAAAATCGGACGTCAAAATGACGTTTTTCCCCAGATGCAGCTCTAAATTCGCGGGAGTAACATCGCCGAAGAACAAACGGCCTGTCGGATTGTGTACCACTTTGGCCAGTTGTCTGTCTTCATCCACTCTTACCGCACCGGCATAAACACCGCCTAAGGGTGTCAACATTACCTGAACAGGCTGGCTGCCCATAGTAGGCAGTTCCAGCCGGTACATCACGCCGTAATTGCCATAATTTACCGCCTGACTGCCATCGGTAGCATCTACACCATGTTTGTAGCGGTCATATTCATCATCCCCCAAGGGAATATAGACCAGGCCATCTCTCTGCGGGTCATAGGCGCTCTTGGCGCTGATGGTGCGATTCATTCCCTTAAAGGTTCCGCGCAGGGCAACTTTATCTTTGGGTAAAACCCGGGCATGCTGTACAAACTCCACGGGGTTGCTGCGCGCCGGACAGAACACCACCGACACCTTTACCGGTTCGCTGGCAGAAATATCATACATCCCCGAAGCCAGTCTTTGCGGCTCCACCAGCTCTGCCCCCATCAGAGGATGCTGCAAATTCCTGCTGCCAGGCTCCAAGGGAATTTTCCTCTCGGGCTGTGGTATACGCATATAGCTGATTTGCGTGTTTTTTCCCAGCTGAAGGTAGTTAAAGTCTGGCTCCGGCATAGCGGAACGCTCCACGACTACCTGTGTCCGCCGCGAACCCATATTTTCCACCACCACGGCCAGTTTCCCCGGTCTGTCCATTACGTTGACATGATAGTAAAAGACCCGGGCATCCCCCTTTATCACATCGCTGTACAGGATTCCATACTCAGCCAGATACTCGGGGCTGTCAGAAAGCAGCAGCACGCCGCCGGAATCCCTGCTCTCCACCGGCCAAGGCTTCATCAGCCGGGCCAACGTCTGCGCCGGCTTTTGCACCTGTTCCTGCTGCTGTGCGTGTACAGGCCTGACAGCAGCCACACCGGTAAAGGCAGCCCCGATAAAAAATGCCATGACCAGCACAACCAAGCTTCGCATATTCATTTCCCCACATCCTTCCTATGTCCTTTCCATAAGCAAACACTTCCATACACGTTCGCGTATACAAAAATATTATACACCGCAGTAGAAAAAACAGACAATGGTAATGTTGCTGAAGTGACTATTTTAGCGCAACACGGGAATCGCCAAAAGTTCCTTAGGTGTCGATTCCCAGGAGGAATTACGCCGTTTGCAACGAAGATATAAGCAGCAAATACAATACTGCAAAGCAGTCAACACACCCTAAGGAAGAAGAATGAAAGGATGAAGCTTATGAAGCTTATGAAGCTTATGAATGTTCGTCATTGCGTATTGATGCTGGTAATAGGTATTATCATATGGCTGCCCCAACCTTCAGAAGCCATCCAAACCTCTGAAGGCGTGCGCATCACCATCGTCCACACCAATGATACACACACGCGCATAAAACCGGAAGACAACTCCGGCAAATCAATGGGGTGGGCGACGCTGGCTGCCGCCATAAAAAAAGAACGCGAACTAAATCCCGATACCCTGGTCTTGGATGCCGGCGATACTTTCCACGGACTGCCGCTAGCCACGCTGAGCAATGGCGAAATCATGGTACCGCTGCTCAATCTAGCAGGCTATGATGCCATGTGTTTGGGCAATCAGGATTTTAATTACGGCGTTCCACATTTGCTGGAATTGTCGAAGAGATTAAATTTTCCCATTCTGGTCGCCAATGTAGCCTATAAGGATTCGGGACAGCTGCCCTTTGCGCCTTACAAAGAGTTTAACCTCTCAGGCGTAAAGATTGCCGTCTTTGGTTTGGTTACGCCGGAAACCAAGCTGAAAATATCCCCCTTATTGACGAAAAATCTCTCCTTCCTCGACCCGGTACAGCAGGCGCAACTGATGGTAGACAAGCTTCGCTCCAACAACGATCTGGTCATCGCCGTGACGCACTTGGGGATAGACCCGGTCTGCGCCGATAAGTCCACCATAGTAGCCCAAAAAGTAAAGGGCATTGATATCATTATCGACGGGCATAGCCACACCGTCCTGCCTCAGGGAATCAAGGAAGGTGACACGCTCATTTGTCAAACCGGGTGCTATGATAGTTACTTGGGCGAAGTAAACGTGACAATCAAGAATCACCGTGTGGTGGATAAATCCGCTAAACTTCTGGGTCTTGAGGAAGTGAACCGGCTAGCGCCAACACCGAATCAGGAGGTCTTGCGGGAAATCGAGCGCAGCACAAAATCCACTCAGCCGATGCTTGAGAAGGTCATCGGCCAATCCAGCCGCAAATTCCAGTACAACCGGGGGCAGATCCGCACGGAAGAAACAGAACTTGGCGACTATGCGGCAGACGCTTATCGCGGCATAAGCGGGGCAGATATTGCCATAGTGAATGCGGGTACTTTCAGAGCTGACATCCCCCAAGGCACAATCACCAGAGGAGATACCATAAAAGTATTTCCCTTTGGCAATGTCGTGCAAAAAATTCAAGTGACCGGAGCGCAAGTGAAAGCGGCTCTGGAGCACGGCGTATCCAGATATCCCGCAGACGTGGGAATATTCCCTCAGGTAAGCGGCATTTCCTTCACCCTTGACAGCTCGGCACAGGCGGGAAAACGTGTTGTAAGCGTTGAAGTGAATGGCAAGCCCCTTGACCTCATGCAAAAATACTCTTTGGCTGTTACGAATTTCATGCACATAGGCGGTGACGGGTACAGTATGCTGGTCAATGCGCCCCTTCTCGGCGAATATGGTCTGGCAGATGATGTGCTGGCGGCCTGGATCAGCCGCGGGGAAAATCTGCGCAGCTTCGGCAAGCGTATCCGCATCGACAAATAACGCTGATAACACCTACATCATCGAAAGTAGTGAGATGAATATGCGAGAGAAATTCTCGTCTAAAACCAAATACTTTTGAAATGTGTTGGACCGCTCAATACGAATATTTTTTATCTCCGCCGATAAAGCACCCGTACCAAATCCCTGAGCGTTTCCCGTTCATCATCCGTAGGGAAATGCGCATACACGGTATAATGACCATTCATCAGAATATTTTCCAGGTCTGTCAAATCTTCCTCGATAGACGGGTCATCATTCCCCAGCAGATAATCTATCGATACGCCGTAGAAATTTGCTATTTTCTTCAATGTTGCATAATCCGGCTCACGAATGCCCCTCTCATAGCGGCTATAGGTGTTCTGCATAATGCCCAGTTTCTGCGCTGCTTCCCCTTGGGATAACTCCTGATGCTCACGCAGACTCCTTAATCTTTCACCAAACATACACTATCACTCCTCATATTCAGAGTACGATAGTGTATTTTATTATTATCCTATACGGTTAATAATGTTGATATTATCCATTTCGGGATATATAATAAGAACTGACTTTATTTTACAAGGAGGTTCTTCTCGTGCTTTTTAACTCATATCCCTTTATATTCGTCTATCTTCCCATTGTCTTGGCAGGCTTTTTCCTGACTGCTAAATACATCAGCCACCGTGCCGCTACCTTTGTTCTGGTGCTGGCTTCCTTTGCTTTCTATGGTTATTGGGACTTTCATTATGTTCCCTTGCTGTTTGCCTCAATTACCTTTAACTATCTTATTGGCAGACAGATTGAGCGAACATCCAGACGTAAAATCTGGCTGTTCTGCGGTCTTGCCCTCAACATAGCTTTGCTGGGCTACTTCAAATACACCGATTTCTTTCTGACTACCATCAATGAGATAAGCGGCAGCAGCTTTGACCTGCCCCACATCATCCTGCCTTTGGGCATTTCCTTCTTCACCTTTACCCAATCAGCCTATCTTGTCGATGCCTATCGTAATGAAGCGGCCAAACATGATTTTCTCACCTACTGCGAATTCGTCACCATCTTTCCCCATCTGATTGCGGGGCCAATCATCAATCATAAAAAAATGCTGCCTCAGTTCACAGCAGCAGAAACTTTCCATATCCATATGGAAAACATTGCGTTAGGCTTGACGCTTTTTGCTATGGGGCTTAGCAAAAAAGTGCTGATTGCTGATAACCTTGCTCCCATTGCCACCAATGTATTTGCCCGTGCTGACAGCCTGACTTTCCTTGAAGCCTGGATTGGCGCTATCAGCTATACCTTCCAGCTCTACTTCGACTTCTCCGGCTACAGCGAAATGGCTATCGGTCTGGGACTGATGTTCAATCTGAAACTGCCCACCAACTTCAACTCCCCCTATCAGGCCAAAAGCATTATCGATTTTTGGCGGCGCTGGCACATGACCTTAGGCGCTTGGGTAAAGGACTATCTCTACATTCCCATGGGCGGCAATCGTCATGGAGAACTACGAAAAATGCGCAACCTCTTTGCCAGTATGCTGATTATCGGCCTTTGGCATGGTGCTGGCTGGACCTTCATCATCTGGGGCGCACTGCACGGAATTTTCCTGATGATTAACCACCAATGGCGCAGGCTTAAAATCAATCTGCCTCAGGGTATAAATTGGGCAATGACATTCCTCTGCGTAGTTATCTGCTGGGTATTCTTCCGGGCAGATAATAGCCGTGATGCACTGGCTGTGCTGACTGCCATGACCGATATCGGTCATATCTGCCTGCCTAATGGCGGCTTTTACGAAAATCATCTCGCCTTTCTTGGCAGCTATGGTGTGGAATTTATAAAATGGGGCATCCCCGGTTCACTTCTCAATATCATCCTTGGGCTGGGAATTCTTGGTTTTATAGTCGTTTTCTGCCCCAATCCACAAATGCTGCTCAGCAAGCTGCAAAACCGTCCGCGGCGAATGGAAGCACTGGCCAGTGTATTAGGCTTGATACTGGCCTTCACGCTCTTAGCCATAGGTCATATTGAATCCGAATTCCTCTACTTCCAATTCTGAAAGGCGGCTAACCATTGAAATTTTATCGAAAATATCTCGTTATCTTTACCATTGCACTTTTGGGGGGAATCTTCCTGCACACTCTGCTCTTTTTTGTTAATTTGGGTATACCTATGGAGCAGGAACGATATATGGATGAATGGCTGGCCAAAAAAGATGCATATGCCAGTTCCATCAATGGACGAAAAATCATGTTTATCTCTGGCTCCAATACACTCTTTGGCGTGGATACCCAACAAATTGAAAAAGCATTAGGGATTCCCACGGTAAATTATGGTACTCACGCTGCATTATACTATTATACTCTGCATCGTGCCCAAAAACATCTGCATAATGGCGATATTGTTATCCTGCCATTGGAATACTCTTACTATGATTGGCACCACGATGCTTTTGATCCGGAACTTAGTGCCTACCTGCTCGGCTATGCCCCAGCCGAAATAACGAAGCTCCACCTGTCTGACAAACTGAAATTTATCGCCCAACTACACACCAAAGATTTGGCAAAATTTGCTTATCAACGCATAATTCCACCAGCCCAAAAAGAGTCCACCTATTCTAGCCAATATCTAAACACCAACGGCGATATGACTAATAACCATATGGAAAACAGGCTTTCCGACAGTGCTCTAATGGCAAAAATCAGCCACCCCGTATTCAAAGAACCGCCTTTAACCGCAGATGCCAAAGCTGAACTTATTGACCTCATTAACTATTGTCAGGCCAACAATATCACCGTCTATGCCACCTGGCCCAACTTTCTTTGGCCGACAAAAGAATTTAACGGCGCAGATTTAGATGGGATCCACAGTATTGAAGAATTCTACCACGAACATAATGTAGAAATCTTAGGAAAATACACGGATTGCCTATACGATGTTAATTTATTCTACGACACCCACTACCACCTAAATGAAGAAGGCAAGCGCATCCACACCAACTACCTAATCAATTTGCTGAAAAACAAACTGCCTAAGCAATGACTGTACCTTGGCGGCAGGGGCTTGTTTGGCGGGTGAAACGACTGCCGCAGGCTGGCCGGATGACAACCTATCCTAGACCAACGGATGTCAATGTGCCGTGGTAACCGGCACAATTTTCTAAGCAAACGGCCTATTCATACCGGCCATTTAGTGCAGCCCGCCAAACAAGCCCCTGCCGCCAGCTGATTATTGCGCCGTAAAGGCGCCGGGGCTGAACGGTAATAGTGCCACCATTCTACCGTTCAGCCCCAGTCATTCTATAGTTGAGCGCCAGCTCAACGCAATTTAAAGATTATTTGGTTTTAGACGAGAATTTCTCCCGCATATTCATCTCGCCGCTTTCAATGATGTAAGTGTTGTGCCGATAGCGTTCGACCAATGATTCAGCGAAAGCCCCTTTGCCCAGACGTTTTACCCATTCGTCCTGATGATAAAGAGTGCAGAAAATCGTCGAGGTCTTGTCAAAGCGACGCTCTGACAGTTCAAAAAGGAATTCCAGCTCCTTTTTCGATACATCCTGTAAAAGCCATTCATCCAGAATCAGCACTTGATAAGTTGCGTATTTTCTGAGCAGCCGTTCTTTGCCACCGGGGATTTGACATTTGTCGTCAAACTCCATGAGCAGGTCCGGAACCCGTATATAACGGGTTTTATAGTGCTTCCTGCAAGCCTCTTTTCCCAATGCGCAAGCCAGATAAGTTTTGCCTGAACTGGTATAGCCTTGAAGGACAATGCTTTTATTCGCCTCAACGTAGCAGCAGGTGGCAAGCTCGTTGATGAGATTTTTGTCGAGAGGCCGGTCTTTGTGGTAGAACACATCGTGTACGTCAGCATTCGGCAGGCGGAAACGAGCGCCCTTTATAAGTGTCTGCACTTTGGTGTCGTATTTCTGCTGATAGACGCTGTCTGTCAATAGCTGGAAGCGCTCCTGAAACGGTAGGGAATAAATGGCCGTGTCACCATCCTGAAGTTCAATCGCCTGAATATATTCACCAACTCCCATAAGCCGAAGTTTGCGTTTGGTTTCCTCTTTAAGCATCTTCGTGGCCTCCCTTCTCGTAATAAGCAGTTCCCCGCAGATATCCCATGGATGCCTCCTCAGGATTCGGTGGTTCATTTTTCTGCTGTGCATAAAGTATATCCTGATTGGCAGATAAAATACTGCTGAGATGGTGATACCGGGGATTCCGGGCACCTCTTTTCAGTACCAGTTCCGCGGCATTTTCCAGCCGTTCCTCCGTGTATGTCTTGCTAAGCTTGAGAACAGCTAGAGATGGATTATAGGCCTGTTCCTTGATTTGCACGCTGCGGAAAATACGCTCGATTACTTCGCTGATGTTAGGGCCGATAGCTGCTGCCCATTTCCTTATCCGCGTGTCATCCCAGGGAACAATCTTCCGAAAAGCTGGAGGCATATCTTCCTGATGGGTAGAGTAACGATTTTTGACATGCGCAGGAAAAAGGCCATGCGTGGTAAGCCGCTGGCCTTTGTGGTAGATTTCTAGAGTACTATCCGTTATCCGTAAGTCTACTTTTTTACCTGCATACTGATAGGGACAGGAATAGCGATTTTTCTTGTAGATGACATGAAAGTCTATGTTTACTGCCCGGGCATTTTCCCAATGAGAAATTTCGTAAGGTAGTGCCGGCAGGGCTTGCAGATACGGCTTTTCTTCCAACCAGGATTCATAGCGGCTGCCCTCTCGTTTCTGAAAGCGCTGATGGTTAAAACTGTCCATTTCCTTGGCGACTGCCCGCTTTAACTCAGGCAAAGAATAAAACCGCTTATCTCGGAGTTTGGCTATGACAGCTGTGGCAATCTTGCCTACTGTGCCTTCTACTGAAGCCTTCTGCTTTGGCTTTCTGATCCCGGTTGGCATAATGGCTGTCATATAATGGGAGCCCAAGGCAGCATAATCCTCTGTGAGTACAACTTCACCAGCTTTCGGATGACGAACCACCCCTGTTTTCAGATTGTCGCAGATTGTCCGTGTGGGGACTCCGCCGAAATACTCATACATGTGGATATGGCAGCGCAGAAATGACTCCATTTTCATGTCGTGCGTAGGCTCCACATAGGAATACTGGCTGTAAGGGAGCGTAGCGACAAAAAGAAAGACCTCCACGATTTCACCGGTGGAGATATCCGTATACCACATGGTTTTACCAGACCAGTCTACTTCCACACGCTCTCCTGGTTTATGGTCGAGATGATTTGTTAGCTGATGGGCGATGGTGAAATTCCGATAGCCTTCGCAAAATGTCGAATAACCTCTGGAAATAGCACCTTTTTCCTGACAGGCCTCTGTATACTCTTCCCAGAGCAGCTTGAGGGTTACCCCGACTTTCTTAAGTTCCTGATGGATCTTCGCGTAATCCGGCTCCTCAAACATGGTCTCAATGAAGTGCTTTTCCGGGAAGAATAGTTGATACAGCTCCTCGTCACCCATATCCTTGACATCCTGATAGGCAATATTCCGCTCATTGGCGATGCGAAATACTTCGCTGACGGAATGACGGGAGATACGCCGAATAGCCGCAATCTTTCGCATGGAAAGCTTTGCGGCTCGAAGCTCCAATATGAGCTTCACTGGAATTTTTCTGGCCATGATGTGGCCTCCCTTCTGTAAAATCCGGAGCACTATTGCTCCTAATATTATTTTACAGAAGATTTCACAAGGTGGCGCTGAAATATGGATTGATGGCGCTCATTCGTGAATTGCCCTTGTGGTGCTGAAGTGTGGACAGGTGGCGCTCAACGGTAGATTAGTGGTGCTGATGCGGTGGAATATTCAGCCAGCCACACTGCTTACTACAAGAAAGCCCGTCAAGCAAGCATATCCACTTGCCTGACGGGCTTTTTTCATTCCCGAACTTCCCATTCTTCAAGACTTCGTTTCTCACCATCAAAGCTTACGCCTATCTTGTAGAGTTTTCGTTTATCCGCCTTATAGGCATCTGCGTAACCTTTTTCCTCAATCTGCGCCAATGCCTCCTGCGCACTTTTGCCTACCTTGAACTCGAACAGATAAACATACTCCGGAGTTTCCACAATACAGTCGGCCCGGCCTTTGGCACTATGCACCTCGCAATGCACATACCTGCCTAACAGCGTAAACACCAAATAAATCACACTCTGGAAATAATGCTCAAAGGGCGCATCATCAGCGGTATAGGGTATACCTGCAAACAGTGCTTTGAAAATATCTCCTACACCATAGATATTACCATTTTCAATGTATTCATCCACCGTGAAAATATCCGTTCCTCTGGCCGCCGTAGAAGCCGGCGTATATACAGGCAGCAGACTGGATAAAAATCCATATTTAACTTCATCGTTAGGAAAGCCCAAAACATATCTCTGTCTGCGGGCATCATAATTATAAATGGTCAGATAGCCCGTCTGGTACAACAAAGGAACAGGGTCAGGATTATCCACGCGATAATCCGTCATAAGTGCCTCCGTGGCATAAATATTACCATTCGTAAATCTGGAAGCTTCCATCTGCACTTTTTTTACCTGCTTGGTCAAAAAGGTGGGCGTGCCCGTAGCAAACCAATAAGCACCTATCATCTCTGAATCAAAAGCATTCAATAAACTGAAGGGATTATATACCCCTTGCGAGCGCAAGGCAAAATGATAGCCATCATACATCTGACGCAAAGACACCAGACAATCTTCTTCCGTCAGCTGCTGCGCTGCAGCGAGATTTTTGATTTCCGGCGCAAAGTATGCGAGCAACTCCTGCTCCGTAATCCCACAAATATGGGCATAAGCCGGTTGCATCGTAATATCATCCAGCTGGTTGAGATCGCTAAAGATACTAACCTTGCTAAACTTCGTCACACCGGTAATAAAAACGAAGTGTAAATACTGGTCATAACTTTTCAACGTGCTAAAAAAGCCCTTGAATACCGCCTTGTTGTGTTCCTCCAGTTCACTATCGCCCATAACTTCCAACAGGGATTTATCATATTCATCTACCAGCACCACACAACCGCGCCCGGTCTTTTCATACGCCCGCTGCAGCAAACTGCGAAAACGCCCGCCTAAAGTCTGTCCCTGCTTGCCGCCATAAAATTCTTCCCAGCCCCGCAAATGCTCGTCCAAAACATCCTCCAACGCACCATTACGCTGATAGCTGTCCTTGTTAAAATCAAAATAAAATACAGGATATGGCTGCCATGCTTCCGCATTGTTCTTCTCCAGTTCGGCAATGGCCAGCCCCGTAAAGAGTTCCCTGCGGCCTTCCCAATAGGCTTTCAGCGTGGACAAAAAAAGGCTTTTCCCAAACCGCCGGGGACGGCTTAAGAAATATTGTGTACTCTTGCGCGTGAGCTCATAGATATAGCGGGTCTTATCTATATAGACAAATCCGCCCTCTCTAAGCTTTACAAAACTTTGCACACCAATAGGCAGTCTTCTGCGTTCATCAATCACCACGTTCAGCTCCTTTTTACTACCTCATCAACCTGCTATTTTGCCTACTCAGCAAATAATACAATCTGCCGCCTGCCTTCATTCCACACAATTGTCAATCTTCCTCAGCAAAACCTTGAGGGACTTCCATGCTCAATATGTTCTTAATCAACAAATTAACTTTCTGCAAGCCCACATACTGTTCGCGAAAATCAAAGGGCTTTCCCTCGAAATTGAATGTGGTCAGAATCATCGCATCCAATACGTCCCCTTTTGCCATCTCCTGCCAATTCTCAGCTGCCACCGGAAACGGATTCATTTCCAGCCGTTTTCGCAGCACCTCTTCGGAGGAAGTATACAAAAACGAACAATGATAAAGTTTCCCGTCATCCTTACTCAACATCGAAAAAACAACCGGACGCAAATCGTTTACCTGCTTCAAGGTGAAATCCGCATCCGCTCCTATGGTCTCCACAAACGCCAAACCGGTAGTTGATGAATCCTTATAAAGCGTCCGCGCCATAATCTCTGATATTTTATGTGGATCGTCTGCCAAATCCCGCTTGGCTTTTTTCTTGTACTTTGCGGTTTCTTCCGCGGCAAACTTCATCGCTTGCAAATGTTTTCTTCGCATTACAAAAGCTCCTTCCAGCTGGCTGCATAGGGTATGTGAAGTTTATTATCTCCGTCACATAAATCCTTATTGACCAGAACCACTACATCTACCTCGGATGGAATCTTATTCATTTTGCGATACTGCTCCATACCATACTTTTTCAGCCACTCTTCAAAAGGAATATTCAGCACCAACGACGCATCTCCGGTCATTTCCCCATTTTTCATATAGCATGTCTTTACAAAATACGCATCATGCGTGACATCATTTTCCAAAACTTTCCCATAGGCATTCGTAAGCTCGTCATATATGGCAAAGATAATCTGCAGCAGCGCCATAAAATAACAGTTCTCCTTTGAAAAAGTCTTGCCAAACTTCGTATGTTTCAGATATCTCCTGAGTTCCAAAGGACTATAGATTCGCAAGAGACTTTGACGACAGGCCTCATTCATAGCCGCCCAATCCACCTTGGGATTTACTAATTCAGAAGTACGCAGATGCGTTTTGCCGGCAAAATAATAAGTCAGCACATCCTGCCCCCGATAGGAAATGACTTCTTCAATCTTATCCAAAGGCTGCGGGCCGCATTGCGGCTTCCACTGATAGACCTTCCCCTCTTCCAGCTCATGAAACTGAAATCCATTGATGTCAATGCTGTTCATAAACGCTTCCAGCTTATCAAAATACGCTTTATCCTGTTCCACCAAACACGCCATCCTCTCTGTCCATCAAGATTTATTTCTATTATATCGCGATAAGCATAAATTTTCTATTTTACCAGAAATATTTTCTAAGATTATCCCTGCGGGCACCTTACAATGCACTGTAAGGTGATAACTAAGCCCGTGGAGGCTGGTGATGTTTTTTCGTAGCGTTTGACAAGCCTGTCTCAGCGAAGAAAAAATATTACCAGCCTCCGCGGGCGCCTTGCCATCACAAGGTAAAGAAAAAGCAGGCGATTTTCCGCAATCACCTGCTTTTTTCATGGCTTACAAAATTGTTTTTAGAGCTATGTTACAATGACCTTACAAAGTCCTCTCCCAGTTTGCGGCAATCGGCAAGTTCCGCATCACCGGGAGCGTTTTCAACGATAAGACCGTTGGAAAAGAGTTTAGCTCCGTCACCTTTGGTGCGCTCGACCCAGCTTTCCATCCAGGCACCGCCGCCCCATCCATAGGAACCAAACAGGGCTACGGGTTTTCCGGACAGATGTTTTTCCGTATCGGTAAACACCGGTTCAAAGGAGCCTTCTTCGAGCACTTCATCGCCCATAGCGGAGCAGCCGAAAATCAGCCCGTCATACTCCGGCGCAGTCGCAGCCTTAAAGGATTCCACTTCTAAAAGACTCACTTCCGCACCGGCACTTTTGGCACCTTCCTCGATGGCTTTGGCCATAGCCTCGGTATTGCCCGTACCGGACCAGTAAACAACAGCAACTTTACTCACAACAAATCCTCCTTATTCACACGGCCTTGACTAAATCGGGAAGACTTTCCCCCGCTTCCAGCCGCAGACAAAAATCATGGGTGCAATCGGCATACAAATCAAAGAGGGCTCGCGTCTCCCGCTCGTTGGCATAGACCTTCCAGTACCCGCTATAGGCAAAGTCCTGCCCCTTGTGCCGGATAAAACCTGCCACATCCTCCGGCGGATAGCCCAGAAACAGTCCCACCTCGTGAGGGAAGGACTTACGAAGCTGCATGCGCATTTTCAGATACTCCAGCTTCCCCATAAGCGTATCTTCATCCAAATACCCTAGCTTCCTGAGTATCTTTTTCGCCGCCGGCTTTGCCAAATCCTTTATGAGCGCCCCCTTGCGGTAAAACAGCAGCAGCACATATTCCTCTCCTTCTGACAAGCGGAAAACCGATATGCCCTTGCAATTAAAGCACTGCATATAAGAAGCCAACAATCCCTCAAAGTCCTCAAAACGGCTCTTTTGAAAAGACAACAGGCTGGCCGTCTTGAGCCCCATCAGCATCGGTGCTGCATGAAAACCCAGCAGCTGCTCAAATCCCACACGCCCCAATTACACCACCTCGCAAATGATAATATTTATCTTTTACTATAGGATTATTATAATATAAATGATAATCATTTGCAAGTTTCAGATGCGAAATTATTTGTACCGACAAATTGCAGTTTGTTGGGGAGTTCAGTTCGCGGTAAAGGTATCTTGTTCATACGTAGTCAGGGGCGAACGCAGTGAGGACTGGCCCACAAACGGCACAGACTAAATACTGGGCTGAACATACGCGCCGCCGGTCTTGCCCGGCGCAGGTAACTAAAAAGCCCATACATTTGCCTGTGGGTCATTCAGTGCAACGGCGAAAAGTATTACCACCACGCTTCATTGCATCAACGGATTTTCCTCTTGTTCACATTTTAACTTTTATGCAGCAGCTTCATTTTAACTATCCGCTTCACGGATTCGTTTATGCGTTCTTCACTGATGATGCCCTTTTCCGCAGCTTCCAATATGCCTAAATAAACATCCGTTTCATGGGCATATTCATGGCATACCAGTGCAATATCTGCCCCTGCCTGAACAGCCTGCACCCCCAAATTGCGGAATTCACCATATTTGGACACCGCACCCATTCCGAGCGAATCCGTAACGATTACGCCGTTAAAGCCCAGTTCCTGCCGCAAAAGTTTCGTCTGCACCTCTGCCGACAGGCTGGCTGTATGGTCTTTATCCAGTGCCGGATAGATGAGATGCGATACCATAATCATGAAGTTTTCCGGGCTGTGATTAGCGATGATTTCCTTGAACGGCACTAAATCCTGTGCCATGAGCTCATCCTTCGCAGCTGGAATTTCGGACTTGTCGATATGAGAATCCACCTGTCCGCGGCCAATGCCGGGGAAATGCTTCAACGTGTAGATGACATGCGCGGACTCATAGCCCTGTGCAGCAGCAGCAACAAATTTTGCCACGGTCCTGCCATCCGTGGAAAACTCCCGCGGATTTGTCCCCACATCCGCTACCGGCGCAAAGTTCACATTGATGCCCAGTTCCTTCAGGCGGGTGCCAGTCTTCTGGGCCCAGCTTTCTGCCTGCGTATTGTCGCCGGTCTGTCCCAGACTCTGCGCAGACGGCGGCGGCTCAATAAATCCCTTGCCACGGGCTACCGTGCCGCCTTCTTCGTCAATGGCAATAAACAGAGGAACTTTATCGGCCTGTGCCTGCAAATCCGCCGTGAGCTTTTTGGTCTGCTCCGCCGATTGCAGATTCCGGTCAAAGAAAATCACGCCGCCAATATGATACTGGTTGAGCATATAGCGACTGTCGTCATTGATTTCCGTGCCATACACGCCAATCATGACCATCTGCCCCACTTTTTCCGGCAGACTCATATTCGCAACGATTGCATCTACCTTATCATCCAGTGTCTGTGGCTTCGCATCGTTTTTATCTGCCTCCGATACCTTGCCACAACCAGCCAGCAACACCAGCAACATCACCAACGTTAACGCGAAAAACCGTTTGCTAATCCCCATGACTATCCCCCTTGTCAATCCTCCAGCATTGCCTGATAGACGTCCCGGCGGGAAATGCCCAATGCCTTGGCCGTCTCCCGCATGGCTGTCTTTTTGTCCATCCCCTGCGCCATAAAATGCGCACAGCATTCCTTCGGGTCAGAGGGCAGCGTATCTGCCGTGGCAGCCACTTCTCCGTCAAAACCTGCCACCACGATGACGTATTCCCCGCGCGGGTCATTTTCCTCGTAATGCGCCATGATTTGGCTAAGGCTTCCCCGCTGGAATTCCTCGAACTTCTTGGTCAACTCCCGCCCTAAAGCCACCTGCCGGTCACCAAACACACCATAAATTGCCTTTAACGTGGCCTTTAGATGATGCGGCGCTTCATAGAAAATCAATGTCTCCGGATAGTTCTGCACACTTGTCAAGATTTCCTGCTGTTTTTTCGCCGTCTTGGGCAGAAAACCGATAAAGGTAAATCTTGTCGTATCCAGCCCCGAACAGATAAGCGCCGACAGACCTGCATTCGCCCCCGGCAGGGGTGTTACCTTAAAACCGGCTTCAATCGCCAGCTGTGCCAAATGGCTGCCGGGGTCACAGATGCCGGGCAGGCCTGCATCGCTGACACATATGAGGTCATGGCCCTCCTGCATATAGGCGATAAGCTCCGGCCCCTTGGTGAGCTTGTTGTGCTCATGGTAGCTGGTCAGCTTCGTATGAATATCAAAATGGGTCAAAAGCTGCCGGGTATGGCGGGTATCCTCAGCGGCGATAAGCTCTACTTCGCCGAGCATCCGCACGGCCCGATAAGTCATGTCCTCCAAATTGCCAATCGGCGTAGCACAAAGGTATAAAGTTGGTTTTTTTTCGTTCATCATTCACATTCCATATATCTGTAAAATCTCATCCGTATAGGAGCCGTCCTCTTTATGGACGATTAAAGGCGGCAGAACTTTTAGCCCGCCGGGGCTTGCTCCGACCACGGCCTCTATAAGCATCATATTCGGTGCTTTGCCGTCTTTGGGCTGCACCATCTGCAGGCGTTTTACTTCCATCTGCTTAGCGTGGAGAGCTACGATGATTTCCCCTAACCGTTCCGGCAGATGCACCATACCAAAGTGCCCGCCAAACCGCAGGGCAAAGCGCGCCGCACTGACTACATCATAAAGCGTCGCCGTAAACTCATGGCGGGCCCGCGCCACGCCGCTAAGCTTATTGGCCTGTCCCTCGCCCACTGGGCGGTAAGGTGGATTTGCCAACACCACATCAAAAGATTCCGGTTTATAAAGTTCCCGAATCGAACGATAGTCGCCCTCCCGGACGAAAATCTTGTCCTCCAGTTCATTGAGCCAGACATTGCGCGCAGCCAGTTCAGCCATGACCGGATTTAGTTCCACGGCATCGACCCGCGCTACCTCATCGGCAATAATCAGGGGGATTACTCCCGTACCGGTGCCCAGTTCCAACACCTTTTGGCGGGACTTCAACGATAAAAAATGAGCCAGCAGCACAGCATCCAGCGAGAAACAAAACTCCTGCGTATTCTGAATGATATGCCGCCCGCTCTTCATCAAGTCGTCCAGCCGTTCATTTTCGCCTAAACGTACTTCCCGCATTAATGGCGCTCCTTGTTTTCCCGGCTCCGCTTGTCACGCTTGTTGTTCTTATTGCGATTATCCCTTGGATTGCGGCGGTGACCATTATCACGGTTGTCACGGCTGCGATTATGACCATGATTCTGCCGATGCCCATCTCTGCGTCCTTCCCGATTCTCCTTGGGACGACGCTCACGGCGTTCTTTGGGCTGCGCGTTCTGCCCATCTTCAGCAAAATCTCCGGCAATAATATCTCCGCCATCTTTTTCCTGCTCCTCATAGGCGGCCATCAAGGAAGAAGCCATACTGGTTTCCTCCTCATCCTTTTCGATAACATCCTCCCAGGATGCTACAATCGTACGGCCAGAGTCGAGCAGAATGGTCGCCGAACGGCGCTGCTGGTTGAGGGAAATCACCTTGCCTTCCCCTTCCACGGACACCACTCGTGCCCCCTGCGAAGGCGGCAGAACCTTCTTCTGCTGGTGTGGGCAGTCCCCACCACAGTAGCAGTCGTTTTCGTATTTCAAGCAGCACATCAGACGGCCGCAAATGCCCGAAATCTTGGTCGGATTGAGGGACAGATTCTGGTCTTTGGCCATGCGGATAGACACCGGTTCAAAGTCCCCTAAGAACGTCGCACAGCAAAGCGGCCGTCCGCAGCAGCCAATCCCGCCCATAAATTTGGCTTCATCACGCACACCAATCTGCCGCAGCTCAATGCGCGTGCGGAAGACAGCGGCCAAATCCTTGACCAGTTCGCGGAAGTCAATACGCCCATCAGCCGTGAAATAGAAGATGATTTTATTCATATCGAAGGTGTATTCCACCTCCACGAGTTTCATAGGCAGGCCATGAGCCGCGATTTTCTCCTCACAGATGCCGAAGGCTTCCTTTTCCTTCTCCTTATTCTCCGCAATGCGGCGAATATCCGACTCATTGGCAATGCGGTGTACCACTTTAAGCGGCGGGATAATCTTGTCCTCCGACTCCTCCCGCGGGCCGATAACTGTTTCGCCGCATTCCATGCCGCGAGCCGTTTCCACGATAACCCTGTCGCCCAGCTTGATATCCAGATTGCCCGGCGCAAAATAATAAATCTTGCCCGCCTTCTTGAAGCGGACACCGATAATCGTCTGCATAAAAATCTCCTAAATCTATCATCAATCTGCCTCAACGGCAGTCCATTAACCGAATAAAATACCCTTCCAGCTGCAAGCGCAGGTTTACATTAGCCTGCAAGCGCTGACTAAACGTTCGTGTCTCCGTCAGCATGGCAAAAAGCCTGCCTTTGGAAAACCTGGGCAACATTTCCCCGAGTTTTCCCCGCAGGTCATGATTATAGAGCAACAGACTTGCCCCATCCTCGTAGAGGAGCAGCATATCCCTCAGCAGCATATTGATGTACAGCACCCATTCACTGAGCCGTTCTCTTTCCCACTCGCTCTTAGCTGCGGCCTCCGCCCAAAGCTTATTCATCGTAAACTCCGGCAGACCAGCTAAAAAGTTCACCGCATCCTCCCGCAGTTCCAGGCCACCATGTTGGCTAAGGCTTAGCGCCTTTCCCAGACTGCCATCGGCCAAACAGGCCATTTTCGCCGCCTCTGCTGCAGAAATTTGTCGTTTGATGAGTTCTCCCTGCAATTCTTCAGGAGAAAGCATTCCAAAAGACACAGGCATACAGCGGGACACAATCGTTGACAAGAGACGGCTTCGATTCTGCGCAATCAGAATGAACGTCACCTGCCCCTGCGGCTCCTCCAAGGTCTTTAGCAGACTGTTGGCCGCAGGTTCATTCATGGAATCGGCATCATCAATAAGTACGACCCGTCGACCAGCCTGCACCGCTGAACGCGATACCACCGTCTGCATCTCGCGAATAGCCTCTATGCGAATAATACGGGTGGATTTTCCCCGTACCTCCGGCAGGAGTTCATAGTAATCGGGATGCGTCCCCGCCATCATGGCCCGACAATTGTCGCAAACGCCGCAGGGAGCATGCTCATGGCCGCAAAGAATGGCCGCGGCTAATATTTGGCCGCAAAGTTTCTTGCCAATCCCCGCTTTCCCCAAAAAGAGCAGGGCATGCGGAAGCCGCCCCTCCTGTAACTGGATGGTAAGCTCCTTTACCTGCTCCTGATGACCGGTCAAACTATCCCAACGTAAATCCACAACGCTCCACTCACTAATCACATATACAAATCCACCAGCATGCCCCGAATGGCATCATGGCTAGCAATGATATCCAACTGTTCAGACTGCCCTAGACGAATCTTTTCCGCCATTTCCTCCAGCTTTCGGTCAATCTTGCGCACAGTGGTATACACCTTCTGCCGTCCCATACGATCCCAGCCTGCCTGACTATGCAGCTGATACATACGATTTACCGCTTCGCCTACGAAATTTTTAATCAACGTCCGGTAAGATTTCAACTCATCATAAGTAGGGGTCTTAGAAAGCCTGGCCCCCTGCTCATCAATCTGTCTTAACAGCTTATCCAGCTGTTCCGTAGAAAGGCTGTCCTCCTGCTCCATAAGTTCCAGTGAAAAATCCGTGTCGCCGCTTTCCACTCGCTCATCCCGGCCCAATACCCGGGTAAAAGCGGTTTCCTGCGTGGCGCGGCTATCAACTTTCAGCGGCATCTCAATCACCCACTTCACCTAAAGTTATTCACACTTTTCTATTTTAAATTATAGCGGGTTGAACCGTTTTGTGCAACTAAAAAACCGCCCTTCACCAGGACGGTTTTAAGGCTAAAACTCATTCGACAACAATGATTTCCAAATCGCGTCGTCCAAAGGCCAATGCCTCTTCATGTGTATCAAATGCCACATCAATTCGCTGTCCATGAATGGAGCCGCCAATATCTTCAGCCACGGCTTCACCATAGCCGGGAATGAATACATGCGTTCCTAAAGGAATTACATTGGGGTCAACGGCAATTACACCGCGGCGCACCAAAGTACCGCTGGCGGTGTGTTTGCTATTGCCGGGGTCATAGGCACTGTAGCCGGAGGCAGAAACATACATCGCCCTCCCGCTGGGAATCGCTGCCGCTTCGTGATGGAATCCCCGAGTCTGCTTCTGAAGGCTTTCCTCTTCCTCCCCGCCTTCATAGGTCTTACCGTCAGAAAGGTAATAGTAAGTGCCATCACCACAAACGCCATCTTCCGTAAGGCCCCGGGATTTTTGAAACGCCTTGATGGCCGCCACCGTAAGCGGACCACAGTCACCATCAGCCACACTGTCCAAAAATCCCTGTTCAATTAGGAGTTCCTGCACATGACGCACAGCCGCGCCTGAAGAACCCTCTTTCACCAATATTGAGGCTGCTGCCGGAGCCATCGTACAACACATAAATACCAGGGTAAATAAAACTAACCGAAATGCTTGCCTGCGCAATAAAACCACCTCACTAGCTTCTCTATCCATTTTATGTACTCTTTGCATATTTTACAAAAAGCAATTCTTTTCGTCAAATGAAACCCAACTGTTTCGTTTTTTCATTTTCAGCATAAAACGAAAAAGCGCCGCTTTCGCGACGCTGTTCTTTGCAAGTGGTGGGCAGGGATGGATTCGAACCATCGTAATCCGAAGATGACAGATTTACAGTCTGTTGCCTTTAACCACTCGGCCACCTACCCATAAAATGGTGACCCAGGAGGGACTCGAACCCCCGACCCTTTGATTCGTAGTCAAATACTCTAATCCAACTGAGCTACTGAGTCATTTATATATTGAAGTT
>CACZIV010000041.1 GCA_902781305.1 Pseudoselenomonas ruminantium
TGTTTGCAGAGGCAGTAGCAGTCTTACCACCTTTCTTTTTTCTAAACTCATATTTACGGCTAAGGCACCTCTGCTCTCTCCGAAGCCGTTTCTCCAGTCCTTTGACCTTCGAACTCTTGTTGATATTCTTGAAGACTTTGCCATCACTGACGACAGCAAGGTCTTTCACGCCTAAATCTATGCCTACACCATCTGTCACTGCATGATATGATGCTTCCAAATCCTTGTTATACTTGGATTTTTCATCAATATCCACAACAACAGAAACATAAAACCGTCCAGCTACATAGGAAACTGTACCGCTGGTTACTTTTGCTCCCACAGGAAGATAGCCAAACTCCTTTAGCTTAACCTGTTTTAACGTAGGTATCATCAGCTTATGCCGCCATATCGTCCAGTCACCTTTGTTGTTCTTCGGAAAATACAGTTTCACATCCTGATTGGTTTTCTTTTTGAAGTTTGGAAAACCCGACATACCGGAGAAGAAACGCCGAAAAGCCTGCTCAGCATTAACTAAGGCTTTCTTGCGTGCCTTAGAGCCGCACTTGTCAATCCATGGCAATTCTTTCTTTAACTCGTGATTAACGTACTTGTCGAAGACGTTGGCGGTGACAAAATGTTTTTGTTTCTTGTCAAGCTGACCGCGCTGGTACATCTTGTACAGGTGGCGGTTATAGGCTATGTACTGGTTGTACAGGAATCTAGCCACACCGATAGAACGGAGTATTTTGTTTCTCTGTTCTTCAGTCGGGGCTATCTCCGTTTTGAACGCCTTTAGCAATAGTCTCATCCCCTTCAATTTGTTTTTTGTATTTCCGTAGACCATAGAGCCTGCAAGAAAATACATGAAGAATACTTACTATATCCTGCACAAGCTCTTCGTGTGGAGACAGCTTCTCGTTCTTAACAACTACTATCTCTACATTGAACTTATTACAGAATTTCTCGAACCAGTCAAAGCCAAATCGAACAAATCTATCCTTGTGTGATATAAAAATCATTTTGATTTTGTTTTCCATGACTTCGTTTAGAAGCTGATTCCATTTCTTGCGGTTATAATTAAGACCACTTCCATAATCTCTGACAATGTCATCAGCTATAAGCCCTTTGGCGTTGACATACTGCTGAAGAAAATCAACTTGCTTCTCAAGGTCGTCAGTTTGATTTCTAGTCGATACCCTTGTATAAATGACTATCTTTCGAGAGTCAGTATCTCTGCCAATCCCTTTGAACTGTAAATACTGGTCGTAAGTATAATACCTTCGGTTAGTCGGGGTTCTGTTTGCTACAAGCGTTTTCTCTCTGTCCCAACGCTGGAGCGTCTTTACCGAGACGTTAAGAAGTTCAGCAAATTCTTTAGGCTTGTAATTCGTGATATTTGATGTATTCATGGTTTTCCCTCCATAAACACATTATATCATAGATACACACCTTTGTCTACAAAATCAGTTACTTAAACTTCCTTCCTCACATGCCCGTAATCCAGTTGACAAAGTAAATTGCCAGAGGAATCGTCACACAGGCAATGCCGATAAAGTCAATATATACACCCGTCTTGATCATCTTGGTGATGGGAATGTAGCCGGAAGCATAGACAATCGCATTCGGCGGCGTGGATACCGGCAGCATAAAGCCCAAGGAGGCCGAAAGCGCAATGCCGACCGATACCGGCACCGGGCTGATACCTGCCGAAATCGCTGCCGTAATGGCTAGCGGCCCAATCATATTCGTAGCCGCCGTATGGCTCGTGAGTTCCGAGAGCAAGAGCGCCATAACGGAGAAAATCGCCACCATCGCGATTTCCGAGGGGGCACCGCCCATAGAGCTGACGATTAAATCACCTACCCACTGCGAAAGACCGGTCTTATACATCATGCCGCCCATAGCCAGGCCGCCACCAAAGAGAATCAGCGTGCCCCATTCAATCCCCTGCATCGCATCCGACCATTTCAGCGTGAACTGGCGTTCCTTGAAATTCACCGGCATGATAAAGAGCAGCAAGGCACCGGCCATAGCCGCAATGGCTTCCGGGAACAAACGGTTATACATCTTGAGCAGCGGGTCTGTACTGCCAAAGGCAATCGACAAAAAGCCGGGCAATACCCAAAGGGTAACCGCAACGATAAACGCGACCAGCGTATTTTTCTGCGCACGAGTCCAGCCACCCAATTCTGCCAGTTTTGTCTTAATGAACACGTCCGCGCCGGCAATGCGCTCTACATCCGCAGGGAACATATGGGATAACACCACATAGGCGATGCCAAAATAAACCACCATTGCAATAAAGCCCCAGGTCATCCATTGGAAAAAGGACACATGGATATCGCACATGGTATCCAAAAAGCCCAGCATGATGAGGTTTGGCGGCGTGCCGATAGGCGTGAGTACACCACCGATGGAGCAGGAATACGCCGTCATCAGCATCAGGCCCGTTGCATATTTATATTCATGCAAGTGAATTTCCCGCCCATTAGCCGCAAACATTTCTTTAATGGACGTTAAGAGCCCCAGACAAATGGGAAACATCATGGCCGCGGTGGCCGTGTTGCTGACCCAGCCGGAGCAAAGGGCTGCCGCAAGACCTACCGCCAAAAAAATCCGCTTGGGATTGGAACCAACCCACTCGCGTGAAAGCAGCCAATAGGCAAAGCGCTTATCCAGCCCATGGGTCATCATGGCCTTGGCCAAAATAAAACCGCCCATGAACAGAAAAATCATCGAATTGGCAAAGGCCGCAAATGCTGTGCCCACAGGCACTACGCCCGTGATAACCGCCAGCGTCGGCCCGATAAGCGAAGTAACCGGAATCGGTACGGGCTCTGTGATCCACCAAAGCGCTACCAGTACCATAATTGCCAGCAGTTTGTGCGCTTCCAAGGTCACGCCGTCAATGGGCGTCATAAAGACCAATAAGGCCAATATCGGTGCGCCAAAAAGCCCAATCGTGCGCCGTTTGCGGTCAAAGGCTTCTTCTGCCGCCTTGACGGCTGCCGCTTCAGATTGTCTTGTGTCCACTTGATAAACCTCCTTTACGCCATACATTTCTCCCTCTAAACAGTTCTTCTACCGAGATTATTCGCTCCCTAAAAAATAATTCCTGCAAAATAAAAAAAGCTGCCACAACCATTTTGCTGTAGCAGCTTTCTGTTATTCTCGCTGATTATTCCCCCTGCGCAGGAGCAATCTGTTGCTGCTGTTCCTGCTGGCGAGCCGCCTGCTGATTCATCTGCATCTTAGCCTGCTGGAGGACATTGAGTGCCTGCTGCAGGCCGGCTTCCGCCTGACGGACCCCCTGGAATGTGCCATTCACATGGCCAATCAGTTGGTCAAAAACCTGATTGGCATAGGCATCGGCATTCGTCTGGAGCTGAATGGCATTGGCCTGCGTGCGCTCCATGATTTCCTTTTCCTGTTCCTGTGCCTGTTGAACAATGGCCTTGGCCTGTTCCTTAGCCTGCTTGACCAATTCATTTTCATTCGTAATGCTCTCCGCATATTCCCGAGCCTTACGCTTGATGTCCTCGGCTTCTTCCTCAGCCTCCTTAATAATCCTATCCCGATCACGCACGATTTCATCGGCCCGGTTCAAGGCCTTCGGCAAATCGTTGCGCAGTTCCTCCACATAATGCACCAGCTCATTGTCATTGATGAGCGTCTTGTCCGTGAATGGCACACGGGAAGCTCCCACGACCATGTTTTCAATTTTATCTAAGGTTTCGCGTACCGACGACATATTTGCTACATCCTTTCCCTATCTGCACTGCTCATTTTATTTTTCATCGCCTGTTCTACACAGGCAGGCACCAATCCACTTACACTGCCCCCAAAACGGAATACCTCGCGTACACCGGATGAACTTACATAGGATAAATCCGGGCGGGTTAATAAAAACACGGTATCAATTTCAGGATTCAAGTGCTTAATCATATAAGCTTCATTTTCTTCATATTCCAAGTCCTTTACCGAACGCACACCCCGCACGATGATTTTGGCATCCTGCTGCGCCATAAAATCGGTAATCAGACTCGAAAACGCCATTACCCGAACATTGGGTAAATGGGCCACAGCTTCTTCAATGAGCCTTACCCGCTCATCGACAGAAAAAAAGCCCTGCTTTTCAATATTGCGGAACACACAGATGATGAGTTCATCAAACATGCGGCTCGCCCGCTCAAAGACATCCACATGCCCCAGCGTCACGGGGTCAAAACTGCCCGAACACACTGCCCGCCTCATGCTTCTTCCTCCTCTGCTTCCACGTAGGCACGCCACTGGAAAAAACTAAGCTGCGTCGTGTGGCCATAGCGGCGGTTATGAACCAGCTGCAAGCGCGAAAGCTCTGGGATGTCATTTTCCTCAGCGCCATGTTCCACGACCAAAATGCCATTTTCAGCCATCAGTCCATCGGAGGCATCAATCTGCCTTAGTGCCTGCTGCCATAACCCCTTATGATAAGGCGGGTCGCAGAAAATCAGCGAAAACTCCGCCTTTCCCGCCGCCTGCCGGGAAAGCTCGGCAAATACATCGCCACTGCGAACAATGCCTTTTTCCTGCAAACGGGTGAGTTGTAAATTTTCTGCAATGAGCTTCGCCGTCGCTTTATCCACAAAGACGGCAGACTCCGCCCCACGGGAGAGTGCCTCCAGCCCCAGATTGCCCGTACCGGCAAAGATATCCAAAACCTTTCGCCCGGCAACCATTTGGCCCAAGATATTAAACAGCGACTCTTTCACCCTGTCCGCCGTTGGCCGCGTAACCTCTGCCCCTTTGGGCGTTTTCAGGCGGCACCCCCGCGCTGAACCGGTAATTATGCGCAAATCTCTCACTCCCTAATACAGAAACACTATTATTTTAGCATATTTTCGTAAAATAGTGAACTATATATCCACGAAAATACAGCGAAAAAGCACCTCTGTAAAGCGGTTTATTGTGCTATACTTGAATCATCATTTTAACCAAGGAGTTTACCGTGAAAAAAATTATGATTCTGCCCTTGCTGCTGTGTTTATTTTGGGGACATTGGCACGCAGGGCTTTCCCAAAATACCACCGCAGGCACGCCTGTACCCAGCCGCCAGCTGCATAAAAACATCCTGCTCGTTCCCTTAGATGGCCGTCCTCCCTGCAGGCAGTTCGTCATCGACAGCGGCGCAATTGCCGGCTTTAATGTAACGACGCCCCCCAGTGAGTTACAGGACTACTACTCCGCTCCCGGCAATACTGCCGGCATGCGTAAGTGGCTGCAGGAAAATACCCCCAATAACCAAGCCGTCTTTATCTCCATCGACCAGCTGCTCTACGGCGGACTGCTCGCCGCCCGCGAAAAGGAAGCCACCCCCGCCCAACAGGACGATTTAATGAACTTCCTGCGCCAACTCCATGCCGATAATCCCACGGTACCCCTGCTAGCCTTTTCCATTCTCCCCCGCCAGACACCACAGGATACCATTGACGGCTATCAGGAGCGCAAGGATTTACTCGCCTACTCCCGCCTGAAAGGCCGTCAGGCAGCCGGCCTTTCCATCGACGAACAGGAACTGACCCGTTTGGAAAGCGCGATTCCCCTGGAAAGCATTGAGAAGTATCTGGCACATTTCCAGGAAAACGAAGAACTAAACAAAAAGCTCATTGCCCTCGTTAAAGAAGGCGTTTTATCCCAATTGGTACTTGGACAGGATGACGGCGAAGAATACAGCATTCCCAATATCGAAAAAGCCCATCTAAAGGACTATATCACCAGCGAAAACCTCCCCTCGGAAAAAGTAATCCTGACCCACGGCGCTGACGAAATCGCGCTGACCATGCTGGCCGCCTTCCAAAATGAACAAACCGGCTTTTGCCCACAAATTTATCTTGCCTACAACCATAAGCGTACACCTGAAACCGTTATGCCCTATATGGCCATTGACAATCAGGAAACCGCCCGCGAAAAAATCGCCCTGATTGGCGGAAAGGAAACGGATAATATGGACGACGCCGACTATATCCTCTATCTTTCCGCCAATGATTATGAAAAAGATACTGTCAGCCGCCGCCATGCCAATGTACAGGAATTAAAACAATTAACGGCTGCGGGCAAAAATATCGCCCTCGTTGACCTGTCCAAACACTTCACCGCGCAGGAAACCTTGCTCCCCCTGCTGCTGGACAGCGATTATCCCCTAAACGCCCTCACCGCCTACGCCGGCTGGAACACGGCCAGCAATGCCATCGGCACCGCCATTGCCTCTGCCAGCCTTTATACCAGCGCGCAGCAAACAGCCCAAAGCCGCGCAGAAGCCATGAGCATTGCCGCCAGCAATATCCACTTCCTGCACAACCGCATCCTGGAAGATTATTTCTATCTCAAAGAAGATATCGACATCATCAATCACACACTAAAAAAAGCCGGCTATCAAAACACAGCCGACTTAGACCTCGAACACAACTGGCGCTGGGCCAACCATATGCTGCAGGAAAGCATGCAAAAACATTTGGCCGCCTACAAACAAACCAAAGCTGTAAAAAGTCCCGCCCACTTCCATACCCCACAAGGCGATTTCACCTTGAACGTCAATGAGCTGACCGTTGAGTTAAGCTACCCATGGCCCCGTACCTTTGAGATATATTTGGAAAGTATGCCCTATATTGTTGCGCAATAGATTCGAGAAGTTCGATAAACTAAGGCGGAGGGGAGGGGCGGCAGTAACTTTCGTCTGCTTAGACAAGCTTGTCAAACGCTGCCGAAAGCCACTGCCGCCCCTGCCCTCCTTAGTTTTAACACTTTTACCTTCAGCAGCAAAAAAGTATTGCTATAAAATCCATACTAAGCCATATAATGTACGCATAAAGCCGTGGGGACTGGTGATGTTTTTCCGCAGCTTTTGACAAGCCTGTCTATGGCGAAGGAAAAATATTACCAGTCCCCACGGCGCCTTAATATATCTATATAACGTACGCATGAAGCCGAGTGGGCTGATGATGTTTTCCGCAGCTTTTGACAAGCCTGTCTATGGCGAAGGAAAATATTATCAGCCCACTCGGCGTCTTAGCACAACGATGTAAAACGATGTAATGTAATGCAAACACTAAGCCCGGTGGCTGATAATGCTTTTCCGTCGCGTTTGACAAGCTTGTCTAAGCAGAGGAAAAGTATTATCAGCCACCGGGCGTCTTAGTTCATCGATGTAAGCCTAAGCCGAAAGCCGTTTTATGCCTCAGCCCCAGCCACACCGCTATCATATTTCTTTTCTTCCTGATCCATCACGATGGTCACAGCACCATCACCCGTGATATTCAGGCAAGTACGGAACATATCGAGCACGCGGTCAATACCAGCAACCAGAGCCAGGCCTTCGAGCGGCAAACCTGCCGTCTGCAGTACCATGGCCAGCATGATAAGACCAGCGCCCGGAACACCTGCGGTACCGATGGATGCCAGCGTACCGGTCAGGATGATCATGAGTATCTGCCCCATAGTCAAATCCACACCGAACACGTTAGCGATAAAGAGTGAGCACACGCCCATGTAAAGAGCCGTGCCGTCCATATTGATGGTCGCGCCCAACGGCAGGACGAAGGAGGAAACTTCACGGGATACACCGAGTTTTTCCTGACAGTTCTTCATGTTAATCGGCAGCGCTGCTGCACTGGAGCAGGTGGTGAAAGCAATCATCATCGCTTCACTCATGCCACGGAAGAATTCCATAGGCGTATGGCCGCCCCAAATGCGAGCCAGCGAGGAATATACCACAACGGCATGAATCGCACAGCCAACAGCAACACAGGCGATAACGGACATCAACGGCAGGAGTACAGCCGGGCCATTTTTCGCTACTACCGGCAGGAGCAGAGCAAATACACCAATGGGTGCAAACTGCATGACGATGCCGATAATCTTGTAGGTAACTTCAGCGGCAGCATCAAAGAACTTGATTAACAGTTGTGCGCGTTCGCCGCCCACCTGGACAATACCAATGCCCACGAACAGGGAAAAGATGATAACCGGCAGAATCTGGGCTTTCGCCATGGCATCAATGGGATTTGCCGGAATCATAGCTACGAACACCTGCATAAGGCTCGGTGCTTCCTTAACTTTTACTGCAGCATTACTGGTGAGATCCAGCCCTGTCCCCGGGCTGACAATACCGGCAATACCGAAACCAATCAAAATTGCCACAGCCGTCGTGGTCAGATACAGACATACAGTCTTAGCACCAATGCGGCCCAGCTTTTTGGTATCCCCCAGACTGGTCATACCAACCACCAGCGAGAAGAACACCACCGGCACAATCATCATCTTAATCAGATTGATAAAGATTGTACCAATCGGAGCAATCCACCAGTTGATAAATGGCAGAGCGGGTTCACCTGCAATCAGGCCAACCACTACGGAGAGAACCAGAGCGATAAAGATTTTGATGGAAAGATTCATACTATCACTCCCTTTTACAAAAAAACCTTAATAAATGCGCTTCCATCTGTCTTTATTATACGGAATATTGTAATAATAGTCTAGCATTCGCCGTTATGTGTACATGTATACTTGTTTACATTATCCCATAAAAAAAGCCCTCCCCGCAGGGAAGGCTCATCCATATTACAGCGTTGCCAAAATCTCTTTTACCTTATCCAGATATTCTTCACGGCTGACGGTGAACATTTCGCCCGTCTTACGCACTTTGATTTCAATCTGGTTTTCTTCTACAGCCTTGGGGCCGACAACTACGCGCAAGGGATAGCCGATAAGGTCACAGTCTTTAAACTTGACACCGGCACGTTCCTTGCGGTCATCGAGCAGGGTATCAAAGCCTGCAGCCTTGCATTCCTTGTAGATTTCTTCGGAATAAGCCAGCTGGTCTTCCTTCTTGGCGTTGACGGCGACGACAACGACTTCGAACGGAGCAATGGCACGCGGCCAGATGATGCCGTTTTCATCGTTGTTCTGCTCGATGGCGGCAGCCATCGTACGGCCTACGCCGATACCGTAGCAGCCCATGTAAAGCGGCTGCTGCTTGCCCTGCTCATCGAGGAACATGGCACCCATAGCCTGACTGTATTTCGTGCCCAGCGTAAACACCTGGCCGGCTTCAATGCCGCGGGTCATCTTCATGGGAGCGCCGCAGTGCGGGCAGGCGTCGCCTTCCTTGACCATGCGCAGGTCGGTGACGATAATGCCTTCAGCGTTAAAGTCACGCTTGGGGTTGACGTTCTTGTAGTGCGCATCCACTTCATTGGCACCAGCCACGGCATTGTGCATGTTCATAACCGTCGGGTCAACAAGCACAATGACGTCTTCGCTCGGCTGAATGCCAATGGCACTCATAAAGCCCGGGCAGCCACCGGCATTTTTGATGGCTTCATCTTCGGCCATTGTGAGTTCCAGCGCGCCTTCTACCTGATTGATGACTTTGACTTCATTTACATCATGGTCGCCACGCACAAAAGCCAGCACAAGCTTGCCGTTATCGGACTGATAAGCAACAGCCTTGATGGTCTTTTCGATGGGCACATTCAGGAATTCGACGAGGCTTTCAATCGTGTTGGTGCCCGGCGTAGCCACTTTTTCGAGCGGCAGTTCGTTTTCGTCAGCAGCTTCGATGGGGCTGAGTGCCGCTTTTTCATCACTGGCTGCGTAATCGCATTTCGTGCAGTAAGCGATATTTGATTCACCGGCTTCAGCCAGCACGGTGAACTCATGGGAATGACCACCGCCGATAGCACCGTTGTCAGCTTCTACCGGACGGAATTCGAGGCCCATACGGGTGTAGATGTTCGTGTACGCATCGTACATCTTCTGATAGGACACATTCATGCCCTCTACATCCTTATCGAAGGAATACAAATCCTTCATGATGAATTCGCGGCTGCGCATAAGGCCGAAGCGCGGACGGCGTTCATCGCGGAACTTGTCCTGAATCTGATAGAGCATCAACGGCAGCTGCTTGTAGGAGCTGACTTCATCGCGTACCAAATCCGTAATCATTTCCTCGTGCGTCGGGCCAAGGCAGAAGTTACGGCCATGACGGTCTTTGATACGCATCATTTCGTCGCCATAAGCTGCCCAGCGGCCGCTTTCTTCCCAAAGCTCAGACGGCTGCAGAATCGGCATGCCGATTTCCTGACCGCCGGCGGCGTCCATTTCCTCGCGGATGATTTCTTCAATCTTGCGGATTACGCGCCAGCCCAAAGGCAGGTAGGTGTACATACCGCCGGCAACCTTGCGGATCATACCTGCACGGTACATGAGCTGATGGCTGGCAATCTCGGCTTCCGCCGGTGTATTTCTCAGCGTAGGTGCATATAAATTACTTGCTCGCATTGTTCTTACGTTCCTCCAATATGGCATCGATTTCGTTAAAGAGTTCTTCTACTAAATTTTCTTCCGGCACTTTGCGGATGATTTCACCCTTACGGAAGATTAAGCCTTCGCCGTTGCCGCCAGCAATGCCCACATCGGCACCGCGGGCCTCGCCTGGGCCATTGACCACACAGCCCATAACGGCTACATCAATGGGGTCTCTAATCCCAGAGAGCTTCTTTTCGACCTGCTCGGCAATGGCAGGCAGGTCGATACTCGTACGGCCGCAGGTCGGGCAGGCCACAAGCGTCGGCCCGTATTCTTTGAGGCCCAAGGACTTCAAGATTTCATTGGCCACTTTCACTTCCACCACGGGATCGCCGGTCAGCGAAATGCGGAAGGTATCGCCAATGCCCTCAGCGAGCAGAGCGCCGATACCCACAGCAGATTTGATGATGCCCGTGTTCACCGTGCCTGCTTCGGTAATGCCCAGGTGCAGGGGATAATCCACCGTCTTGCTCATGAGACGGTAAGCCGCCAGCGTCAAGGGCACATCATGGGCCTTGAGCGAAATCTTGAGGTCATGGAAGTCCAAGTCCTCCAGGATTTTCACATGCTGCATGGCCGATTCCACCAAGGCTTCCGGCGTAACTTCACCATATTTGGCCAGAATCTTCTTATCCAAGGACCCTGCATTTACACCAATGCGGATGGGAATATGGGCTTCCTTAGCCGCCTTGACCACGGCCCGCACCTTTTCTTCCCCGCCGATATTGCCAGGATTTAAGCGCAGGGCGGAAATCCCCTGCTTGATGGCTTCAAGCGCCAATTTATAGTCAAAATGGATATCGGCCACCAAAGGAATATTGATTTCCTTGATGATATTCCCTAAGTTTTGCGCTGCCTCCATATCCGGCACCGCCACCCGCACGATATCGCAGCCCGCATTCTGCAGGGCCTTAATTTGTGCAACCGTCGCTTTCGTATCCGTGGTCTTGGTATTGCACATGGACTGCACAGAAATCGGCGCACCGCCGCCAATGGCCACATTGCCAATATGAATCTGACGGGTATTTTTACGTTCAAACATCTATTTAGCCTCCCGTAAAGACGCGTACAATGTCATTTTTGGTTGCTAAAACCATCAGCAGAAGCAGGAGCACAATGCCCACCTTCTGCGTATATTCCAAAGCCTTGGGGCTCATGGGTTTGCCACGCACCGCCTCGACGCACAGGGTCACAAAATGGCCGCCGTCAAGCGCCGGAATCGGGAACAGGTTCACAATACCCAAGTTCAGGCTCAGGAACGCTGCAAAATTCAAAAGCGGCACAAAGCCCATCTGCGCTACTTCCCCGGCCATTTGCGCCACACCGATGGGGCCAGCCAGTTCCGAGCCGGAAAGTTTCAAGATAATCTGCATTAAGGCATCGAGCATCATGACGATAATCAAGCCCGTCTTTTGCAGGGCCAGCCCCATGGATTCAAACAAGCCCGTCTCGCGGGTATCCACGGAACTCATCACGCCCACCATGGCTCTTTGAGATTTCTCATCCAAAGCAGGTATCATGGTGGTTTCAATCGTTTCCCCGCCACGGTTGGCCACTACCGCTATGGGTTTTCCCGGATTGTCCTTGACGTTATCGACAAATTCCGTCCAGCTGCTGATTTCCTTGCCGTCCAGACTGATAATCCGGTCCCCGTCTTTAAGTCCGGCCAAATCCGCCGCCTTGCCGGCAATAACCGTGCCGAGCACCGGCTCCGGATTCGGCGTGCTGACGCCGGAGAAGAAGAAAATCCCAAAGAACAGCACCACCGGCAGGACAAAGTTCATCGCCGAACCGGCCAGAATGACAATCATACGGGAGAGTACCGGCTTTTCGCAGTAGCCGCGCGCCCCGGCCTCATTGTTGGCCGGGTCCATGCCTGCAATATCGTTAAACCCCCCCAGCGGGATTGCCCGCAGGGAATACACCGTCTCTCCCCGGGTGAAACTGAAAATCTTCGGGCCAAAGCCGATGGCAAATTCATCGACCCGCATCCCCGTCATTTTCGCCGTGATAAAATGGCCCAATTCATGCACCAATACCAGCAGGCCAAAAACAAAAACAGCCGCTGCAATGGTTAATACCATAATGTCACCGTCCTTTTACAACTTCCGCAAAACTTCCGTGGCAAATTCCCTTGCCCAGCGGTCTTCTTCGAAAAGTTCTTCCAACGTAGGCTCGACAATACATTCGCGCTTGAGCATCGTTTCTTCAATGATATCGTAAATATCGAGGAATTTGATTTCATCGCGCAGGAACGCACCTACGGCAATTTCATTAGCTGCGTTGAACACGCAGGGCATACTGCCGCCCATGGCACCGGCTTCATAGGCAAATTTGAGACCCTTGAACGTATCCGTATCCGGCTGGCTGAAGGTCAAATCCTTCATCTGCCAGAAATCCAAACGGTCAAAGCTGGACTGCACGCGGTCAGGATAGGTCAGCGCGTACTGAATCGGCAGCTTCATATCCGTGGAACCAAGCTGCGCAATCACGGCACCATCGCGGAACTGCACCATGGAATGCACAATGCTCTGCGGATGAACCACCACCTGAATCTGGTCATAGCTTGCATCATAGAGCCACTTGGCTTCGATAACTTCGAGGCCCTTGTTCACGAGACTTGCCGAGTCTACAGTGATTTTCTGCCCCATATTCCAGGTTGGATGGGCAAGTACCTGCGCCTTCGTAGCATCCAGCAAATCTTCACGCTTCTTGCCGCGGAAGGGACCGCCGGAGCAGGTCAGCAGGAGCTTTTCGATGGACTCCAGCTTCTCACCCTGCAGGCATTGGAAGAACGCACAATGTTCGCTGTCCACCGGCAGAATCTTGACGCCCTGCTCCTTGGCTCTGCGGGTTACGATTTCGCCAGCTACCACCAAGGTTTCCTTGTTGGCCAATGCGATATTTTTCTTCGCATCCAAGGCCTTCATGGTCGGTTCCAGACCGGCGAAGCCCATCATGGACGTTACGACGGTATCTACACCATCAAAAGCGGCGGCGTCAATAAACGCCTGACGGCCGCCGGCCAGCTTCGTCTTGCCGCTGTAACGGCTCTTTAAGCGGTTATAAGCATCAACATCCGCCAATACCGCCAGTTCCGGTTCAAACTCGCGAACCTGCGCCTCAAAGAGTTCATCGCGGGAATTGGCCGCGAGCACCGATATATGGAAAAGCTCCGGATTGCGGCGCACGACTTCAAGGGTCTGCGTGCCGATAGAGCCCGTAGAGCCCAATACTGCAATATTTTTCATCTGTTATCACTTCCCCAGAAGATTTACAAACTGTACAAAATAAAAAACCAGCGGTGCCGTAAAGAGAACGCTGTCAAAGCGGTCCCAAACGCCGCCATGACCGGGAATGATATTCCCGGAATCCTTAATGCCCACATAACGCTTGGCCACAGATTCCACCAAGTCCCCGAGCGTGGCAAAAATGGCAATCAACAGCCCTAGTACCGCCATTTCCTGCAAAGGCAGATTCAAATAATAGCCTAAACCGGCTACGACCGCCGTAGTCCCGATAACGGAACCCATAAAGCCCTCAATGGTCTTATTGGGGCTGATGGACGGGCAAAGCTTATGCCGGCCAATCGCCGTACCCGTAAAATAAGCAAAGGTATCGCTGGCCCAGGTGCCGATAAACATAATCCAGACAAAGGCACAGCCAAAGGTGAAACTGCTGATTTCCGTACTAAAAACCGTCTCCGGCAACATTCCCCGCAGCTGCAGCAGGCAGGTAAACGGAAAACCGATGTAGATAAGCCCTGCCCCCGAAGCCAACGCATCCATAATGGTGGTCGAACTGCGCAGCAGTACGCTTTCGAGCAGCATAACCAGTACGATAAGCGGGCAGGCCAGTGCCAGAAGTTCCGGCTTTTGCCAGGCAGCATACCACATAGCCGCCAAAGCGATAAAGCCCGTAACGAGGGCAATCCCCATCCCACGCTCTGAAAAAGCCCGGGCATACTCGAACCAGGCCAAAAGCATCAGTAAAAGCGTAAAACCGGCAAAGACCACGCCCCCTGTCTGAATGACAAAAGCCGCAGCAGCAATGCCGATAATTCCCGTGATAATTCTAACTAACAAAAAGCAACGCTCCCATTATTTTTTATCATCATTGAGGCCGCCAAAGCGCCGGTCACGATTGTTAAACTCCTTTATTGCCTCGACAAAGCACTTCGGCGAGAATTCCGGCCAGGGAACCTCTGCCGAATAAAACTCAGCATATGCTACCTGCCAAAGAAGGAAGTTCGACAAACGATGATCACCGCCCGTGCGAATCAACAAGTCTACAGGTGGATTGCCGCAGGTATCCAAACTATCCTCAATCAACTCTTTTTGAATATCCGCAGGCGTGATTTCTCCGTTCTGCACCGATACAGCAATTTTCTGTATCGCACGAATCATTTCATCCTGACCACCATAGTTTGTTGCTACATTGAACTTGATGCCTGTATTGTTCTTCATCAGTTCCTCGGCCTCACGAATTTCCTCTTGGAGATAATCAGGCAGTCCATCGATATCACCGATAAAGTGAATTCGCACGTTGTCTTCATGCATTTCCTGCAATTCCTGCTTCAAATACCCATAGATAAGATTCATCAGGAACTTTACTTCTGCAGCCGGACGAGTCCAGTTTTCTGTGGAAAATGCGTATACCGTCAACGCCTCAAGATTCAAGCCTATAGCGGTCTTCAGGATATTTTTTAAAACCTTGGCTCCTGCACTGTGGCCAACGGTTCTAACCTGCCCCTGCGCGTTAGCCCAACGGCCATTGCCGTCCATTATTACCGCTACATGACGGGGAAGGTTATCCCAGTCAACACCCTCAAACAACGGCGAATCATGCTTTGGAATAGCAAAGTCATCACGGCCAGCAAGCGTCATGACTGCCTTGCCTAATAATTTATTTATCATATATAATCCCTCACTAGGAAAATTATCTCATAAAGCAAAACAAGCCCCTCTGCCAAAAGCACCAGAGGGGCTTGCAAAGTAGCGTCAGGGAGCCTCGATAGCAGATACCGGGCAGCCAGCAGCGCAAGCGCCGCACTCTACGCACTTATCCGGGTCGATTTCATAACGTTCTGCACCCTCGCTGATTGCCTCTACCGGGCAAGTAGCAGCGCAGGAACCGCAAGAAATGCAATCCTCACCAATTTTGTAAGCCATGTGTTACACCTCCTCCATAGGAATCTGTTTAGCCGCCAGCGTCAGAAGCAGCTTGCCGTCTGCTCCCTCACGCTGGCGAATAACATACAATCTATCCTCATCCACAGGGAAAAAATCCCGCGTGGGACGAGTCCGTTCCGTTGTATAAGATACATTTGCTTCCCGCAGTCTGGCTTCTGCTTCCTTCCACGGGAGTGCCGCAACATCGGGTGCCATCAGACTTCCATGACTTCCTTTTCCTTGCCGGCACGGGTGGTATCAACCACTTTTACATACTTATCGGCCAGCTTCTGCATGGATTCCTGAGCCTTCTTGGATTCGTCCTCCGTGATTTCCTTGCCCTTTTCCAGCTTCTTGATGGCATCGTTACCATCGCGGCGCACATTACGGATAGCAACCTTGGCTTCTTCTGCCTTCTTGTTAACGGTCTTCACGAGTTCCTGACGGCGTTCCTGTGTCAGTGCCGGAATAGCCAGACGGATAGCCGTACCATCCGAGTTCGGGGACAGGCCCAAATCCGACTTCATGATGGCTACTTCCACTTCATGGAGCATGGATTTTTCATAGGGCTGAATCATAATCATGCGCGGTTCCGGAACAGCCACTTTGGCAATCTGGTTAACCGGCGTCGGCGTGCCATAGTAATCCACCATAACCTTGTCCAAGAGAGACGGCGTAGCACGGCCAGCCCGCAGGGATGCGAATTCACGTTTCAGTGCATCAATGGATTTCTGCATACGCTCTTCATGGGAGCTTAAAATATCTTTTACCATATTATTTTCCTCCTACAGTGGTGCCGATTTCCTCACCGAGGGCCGCACGCACGATATTTTCATGATCATCAATGTTAAAGACAACGAGAGGAATCTTGTTGTCCATGCAGAGGCTCGTAGCCGTGGTATCCATAACCTGCAAGCCCTTGCTGATGATTTCGAGATAAGTCAGTTCATCGAACTTCTTCGCATTGGGGTTCTTATTCGGGTCAGAATCGTAAATACCATCGGTGCCCTTCTTAGCCATCAGGATAACATCGGCTTCAATTTCTGCCGCGCGCAGAGCAGCCGTCGTATCCGTGGAGAAATACGGATTGCCCGTACCCGCACCGAAGATTACTACCCGGCCCTTTTCCATATGGCGGATAGCCTTGCGGCGAATATAGAGTTCAGCGACCTGACGCATTTCAATGGCCGTCTGCACACGCGTATCCACGTCCATCTTTTCCAAAGCGTCCTGCAGGGCCAGGGCATTCATCACCGTTGCCATCATGCCCATATAGTCAGCCTGTGCACGGTCCATACCCTTGGCAGAACCAGCAAGGCCGCGCCAGATATTGCCGCCGCCAACAACTACAGCCACATCTACGCCACGCTCACGGATGGCCTTAATCTGCTTGGCGATATCTTCCACGATAGGCGGATTGATACCGAACCCCTGATCACCGGCCAAAGACTCACCAGAAAGCTTCAAGACAACACGTTTATATTTCGCTGTTTCCAAAACTATACCCTCCATGTCAAGCATCTCTGTACTTGCTATTCTTACTCACACTAACTTACATTATACATGAAAATGACCGAGAACACAAAAGTTTTGTGCACTCGATTGTTAAAATTTGACAAAATCATAAAGCCAATGCCCGCAGGCCCAATTCATCCAATAACAGATTAGTTTCCGTGACCCCTAGCCGATGTTCCAGCGCATACCAAATCACACTGTCAAAATGGTCGCGGACATAGAGTGCCCCCGCTCCTGCATAATGCAGAAAATGCTGCGTTTCCTTTGGACTAAGCTCCATGGCCAAGGCCAAAACCAACACCTTATCGCGGGAAGGATTCGCCTTCTGTCCGCCGAATATATGATAAACATAACCTCTGTCCATCCCCGACCGCTTGATGATATCAACGGTCTTTAAGCCTTTTTGCACCAAAAGCTCCTGCAAGAACTCCGCCAGCGTCATCTTCCGCAGATTCAGCGCATTATCCCGCCAAAAATCCTCCACGTCGCCAGCCTGGCTTAACCGATTCTCTAAGGATTCCGTATCCATTTCCTGTTCCTTCATCAAAACTCCCTCCCTGCTGCAATATACCACCATCATAGAACAGCCTCTACGAGAAAGCAAGGTGATTTTATGCATGCCCTAGACTTTATAAACAGCCAATACAAAAAAATCCGCCTGCTCAAACAGACGGAGCGCAGTGCGGTATGGCTGGCCGCTGACCCACAGGGACAACTATTCATCCTAAAACACCTGCGGCAAACCGGACTGCCCCTGCGTCCGCTAAAAGATGCCCAAATCGCTCTGCTGCCCAAGCTGTACTACATTGCCGAAACCAAAAATGAAACCATCACCAGCGAAGAATACATCACCGGCACCAGCCTTGCCCAATATAAACAGGAAGGCCGCTTCCTCACCCCAAAAGAAGCAACAAACATCATGCTTGCCCTCTGCGACGGCCTTGCCGCCCTGCACGCGCTGGGCATTATCCACCGCGATATAAAGCCCGCCCATATCCTTATCGAAAAGGACGGCACGCCCCGGCTTATTGACTTCGACACCTGCCGACTGTTAAAAGACAACCAGCGCGAAGACACCGAACTGCTCGGCACAAAAACCTACGCCCCGCCAGAGCAGTTTGGCTTTCAGCAGACCGACTGCCGCAGCGATATTTACGCCCTGGGGCAGACCATCAACGAACTGCTGCCCCCGGACTATCAAGGAAAGCTCCGCTCCATCCTCAAACGCTGCCAGCGCCTTGACCCTGCCGACCGTTATCAAAATATGCAGGAACTAAGAGCGGCCATCAAGCGGCCTGCCCTGAATAAAAAAATCGCCCTGCTCCTGTGTCTTTCCCTCCTGGCCCTGCTGGCAGCATACTTCTATCCTTTTCCCCAGCCACAGTTGGAACCAACGCCCTCCAATACCGCTGAAGAAACGCCCCCAACGCAGCCAGTCAGCACCAACACACCTCAGGATGCCAGCACCACTCCCCCGGCTGCTGAAACGGTTAAGCCGCCAGCTCCTGCCATCGCCCCCAATACCACCGTCACCGCCACAGCTCCCCCTGCCGCCCATTCAGCCCCAGCCACCTCCCCAACGCCTGCTCCCATTGCTAAAGCCACCAACTATATCCGCGTCCAATATTTTTGGAATGGCGAATATATGAACGCGTGGATGGAAAACTTTGACACAAGCATTGACAACTCAGGCACCGTCATAAAACTCCCCCGCCAATCTTGGGCGGCACAAGATAATCCACAAGGTATCATCCATTTATCACCGGATGATACCATCAAAATCCGCCTCCACAACAAAAGTTCTCAACCATGGAATAATGCACATGCAATCCTTCACTATAGCAGCAACGGTCAAACCAGCACCCAAAGTCTACCCATAAACGCGCTGGGCCCGGACGAAACTACAGACATCACAATCCCGATTAGCCAGTATCCCCTCGTCAACCCTCAAAAAATCACCAACCAAACCATCGGTCAATTAGACATCGAAGTAACGTAACCGCAAAATAATACAGTGTATGTAAATTTTTCCTCCCAGATGAGATAATTGACTAAAATAAGCCACACGAAAAAGCTGAAAAAGCCATTTTAG
>CACZIV010000042.1:0-27196 GCA_902781305.1 Pseudoselenomonas ruminantium
AAAAATACGGGTTGACGTAAAAGAAGCAATAACAAAGCTATGCGCATACAAGAACATCGAAATAGTATCCGGAGCAGTATGCATCGACCATGTGCACCTATGCGTAAGCATTCCACCGAAAATAGCAGTGTCTAAATTCGTAGGGTATTTGAAAGGCAAAAGTGCCCTGATGATTCACGATATGCATCCAGATTTGTATGGCAAATGGGATAAAGCATTCTGGGCAAGAGGTTATTTTGTGGGGACAGTAGGAAATGTGACAGAAGAAGCAATAAAGAAGTACATCGTAGAGCAGGAAGTCTACGCAAAAGCGGAAGACCAACCTAAGAAACGCTTCTTTTAGAAGCTAGCAGGTAACAGTGCTTGCGATGCCCGCCTTTTAGGTGTGCAAGTAATTGCCCTTATAGGGCTAGGTCAAACCACCACTTGAAGTGGTGGTTGTGAATTATGACCAGTTGGGAGAGTGGAATGAGGAGACACGAAAAGATGTTCAGCGTATGTTAAGTGACCTTGAATATTATACGAAACGTGAGCAGAACTATTACGAAAAATATCGTGAGGTAAGGCAAGCTGGACTATGACTGGGCGCACGTTGGGGGAGCTGATACAGGAGCTGAAACGGCTGGAAAAATGATAGAAGGAGGGCGGCGTTGACTGGTCAACGCCGCCCTCCTTGTGTTTTATTCGTCACTGCAGAGGGTCTGGTCCGTATTGGTTCGGCCCGACGGTGCCTTGGCAGCAGAGCGCATAGATGGCGAGCGCGAAATTTACGGCGGGGATAAGGGCGCCTATGCTCCACCAGCCCGGCCGGTCAAGGTCATGAAGGCGGCGTATCAGGAGCATATAGCTGGGCACCATGATGGCCAGGCCCACCAGCATAATCAGCAGGGAGGCCACTTCCTGGTCAATGAGCATGCCCAACAGGCCTGCAACCATGGCGACGGCGATGTAGATTCCGACCAGCACAAGCCCCCGCAGGATATAGCGCTTGCGGTTCAGGCGATTGTCATAGCGGAAGAACATGGCAGCGATGCCCTCGTCGGGAATATAAGGCTCGTTTCCGTAGGCAAAGCTGGGGGGAACATTTTGCTGAAACTGGGGATTATAGGCGTTAGGCGGTGCCTGCGGCATGGGGGGCACGGGCGCACTGTACGCTGCAGGCTGTGCCGGTGCAGGAGGCGGCGCTTGCATAGCGGGGGGCGGCGGCGTGCGCATGGCAGGCGGGGGCGGCGCTGGCGGTGCAGCAGCCTGAGGCGGGGAAGGAACGGCAGGCTGCGGAGCCGGTGCCTGCTGAGCTGGCGGTGCTGGATGGGCGGCAAGTACAGGCGTACCGCAGAACGGGCAGAACTTAGGCGTGCCATTCAAAGGTGAGCCGCAGTTGGTACAGAATTTGGCCATAATAATTCCTCCCTAAAAATAATATTGTGGAAAAGTTCAGTATATTCGTATTGTAATATATCCCTGCGGAAAAAACAACCCAAACTATGTATCTTTAAGGCTCATATAAATCGGGAAATACGGCAGGAAAAGGGCGGTTTGATGGCGAAAATAAACAGAAGATTATGAATGAATAGATTATGAATATAAGGAAGTTTTTCGGGGAGTTTTTCACAATGTGGACGCGAATTTTTAAGGACCAAAACTTCCTTATGGAAGAAAAAACGATAGTCCTCTCGGGGGGGACTATCGGTAAAAAATTCTTGTGTTATGCGCAGAAATATCGTTTTATTCTAGCTCTCTTTTTGCTGCAAAGAGGGCTTTGGGTCGTTTTGGGAAAGGAGCCTGAACGCTATGTTTTGTCCAAATTGCGACAGCCAGGCGGGTGAGGGTGCTGCCTTTTGCTCCGCGTGCGGGACGAGACTTGCACAGGAGCAGCCCGTCAAGGCGAAAAATCCCGTGGGCTACTCTGCGCTTGCCTTTCACCCGGAGCTGCTGGCAGCGGTGGCGGGAAGGCGGCAGAGTGCCAGGAAATTCTGGCGCGGGGTTATCCCCGTGCCCTTCCTGCTCCTGACGATTGCGGGATTTGTGTCCAGCGATGTGGGCCTGCCTTTGGGCATGGTGGTGGGCGGTTTCTTCAGCCTGCTTATCGGGGCTTTTTATCTTTATGACGGTTACAGTACGCAGCACGACCGCCCCTGGGAAGGCGTGGTGGTGAATAAGTATGCGCGTGAACGCGTCAGGCAGGGCAATGACAAATACGATAACCATATCGAGACGCAGACCTATTTTGAATACCATCTGGAATTTCGTACTGCTGCGGGCGAGAAAAAGGAAATCATGGAGCGCGATAGTGCCCGCCGTTACTACGATTATTTCCGTGTAGGCGATTATGTGCGCTACCATCCCCAGCTCAACAATTTCTATGAGAAATACGACAAGTCCCGTGACAAATATTTGATTTGCCCCGTCTGCGGCAAGGAAAGCAAGGCGAGCCTCGACCGGTGCAAGTATTGCCATAATATCCTGGTGAAGTAGGGAGGAACGAGCATGAATCTGGAACGCTATATGAGCCTTACCGATGCCGCCCGCCGTGCAGGTCAAATCGCCGTCTGTTGGAGTTTCCGCGGCACGGAGGAAACCAGCGATTACAACAACCTGCTAGCCATGGCAGGCCTTCACGATACGGAATCAGATGTGACGACGGATGAGGACACCTTCTACCTGACAGCCCCCAATGGTGCCATCGGCTTTACCGAGGACAGGGGCGAGGAAATCGAATGGCTTTATCTGCCCATCGGGCATGAGGATGACGACCTGCCGGACTCTTTGGTGGAAAAGGAAACGGCACCGGCAGAGGAAGGGGAAAGCAAGTTCTGCACAAACTGCGGCCAGGAAATCTCCCGAGATGCGCGTTTCTGCCGCTATTGCGGGGCGGGACAGGTACAGGCACCGCAGGCTGCACCAGAGCCGGAACCGTCCGTCCTGCCGGAGCCGGTGCAGGCAATACAGCTAGAGCCGGTGCCGGAAGTTCCTGCCGAGCCGGCTGCCCCCGGCGAGCAGGAAAGAACACAGCCGATGCAGCCCCAAGTGGCAATGCCCGTGGCCACGCCCCTGCAGCAGGCGGCTGGCCTGTTGCAGGGGCAGATGGCAGGCACGGCACCGGGTGAAGTCCTGCTGGGCACCATCAATCCCTTGCCGCTGCCCGCTATCCTTGCGCCCCTGGCCATGTTAAAAAACATGGCAGGGAGCATCCGGGGCAGGCTGGCGTCGGTGGTGAAGAATCCCCGGGTGTTGATTTGTGCGGGGGCCATGGTGCTGCTCTGGATAGTGCTGGGCATTCTCCGTACCAAGGGCATAGGCGGCGCGCCGGTGAAAATCGCCAGTTCCCTGCTGCTTATCAGCAGTGGGACAAAGCTGACGGGCATTCTGGGTGGCATCTTAGGCCAGTCCGTATTGTTGGCGGCGGTAATTTCCCTGGCAACAGGCGGCGGCAGCCAGGCGGTCAAAGGCTGCCGCCTGCTGTCTGTGGCGCTGGAGACGGTCAAAAGCGACCGTTCCGCATTGCCCTGGCTTGCCATTGGCGCAGGCGCAGCTCTGCTGATTTTCGCCCTGACCGGCCAGCCAAGCTACACAGGGCTTTTGGCAGCGCTTGCTCCCGCCTCCCTTGTCCTCACCGCTTGGGGGCAGGGCAGCGGCATGATAAAAAGCCTGCTGCAATCCGTGACCGCCCGCAAGACTCCCGAGGGACTGCAGGAAGATATTCCTTCCCTGCAGGGGATTTACTTCGGCCTTACCGCAGGCTTTGCCCTGGCCCTGCTTTTGGCCCTGGTGAAACAGGGGGCGCTTATCTGGGCGCTGGGGATTTTTTTGCCATTAGTGGGAGCTGTTGCACAGCTTATTTTTGGGGGAGGTGCCAAGCCTGCCCGGTGAAACGCGTTAATCCTGCCGAAATGTAAAAAGTAGATGGACATAAAGGAGATATGCGATATGTTTTGCGAAAAATGTGGAACCAAGATGCCGGAAGGGTCAAGATTCTGCCCGGAATGCGGCGCCCCGGCAGCCACAGCGGCCCAGCCTGCACAGCCGCCCGTGCCGCCGCCAGCTGCAGGTTTTTCTCCGCAGGGCAGTGCCCAGCCTGACGGAGGCAGCAAGAATCTGGCTTTGGGTATCGGCATAGCTGCTCTGGTGCTGCTGTTGGCAGGGGGCGGTTTTGCGGCCTGGCATTTCGGCTGGCTGGGGAAAGGCGATATTACGATGGAGGCGGCTGCCAAGCAGGAGGCCGAGGAGGTTGCTGACCCCATACGCGCCAGTATTCCTATGGGCACGGGCAACGTGAATCGCAAATTAGACGAAAAGCTGACGGAGAAGTTCTTGCGGATTATCCAGGGGGACTGGTATGACAGCAAAGGCCGCAAGCTGGTGACTGTGGGGGACACGCAGATTAACGATTGCAAAATCGAGGGCATATATGACCTTGCCGGTGGCGGCGGCCTTGCCGGAGGCACCTTCCGCCTGCAGGAAAACGGACAGGAATGGGATGTGCGCCTGGATTGGAATATCAGCAAGAGCGATTTGGATTCGCTGAGCGTCAATGGCAATCAGACCTTGCATAGAACCGCCGATGCGGCAGCGGATTTGGAAACCGTGAGCGGCGTCTGCCTGGGCATGACGCCGGAGCAGGTGGAACAGAAACTGGGCAAGCCGTCCAGTAATCTGGGCAAGGATAATGCGGTAACAGCGGGTGATTATACCTTTTCCAAGGGCTGGTATTATCCGGACAAGGGCCTGATTATCGTCTTTGGCAACGGCAGTGTGGAAGGGATTGCCCTTTTGAAAGGCAGCAAGCTGCGCTTTGAAAAATCGGGGCTGAACTGTCAAAGCTCCCTGGAGGAATATGCCAAAGCCTATGGCCTGCAGAGAACACCGCAGCTGCCGAAGAACCGGTACATGTCCAGCCAGGCCTCTATCGGCAATGGCCAGACGCTTTACTTTGGCATGGATATGGAATATGTATTGCTGTCGATTTATGCGACCTGATAATAAGGCAGGAGGAATAGAACGATGTTTTGCGGGAAATGTGGAACCAAAATGCCGGAAGGGGCAAGATTCTGCCCGGAGTGCGGCGCCCCGGCAGCAGAAGTGTCCCAGAATACGGTGCCTATGCCGCCTGTCCAGCCTGCACAGCCGCCCGTGCCGCCGCCAGCTGCAGGTTTTTCTCCGCAGGGCAGTGCCCAGCCTGACGGAGGCAGCAAGAATCTGGCTTTGGGCATCGGCATAGCTGCCCTGGTGCTGCTTTTGGCAGGGGGTGGCTTTGCGGCCTGGCATTTTGGCTGGATCGGGAAGGATAAGCCCGCCGAAAAAGCCGCGGTAGAGACGGCTTCCCAGCCGGCGGCCAACAAGCCGCAGACGGAAAAACAGCCGCAGGAAAATGCCAAGCCTGCGGGAACAGCGGAACTCATAAGCGTGAAAAAGGAAAACCCTGCGGAAAGCGTAAAAGGCATTTATCTGGGCATGACGCCGGAGCAGGTGGAACAGAAACTGGGCAAGCCGGATAAGATTCTGGACAGCATAAAGCCTCTGCAAGTGGGCGGGAACGACTTTCCAGAAGGCTGGCTTTACCGCTACAAAAATCTGGTGGTGCGGTTCAATGCCAATCGTGTAGACAGTATCGTGATTCTGTACAGCAGCGTCCGTTTAACCAAATCCGGCCTGAACTGCCATAGCTCGATGGCAGAATTCCAAAAGGCCTATAACCTGCCGGAAATGCCCCGGGTGCCGAACAGCCCGGAGGAGAGCGTTTCCTATCCCATCGGCAATGGCCAGGCGATATCCTTTGGCGCGGATATGATGTATATCATTTTGTCAACATATTAGGGCGTGTGGAAAAGTCGATGGCACGTATGGCGAAAGGAGAGGCTTATGGGGAGGCGGATATTAGGCAGGACGGCGGCTGTGCTGCTGGTGGTGATGGTGTGGCTGGGCGGCATGGCCTCGGCGGAGATAAACGTGAATATAGACCTTAGCGGCCCTAAGGAAGAAATAATTGAATCACGTACGGACATACATACGTCGAATATAGCCGATTTAAGAAGTGCTAATGAAGATATGCAAAAGTGGTTAATTCCCTGGGCGAAAATAAAAAATAATCCGCAGCTTTATCGGTGCGAAATACAAGGCCAAGCATGGCACGATGGTAAAACCTTTAAGGCTACGAAAACAAACTATCCCAACACGAATCACATGTCATGGATTTTTTATGTGTATCAGAGAAGGTATCAGACGGATAAAGATGGCACCACAAAAGAAGTGGCTGCCAACAGCCTGTACAAAGGCAGATTTGACTTGTTGTTTTCGGCTGTGCCTGCGAGCAAAGGTTTGAAATATACTACGTTCACCCCGTTGAATGAGGCGGAAGGTGTGATTTTGAATTCTTTGTATGCTGCTGAGAGTATATATGGTGACAGTTGGGAAAAATTTTTATCCGAATGGAGGGAAAAGAGTACTAAGGACAAGTCGCATGAATATAAAGAAAAAGAATTTACTACGGCATCCGGGCAAAAGGTATATTTGCTGGAAAGCTGGCAATATTCCGGAAACAGTTTCCACAGTCTGGGTGGTAGAGCACTGGTGTTAGTGGAGATTCCTTCCTTGCCGGAAAAATATGTTATCCATTATGAAGTTTATCCTGGTGGTGGCTTTGGCGAGAAGGGAAAACAGGGCCATGCCTCGCAGATAGCAAAATTGGAAACGTATCTTGCGAACTTGACCATAACGGCAAGTGACCCCGTGGTGTATGAGGTAAATCTGACGAATCTGCAAGCTGCAGATAGCGGCGATAAGGAGTCTGTCACCGTTACCACCAAAGCCAACAGCAAACCCGGTGAGGACGGCGGCGTGGCTATCCCCATTGCCATCGTTATCGCCAGTGCTGCAGCGGCTGCTGCCCTTGGTGCAGCAGGCAGCAGCGGCAAGGATGAGGGGGGACGGCAGAGCGCTTTCAGGCTTTATGTCTACAAGGACTTCGGCAACCGCATCAAAAAGGGGGCGCCGCCGGTCTATGTCTACGCCCGCATTGCCGAAACAAGGCCTGACGGCATGGAGGTTGACCGTCCTGATTTGACTGCCCAGATAAGGATTTTTTCGGAGACTGAAGGTGTGGAAGCAACGGAGCACGGCTTGGTGAATTCGGGGGCGGTCAATTATATGGCTGCTGCTGTTTATATTCCCAGCGATTCTCTGCCGGATGTTGAATGTGCGGTGGCCTTCTGTTTCGAGGGCGAGGGTGGAACGTTTACCGAGCGTCTTATTTTTGTCCTGGTGGGCGAGCCTTATATCGAATATCCCGCGCAAGACCATCTGGATGCGGTCATGCTGGTCAATGCCCTCTTCGGCGGCAACGATATTTACGAAGTGCCCTTTAATCTCTGCGATTTTGCCCAGGATTTGGAGGCCGGCAATATCACGGTAGAAAGCGGCAACGGCGATTTGCAGGTGAGCGTGGAGAAACTGGACGCTTTCCAGTTCAAGGCGGTTATTGTAAATCATACGCCGCCCATTGAACCCGATGCCCTGATTGCCTCAAAACTCACCGTCTATATGAAAATCACGGCCCAAGGCGAGACGGAACGGGCGGAATCCACGTTTATCGTAGACCTCTATCCCGAAGGCATATCCGTCAGCAATGCGGTGATTGAGGACGGATGCCTGATTGTCGATACCTGTCCCTCGGATGACCAGGGCTTTTTTGCCCAGGAAATCCGGCCCACGCGTTTTGACCTGGCCTGCGCTTACAAGGATGCGGCGGGCAATGTCATCGTGGAACGCCGCCTGGCTGTGGCTGAGTGCCTGGATGGCGAAAATGAAGCGGCTCGGAATATGCTGTTAAGACTGCCCTATCAGGTCAATGTGGAAATGGGCAATGACGGCATTTATATGATTGAGCCGCAGAAAACCCTGCCAGCAGTCGGCGTGGAGTATCTGGCCAAATGGTATGTGGAATCCTTGGGGGCGGTGCATTATGACAAGCGGCTCCCCATCAAATTCAAGGGCGAAGTGCCCGACCCGCGCGGCACGAAAGAATGGCAGGCCGAGCATGACCTGCTCATCAGAGCCTGCCAGCGTTACGGCCTGCAGAAGAACAGCCAGGCCCAGAAACTCGTGCGGGAGGTCAGGGGCAGCTCCGTAGTGGCCGCCAGCACCCTGAAGCAGATTCGCTATGCCATCTGCTATGAAGCCACGATTTATTACGCCACCGATGCCAGCGAACTGAAAGCCGTGGGCGACCACATGAACAACTGGGTGGCTGGCCTGGAAATGACCAAATGGCTGGGCGACCAGGCGTTCACCTATGTGGTCAAATATTATGTGTTTGTCCATTTCCGGGATTACGAAATGGCTGAACTGACGGAAATCGTCCTGACCCCCTTCAAGGATATGCTCACGGAATACGCCGGGGAATATTGGGCGGCGCAGTCCTGGGGCTATGAATACCAGTTCGATGTCACCAAGATTACCCAGACCGCGCACAAGGTACTGGAAGGCCTCATGCTGGCAGTCATACACTCGGATGCGCCCCTGGCGCCCAAGAAGGTTGTGGCAGTGGGGCTGGCCTTTGCCTTCACCAACTTTGCCCGCCATTATATGTACGACGAGGAATGCAAAGGCGACTTCAGCAAGTGCTGCCTGGCGGTGTTAAAGGACTGCACAGTTGAACTGCTCAAAACCGTAATCGGCAACTGGCTTAAGGAGAAAATCGGCAGCGATGCTATGGATAATGTGCTGCAATCCGGCTCCGCAAAGCAGATGAAGGATTTCATCACCGAAAAAACCAAGTGGGCACTGTTCCACAATAAGACCGTCAATGCTGTAGCCGGTGCAGGCTATACCATCAGCGCGGCGCAACTGGATTATCTTTCCGATATGGCCGTCAACATGAGCGCAGACCTGCTTGCCAACCTGACCTGGAATACCTTGGGGGCGGAAGTTACGACGACCGTGGTAAACGGCGAGGAAATCTACTGTGTAAACTTCACGAACCCCGTAGGCGAAACGGTCTTCCAAATCCCCTTGAACAAGGCCCTTGAGCTGATTCTGGACTGGTTCGTACCCGATGAGGTAAAGAGACTGCTAAACAAGCTGAACAAGGTGGAAATGCCGGACCATGTACCGCACAGCAAGGAAGGCGAAGGCGAACAACTGCTGCAGGGCAGAATATGACGGAGGTGGGAGGATGTTTTGCGAAAATTGTGGGACTAACGTACCTGACGGAATAAAGTTTTGCCCGGAGTGCGGTGCGGAAATCAAACCGGCCAATTTCCCTGTGCAGAGCCAGGGAAATTATGGGCAAACTAGCGGAAATGCGCAGGCTGGGAGCGGTGGAAAGCCTGCGTGGCTGCGGAACCGGCGAAAACTCTACTATGGCTTGGGCATAGCAGCGGCGGTGGTAATCCTGGTGATAGGGGGCATAGCCATCTCCAGTTTTTCCACGGATGACCACAGGCCTGGCGAGCAGGGGCAAGTCATGAACCCCGATGCGCCCAAGCTGAGCAAATCGGATTTGATTGCCAAGGGGAAAGCCCAACGCAAATCCGGTGAAGGAATAACCAAGGATGCGGGACAGCAGGCGCCTGCTGCTCCCAATGTTTCCGCTGACAGGCCTGCCGCCGACGATCCCATCCGGGCAAACATCGCGGCAGGCAAGAGCAGCACAGCCAGCTCCCTGGGCTGGTTTTATCTCGACCGGTATTTACAAATGCTGGCAGGTGACTGGTACGATGAAAAGGGAAACAAGCTGGTAACGGTGAACAATCGCTATATCAATGGCTGCGAAGTGACGTCGGCCTACGATTTTTCCGGTGGAGGCGGCCAAGCCGCCGGTACGTTCCGCTTTGCGGAAAACGGGCAGGAATGGGACGTGCGCCTGAGCTGGCATATCACAAACTCTGCTGATGATTCCCTGACCGTAAACGGCAAACAAATCCTTCATAGAGCCAATAAATAACTGCGATGCGAGGTTTATAAACATGAACATCAAAAGGGACAAATTTACTCTGCTCGTTTTCTTTTTGCTTTTAACGTTTCTGTCGGGGCTTTTCGTCGGCTGCACTCGCGAGGATCGTTATGCCGACGCGGAGAAAGAGGGCAAATACCGAGGCACATCCGAGCATCTGAAAGGTTATTATAGAATTGAGTTTCCGGAGGAAAATCATTTTGAAACAGGTGCTAAGGAAAGTGTTTTGAACGGAAAAGATGCCAAGGGAAAGCGACGCCCGAGTGTACATATGGATGTTAAGATTCAGCCGAAGGATGGCAAGACTTTGGAGGTTCAATATCAGCCGTATGGTGAACCATCAGAAAAGACGTTTACAATGAAATATGACGAAAAGACCGGCAAGGCCAATGGGAAAGATGCCGATGGTTATGAATGGGAGATTCAGTTCGAATCAGAAAAGGTGGCTAAATATGCCCCAACAAGTCTTGGTGGTCACGCTTACGATAGCAGTACACGTTACGTAGAAATGTCTTATATAAAACGAGAAAAAAGCGGTGCGTTAGGTATGGGAAAAGAGATCATGGAAGGCTATTCCTCGCTCTCCAATGCCCAATATGTATTTGAAGATGAAGCAGAGATAGAAAAAGAAAGAAAAAAAGGTGAAAAAAGACAAAAAGAATTAGAAGAAGAAAGAAAATATAGATTATGGTGGTAAAGGAGAAACTTTCATGTTTTGTGCAAATTGTGGAAAAGCCCTGGGGGACGGAGCGCGGTTTTGCTCCGCGTGCGGCGTAGCGGTGCAAGGGGCAGTTCCTGTCGAAGCGGAAAGCCCTGGCGGTGCCGGCTGTGGGAATGACCGGGCAGGGCTTTCCGCCCTGCCTGAGGGCATCGTGATGGATGAGACGGGTGTCCTGCATTGGGAATATGTGCAGAATATGTGGAAAAATCCCGTACATCTGTACCTGCTGTTGAAGATTTTCTTTGTCGTTGCCACCTGTGTGCTGGTGATTATCAGCGTAATGGGCGCCCTTGTGGGCAGCTTTCGGCTAAAGGACATTGTCTTTGCCTGTGCCCTTATCTATGGCACCTGCCTGGTGCTGTGCCTGCTGGGCGTGGCCTTTGTCAATCTGTTCCACGGGGGCAGGAATTATTATGAATTTGTGATGGGGGCAGAGGGGGTCATGCACATTGCCAATCGGAAAAATTTTGCCAAAGTAGAGCGTCTGATGGATGCAGGCGCCGTTATCGGCACCCTGACCGGCGATGCCAATATGGTAGGGGCCAGCATGGCGGGGCGGAACAACACCTATGCCATGAAGTTTGCAGAGGTGAAAGAAATCCATGAACATCGCCAAAACGATTACATAGAACTATATGAGAGCCTGTTCAGCTACAACCATATTTACGCCTATCCCCATCAGTACGACTTTGTGCTGAACTATATCAAAGCGCATTGCCTTAATGTGAAGTGAAGCGCTGTGCAGGGAGAACCGGAGGGAGGAAAACGAGATGAAAAAGCAATGGAAAACGTGCAGGAACTTCCTGTGTGCCGGCATGGCGGTGCTTATGCTGGCGTTTGTATTAGCGGGCTGTGGGACGAAAGAGGCCAAAGAAACTTTCGTGCCCTCCGACCAACTCCCGGAAGGGGTGCTGGAATACACCGTGCCGGCCTTTAACGACGAAGTGGAGTTTGCCGCAGTTTTTGTTTCAGCGGCCATCAGTATGCGGTTAGAGGCAGACCGCTATAATGCGCTCGTCTGTCGCTTTGATGCGGAAAATGGCGACCCCGATAAGCTGGAGCAACTGCTGGAAAAAACCCGTGACGCTTACGAGGCGGCCGACAAAATGGCGGCTATGGCGCTGGATGTGTCCGTGGCACTGGCCGAACTGGAGAAATCGCCGGACTATTCGCCCTTTAAGCCCCTTCAAGGCGAGAAGAAAGCCGCGCTCCTGGACCGCGTATTTTCAACGGCCTATGCAAAGGCACCGCATGTAATGTGGACCAAAAAGTCCATAACCGTCGGCAACAATGACACGCGCATAATTGAATATTTGAGCAACGGCACCTGGCGTTTTCAGGGGGAAACGGGAGTAAAAGGTCAGCTGTGGGACGAAAACCGCTACAATGCGTGGAAAAAGGAAGAGCAGCAGGAATCAGAAGCTGAAGCCAAGGCCAGGGAGCAGGCGGCCAAAGATCGGGCTGCTGCCCGCAAAAAAGCTGAAGAAGAAGCTGCGGCCCTGGAGAAAAAGATGGCGGAGGATGCGCGGGCAAAGCAGGAAGCCCTGCAGGCGCAGGTAAAAGCTGACAACAGCGGCGAACGCCCTGCACGCACCGCCGATACCGAGGCCATTGTGGCCAAGTATGGCTACAACGAAATACTGGAAGTATACAATAAATTTAAGCCCGGACAAAATTTGCGCGGCCTGGCAAAATATCTGAAGATAGAAGGCAGAACGAATTACGAAACGTATCAAAAGGCTTTGGATGTCTATAAAAGAGCCAAGGAATATGCCGAACTAAGAGGCGTTACCGTAACGCAGGCAGATGAAGCCAGTTTCCAGAACAACAATTACAAAGTCTCTTATACAACTGTTGCTGCTGGCAAATGCGCCGAAGCGGGCTTGTCCTGGATAGACCCCAGAAACGCTATCGACAAAAGCCATGCGGCAGTTAAAACAGCCGAAGCTTTGACCTGGGTGACGCAAACAGGTTTCGTTGTGGCAACCGGCGATGAAAACGAAACCGTGAAAAAATGGCAGAACACGACAGAGAATCTTTCATTGGTTACTGGCGGGATGCAGTTGGGGAATAAATTGGTTACCGGCCAGGCATGGAACAGCTTGAAAAATGCCTACGATTTGTATAAGCAAGGTGGTATCGTCGAAGCAGCCAAGCAAGTGGTAACCTTGAAAAATGTGTATGATTTATACGGCGATGGCAAAACGGTTTACGATATTTACCAAAAAGTGAAAGACGCTAAGACGTACAATGACAAACTGAAAAATGCGCCGGACAATAGCATTACCGCCCAGTCGCAAAGAGTCAACGAGGACGGCAGCATTACCGTCCGCACCACGCTTACAAGTTCCGATGACCCCGACAAGGACAAAAAATTGACCGCCGTAACGGGGCTTACGGGAGATGAACTAGCCAAGGCGGAGGAAAAAGCCACGGCTTTGCCCGAAGAACCATCGGTGGAGGAAGAGGAAAAAGAACTGTCAGAAGCAGACCAGGAAAAAGCCGAAATCATCGAGTGGATGCGTTCCCCGGATTTTCAGCTGGTGGTGAATCTAGCCGAGGACATGCGGCAACCCTTCGCTGCGGACAAAGTGGTAGGAATTTATCACACCAACAAGAGCTTTGCAGAAGGTGCTACCGGGTCATATACGATACGGGTACACAAAATAGACGAAAATAATCTTTCCTTATTCTATTCGGTTTATGCCGCCGCTGGCGGTATGAGCGAGACGATGGAGGATTCCATGTCTGTTCCCTACGATCCGGCCACGGGGCAGATTTTGGATGGCAATGGAATGCACTTTGTAGATACTGGAGGAAGTATATGCCTGTCGGCAGGCGAACTTGGCCTGATACCGCGCCAATAAGGAAATAAGCGGGGGCTGACCCGTCAAATTGACGGGTCAAGCCCCTGCTTTATGTTCTATCGTTTTCGTGCCCCGGTGTCGGATGCGTCGAGGAATGCCGGTGGCATTCCGAGGGGACAGGCCTGTCCACCAAAGCAGAGAACGCCGCCTGGGTGGGTAACACCCCAAACATCCCAATAAAAAACTGACCTGTCACCTGACGAGTCAGCTATAAAAACCTTTCCTGATACCCAAAACTGTAGGGCCAATGTAGAGCCACTAGACCAATATATGGTAGAAAACTATAAAAAGTTACGCAGGGTTTAATCCATGAACCCTTGATTGATAAGGGATTACGGCAAGTTGTAAAATGATGTAATAGCCACCTAATTGACCGCCCCTTCAAATACCGCTACAACGAAAATGCCAGCGATGATGAGCAGGACAAAGCTTTGGACGAAGGTTTGGATAATCGCTCGGAGGTGGACGAGACTGCCGAGGATAAAGACCGTGAGGTCGCAGAGAGTAAATCGGATGATGTAAAAACAAACGAGCCGGGTGAAGAAAACAAGAATAATGAGTCCGGTACTGTCAGTGGCAAAGAAGACAGCGGGAAAGATAGTGGAAAAGAAGATACCGGTAAAGACAGCGACGAAGAGAGTGGAGCGGTGGATGCCGATGCCCCCTATGCCATCGCAAAAGTTATAGGGGCAACCTATAGCACATCAACGGAAGTTCAAGGAATATCGATATGGGCACGTTATCGCGTGGAAAGCGCGGGGGATTGGATATCCATTTCCTGTTCCACATCTCATGCTGGCTCATTCATTGCTAACGTGACTTCATATGACCAACAAACTGGTGTTGGGGTGGCGGAAGCTAATGGGGAATCACACACTTTTCGCATTAGCGGCGAGCCCGGGAGTATGTCGCTTACATTCGGTGAATAAAGCGTTAATAAGTAACGGAAAAAAGCGGGGTCTGACCAGATAGATTGTATAAAGTCAAGAGGAGGCTAGTCATGAATAAGCAGTGGAGGAAGTGGAACGGTTCCTTATAAACATTTCCTTGGCTATGACCGAGGCGAAGATGGCAATCTGGTCGTAAATCCTGAACAAGCCAAGGTGGTAAAACTCATCTACAAACTTTTCCTTACAGGGCTGTCCTACAATGCCATTGGCCACGAACTTATGAAACTGGGCATAAAATCACCGACTGGCAAGGAAAGGTGGTATGCGAATACGGTGCATAGCATTCTTACCAGTGAAAAAATGAAAGGGGACGCATTGCTGCAAAAGAACTTCACCGTTGATTTCCTGACCAAGAAAGTAAAAAAGAATGAAGGGGAGATTCCGCAGTATTTAAGGCAGCTTTTATTAAGGCTGTAAACAAGCTGCTGAAGGACAAAGATGATATGTTGGAGAACATCCGGCTGGTTAAGAAGCAGATATGCGACACGGCAGACCTTGAATCTGAAAGCCAACGTCTGATGGAAGAAATGCAGGTGTTATCGGACATGGTGCAGAAATGCATCAACGAAAATGCCCGAATAGCTCAAAATCAGACGGACTATCAGAAACGCTATGATGAACTGGTCAGCCGCTACGATGCGACTAAAGTCAAATATCATGAGACAGAAAAATCCATTAAGGCACGACAGGCCAAAGCCGAAAGACTGGGGGCATTTGTCAAGGCATTTACTGCGCAAAGTGGAGCAGTAACGAAATTTGATGAAGGCTTATGGGGAACGCTGGTGGATTACATGACCGTATACAGCAAGGACGATATCAGCGTGACATTCAAGGATGGTACGGAAATTCATATAGGGTAACAGTGGCACGGGCAAAGTCTCGTGCCAATTTTCTTGTATTCCTTTCTTATTTTATGGTAAAATAACTGTTATGTGAGTTCGTAGAGGTTGCCAATAGATAAGATACGCTCTGAGATATTGTTGCGGGGCGTAACACAAAAAGCTCGGAACTTAGTCGTAGCAAGGCCTTCCGATACTCGCATACGATAATATATATGAACCCCCTTTCGTAATTTTGAACCCCCTTAGGAACTTCAAAAAGGAAAAAAGTGTGTTTGTATCAATTTTATACTACAATTGGAGGCTATATTTTGTCAGCTTTAAGCGCAGAACTTGATAAGGAAATTGAAAAGCGTCGTACCTTTGCCATCATTTCCCACCCGGATGCTGGTAAGACGACGCTTACGGAAAAACTTTTGCTCTATGGTGGTGCCATTCACCTGGCCGGTTCCATCAAATCCCGCAAGACGCAGCGTCATGCGGTGTCCGACTGGATGGAAATTGAAAAACAGCGTGGTATCTCGGTAACGTCTTCGGTATTGCAGTTTGACTATGATGGCTGCCGTATCAACATTCTCGATACGCCGGGCCATCAGGATTTCAGTGAAGACACCTACCGCACCTTGATGGCTGTGGACAGCGCTGTCATGGTTATCGACGTAGCCAAGGGCGTCGAGGCGCAGACGAAAAAGCTCTTTAAGGTCTGCAAACAGCGTGGTATTCCTATCTTTACCTTTGTCAACAAGCTTGACCATTTTGGCAAGGCACCGATTGACCTGATGGATGAAATCGAAAACGTGCTGGGCATTCGCTCCTATCCCATGAACTGGCCGATTGGTCAGGATGGTCAGTATATGGGCGTGTATGACCGTCGCAACGACAAGGTGTTGCTCTTTGCCGCCGACACCACCCACGGTCAGGAAGCCCGCGTAGCCGATGTGTTTGAGCCGGATGACCCGCAGGTTATCGAACGCGTGGGCGAAGACGTTTGGGAAGCTTTGCAGGAGGATTTGGAACTCTTGAACGAAGCCGGTGAAGAATTTGACATGGCCAAGGTCAACGAAGGGGAATTGACGCCGATGTTCTTTGGTTCGGCTATGACCAACTTCGGTGTACAGGACTTCCTGGAAGGCTATATTGAAATGGCACCGACGCCGCAGCCACGCAAATCCTCGGAAGGTTTGATTGCCGCCAACGATGAAAAGTTCTCCGGCTTTGTCTTCAAGATTCAGGCGAACATGAATCCGGCACATCGTGACCGTCTGGCCTTTATCCGCATTTGCTCCGGCAAATTCGAGCGCAATATGGAAGTCTGGCATGAACGCACGGGCAAGATGCTCAAACTGGCTCAGCCCCAGCAGTTCCTGGCGCAGGACAGACAGATAATCGACACGGCTTATCCCGGCGATATCGTCGGTCTTTTTGACCCGGGCGTGTTCGGCATTGGCGATACGGTCTGCGATGCCAGCCATAAGTTCAAATATGCCGATTTCCCGGTATTCCCGCCAGAAAAATTTGCTCGCGTACAGGCGAAGGATACGATGAAGCGCAAGCAGTTTGTCAAGGGCATTGAGCAGTTGACGCAGGAAGGTGCGATTCAGCTGTTCCAGCAGGCTGGCGCCGGTACGGAATCCTACATTGTCGGCACTGTCGGCACCCTGCAGTTTGAAGTGCTCGAATATCGTCTCAAGAACGAGTATAACGTAGATATCGAAATGAATATGCAGCCCTATGAGGTAGCACGCTGGATGGCCTTTGAAGACGGCCATGAAGTAACGCCGGCAGAGCTTAAAGGCGCTGACCGCGGTATGTTCGTCTACGACCGCCACAATAATCCGGTACTGCTCGTCAACAACGAATGGGCTTTGGGGTGGATTACCGACAACAATCCGGACCTTATCCTCAATCACGTACCTTTTGACAAAAAAGAAGCATAAGAAAATGTCATCTGACTGGTCAATTTGACTGGTCAGATGACATTTTTTGCTTATGTGGAAAAATAAAGCTGCTTTATCTCAGCTACGGCCTCTTGAATATTGGTAGGACATACATGAATGCCATAACCGACATAGAGCGGCGGTGTGGCAAAACGGGGCATGATTTTGGCATAAACTTGGCCCGTTAGCTGGTAGAAGAAGATATTGTAGCTTTGTATCCGTCCTTGATGAAAATGACGGGTGAAATAGTCTGTGCCAATTTGCAGGAATTTTGCCAAAGCCGAGATGGCAGCAGGGCTTTCGATTTCGGCAGGGATGATATTGAGTTCCCAGAATCCGATTCGGGGAGTGGTGGAGATATTAAATTCCACGCCGTTTTGACAGGTGATGATTTCCCCGGCAAATTCCTCCGGCAGAGCGCTCAAAGGCTGCTCCAGGTGAGGGAAGGCTACAATCTGCATATGTGGATGACGGATAGTCCCGCCGGATAGCGGGCCATAGTTCTTGAAGAACACCACATCATCATACTTGCCGGATTGCAGGAGCCGCTGCCAATGGTGCAGGCCGAAGCGCAGCAGGCGTTCCATATGGGCGGCAGAGTAGTCCGGCATGTCGCTGTGGCAGATATCCGTTTCAATCAGGACGAACTGTTCCGTACCGGAAAGGACGTTATATTTATTGCGCAGCAGGATAATCGGACCATCCTTGTCGATGATATCCGTCAGTTCCTCCGGGTGGCAGAAAGGGCAGTAGTTATCCGGATGACGGATGGTTTCCGGTTTGTTCTTTCCAATCTGCATATCAAAATCAATAATATTGTATGGTAAAGCCATCGGATTTACCTCCATAGCAAGACGTTGTTCGTTCCCTTTAGTGTAGCATATAAAATAACCCTACCGCAACTGCGATAGGGTTATTTTATGATATATCAGCTTTTGGTGATATTTATGCGCAAATTAAAGGGCACGCTGAACCTTACCAGAACGCAGGCAACGCGTGCAGACGTTGACACGTTTCACTTCGCCTTCAACAACAGCGCGTACACGCTGGATGTTCGGCTTCCAAGTGCGTCTCGTCTTCAGATGGGAATGGCTGACATTGTTGCCAGACAGTTCGCCTTTAGCGCAGATTTCGCAAACACTTGCCATGTGTTACACCTCCTTAAGTGCAAGTACTTTTACTTGACAGGGGTGAAAAATTTGGCCAAAAATTTTGCTTATCGCAAATCCTGTGGTGTTTTTGGTAAAAGAAGTTTTTATTTCGATTTTATATTGTTAATTTGTATCATTTATATTACAATGTAGCTTATGAGATGAACAATTGTCAATTCATCTTAAATTCATTACGGAATGGGTTGTGTTATGAAAAATTTCAGACTTACCGAAAAAGAAGTAAAAACGCTTGCTAAGCGTTACCCGACGCCATTTTTGGTGGCATCGCTGGACAAGGTTGAGGAAAACTACCAGTTTATGCGCCGTCATTTACCGCGGGCGGGAGTGTTTTATGCGATGAAGGCGAATCCTACGCCGGAAATTTTGTCCCGGCTGGCAGGCTTGGGCGCTCATTTTGATGTGGCCTCTGCCGGCGAGATGGAGATTCTCCATGAATTGGGTGTAGATGGTTCGCAGATGATATATGCTAATCCAGTAAAGGATAGGCGGGGCTTGGAGGCGGCTCAGAAGTTTAACGTGCGCCGCTTTACCTTTGATGACCCCACCGAGATTCCCAAGATGGCTGAGGCTGTGCCAGGGGCCGATGTATTGGTGCGCATTGCTGTGCGCAATAACAAGGCGCTGGTGGACCTCAATACGAAGTTCGGTGCACCTGTTGAAGAAGCCCTTGACCTCCTTTTGACCGCTCAAAAAGCGGGCCTGCACGCTATGGGCATCTGCTTCCATGTGGGCAGTCAGTCTCTGTCCACAGCGGCTTATGAAGAAGCCTTGCTGGTGGCGAGAAAACTTTTTGATGAAGCAGAAGAAATGGGCATGCATCTGACGGATTTGGATATCGGCGGCGGTTTCCCCGTACCGGATGCCAATGGATTGAATGTGGATTTGGCTGCAATGATGGAAGCCATCAATAAACAGATTGACCGTTTGTTCCCCGATACGGCGGTTTGGACGGAACCGGGACGTTATATGTGCGGCACGGCCGTAAATCTCATCACTTCCGTTATCGGCACCAAGACCCGTGGCAAGCAGCCTTGGTATATTCTCGATGAAGGCATTTACGGCTGTTTCTCCGGGATTATGTATGACCATTGGACGTATCCGCTGCACTGCTTCGGCAAAGGCGCCAAGAAGCCTTCGACCTTTGGCGGCCCCAGCTGTGATGGCATTGATGTGCTGTATCGCGACTTTATGGCGCCGGAACTGAAAATCGGAGATAACGTATTGGTGACGGAGATGGGCGCATATACCAGCGTCAGTGCGACTCGTTTCAATGGCTTTTACCTGGCGCCGACCATTATCTTTGAGCAGCAGCCGGAGTATGAGGCACGTATTACGGACGATGACGAAATCAAGGATAAGGCGGCAGTATAATGGACATTGCAGAAATCAAGCACATGCTGTTGCATGCGTTGACGGAAGATGAATTGGTGGAGCGTCTGGACAAAGCAAAATCTCAGCAGGAAGTGTATGGCATTTTGCAGGAATTGTCCTACTTCACCCTGACGATGGAAGAATTCAAACAGGGCATAGAAGCCCTGCAAAACGAAGAAGCATAGACGGAAAGCTGACAAGTCCTGATTGACCTGTCAGCTTTTCTTGCACAAATATTTTTCAGATAAATCAGATTTTGAGGTGGCAAGCATGAATAAACAAGCATGTAATCTTTGTCCGCATCATTGTGCTTTGGCAGAAGGACAGGTCGGTTTTTGCCGTACACGCCGCAACGAGGGAGGGCAGATAAAAAGCTTGAATTACGGCAAAGTTACTTCGCTGGCCATTGACCCCATCGAGAAGAAGCCCTTGTATCATTTTTATCCGGGCAGCGTGATTTTGTCCCTGGGGAGTTTTGGTTGTAATATGGCCTGTCCCTTTTGCCAGAATCATACGATTTCCCAAGGGGGAGAGCAGGAAGTGCGCTGGCAAATCAGCCCGGAACAGTTGGTAGAATTAGCGCAGGAGACAAGTCAACAACATGGCAGTATCGGCGTGGCCTTTACCTATAACGAGCCATTACTGAGCTATGAATACCTGCGGGATACGCTGCCCTTATTGCATCAGGCGGGACAAAAAGCTGTGCTCGTCACGAACGGACAGATTGAGGAAGAACCATTGACGGAATTACTGCCCTATGTGGATGCCCTGAATATCGACCTCAAAACATTTGCGGAGAAAACGTATGCCAAACTAGGCGGCAGTCTGCGGGCTGCACAGCGGACAATCCAAATGGCGGCAGAAGCAGGCGTGCATGTGGAAGTCACTACGTTGGTCGTTCCGGGCATAAGCGACGATATCAACGAATTTTGTGCAGAGGTGGATTGGCTGGTCGGCGTCAGCAGGGAAATTCCCCTGCATTTGTCACGCTATTTTCCACGGTATCAATATAAAGCACCCGCCACGCAATTGGATAAGCTTTATGAATTGCAAAGAATAGCCCAAAAGAGAATGAAATATGTGTACTTGGGCAATGTTGGCTGACCGGTCAATTTGACCGGTTAACGGCGGGCGGTGTATAATATGGGAGAACAGGAAAAGATATAGGCGTTCATAGTGAAAGAGAGGGATTTCGGATGGAGGCGCTGAAGGACTACCGAAAAAACGAATTGCTGAATGGCGTTGTGTATAATATGAGTCCGGCAAATATTCGTCATATTCGAATACAGGGGCATTTGCACCGGATTATCGGCAATTTCCTGCAAGGGAAGAAATGTATGGTGTTCTCCGAAGCAGAAGTCGTATTTAGCGAACAAAACCATTTGATACCGGACATTAACATCACTTGTGAACGCTCTAAGGTTAAAGATACCTATATTGACGGAGCACCGGACTTTGTTGCTGAAATTCTTTCGCCCAGTACCCGCAAACGGGATATGACCGTCAAGAAGGATATTTACGAAAAATTTGGGGTAAAAGAATATTGGATAATCAGCCCTAAAGACGAAGCTATTGAAGTATACAGACTTAATGAGCATGGTGTGTACTATCTTGACAATATCTATACAAACTTCAGCGAAAATGAGTGGGCACGTTTAACAGCAGAAGAAAGAGCTGAACAAAAACTGTCCTTGAAAGTGAGTTTGTATGATGATTTGGAGATTCAGTTAAAGGATATTTTTGCTGATTGAACCAGCAGAAACATTTTCAGCCGTGAATAGAGTAGAGTGAGACACTAGCCGTTGACGGGGCAATTTGACCGGTCAACGGCTAGTGCTATATAATTATTGTGATAGTAGAAAGCCGCTAGAGGGATGAACCGTTGCAGGTAGAGCCACGGATACAGGGAAGTACTACATTTGAAATTTTGGCAGCGAATTACGGGAAATGAGGTGTTGACTATGAATCAAGATAGCATGGAATTTGTAGTTTACATGATTCACGCTTGTGCTAACAAATGGAACCTTTCGCCCAAGCAGGTTTATCATAAATTGCAGGAGACTGGTTGTATTAATGAATATCTTGTGCCTAATTATGATATTCTCCATACGCAGGGCAGTGGCTATTTGGTGGATGATATTAAAGAATACTTGCGGATAAGAGGTGTGGAGGTATGATCGTCTATCACGGTTCGACAGAGATAATCCAAAAGCCGGATGTGTTACATTCCTACCGATTGCTGGATTTTGGTCAGGGATTTTATGTAACTACGGTTAAGGAACAGGCTATGCGTTGGGCACGGCGTAAGGCAGGTTTGCAAAAGGATAAATCAGCTGTGGTGAATTGCTATCAGATGGCTGATAACTATTGATAAACTGCTGATTTACGATTCTTACTTTGAGGTGTAAGTCATGGACGAAAATGTTTTGGAACAGGTCTATCAGGAAAAACTGGAAGAACGTATTATCGCGCAGCTGGCTAAGGAGAAGGCAATACCACTGGAAAAAGCCATGCAAATATATTACGGCAGTGAGTTGGCCGATAAAATTCATAATGGCATGGAGGGGATTCAGTATTTGGACTATCGGGTTTTGACACAGATACTGGAAGAAACGGAACTTGAAAGACTTTTGGATAATTGACCACTCAGTTGCCCTTTTATTATCCAATGATGCAGCCTTCGGGCTGCTTTTTTCATGCCTGTTGTACTATACATATCTTCAAATAACATTAATAAACTGCATTTAACGTGAAAATTTATCCATATAACGGCAAAAGAGAGTTTGTATCTGGCAATTCCCGCTAAAATGAAATGGGGGGATGAAAATGGATGATGTGCAAGAAATAACGCTGCAATACTATAATGACAATGCAGCAGAATTTGTCAGCCAAACCCAACAGGTGGATTTTACGGGAATTCAGCAGGCGTTTCTAAGGCATATTCCCGTTGGTGGTCATATATTGGATTTTGGCTGTGGCTCTGGTCGGGACAGCTATTATTTCCTTTCACGGGGATTTCGCGTAACGGCATTAGATGGAGCCGAGAAACTGGCTTCACTGGCAGAAGATTATATCCATCAGCAGGTGGTTAGACAGTCCTTTGCTGACTTTGCGGAAAATGATGCTTATGATGGGATATGGGCCTGTGCTTCCTTGCTGCATTTGCCTTGGAAATCGTTAAAGCAGGTTGTACGAAATTTGGCGGTTGCTTTACATAGCGAGGGGATATTCTATGCTTCGTTCAAATATGGTGACTTTTCCAGTATGCGCCATGGCCGCTATTTTACCGATTTGACAGAAGAACGTTGGCGATTGCTGACAGAAGGTATTACATGGGAGACGTTGAACCTATGGGTGACGGGAGATGTAAGGGAAGGGCGGTCAGATGAGCAATGGCTGAATATACTGTGCAAAAAACGCTAGGGAAAGCAGCGGATAAGAACTCGGCAGTTTTTACTGGCGATGCTGGAAAACAGCTGTTTCCCGCTTTGCGAAAACTGGCAATTAAGGCGGTTCGCATTGAGATTATGGTCGCTTATACAAGAGAATCTGGTGTGCGCCTGATTTTGCCTGTGCTGCTGGAAGCCGTGAAAAATGGTGCGGCTGTCACGTTGCTGACGGGTACGAATTTTAATCTGACTGAGCCGCAGGCCTTGTATTTATTGCGTTACTATCTGGGCGATAAGGTGGAATTGCGCTTTTATAAGGATGAATCGCGTAACTTTCATCCGAAAGCGTACTTCCTGCATTTTGATACGCATAGTTATTTGTTCGTTGGTTCGTCCAATCTATCTGCCAGCGCATTAGGCGGGGCAGTGGAGTGGAATTATCGCTTGGACAGTCGGGATAATCCTCAGGAATATCAGGAGTTTTATCGGACCTTTCAACATATCTATGACAATCATTCTATATTGGTTGATGAGGATAAATTACGTCAGTATGCCAGAACTTGGCAAAAATCGCCGTTATTATCAGCAGGAGGAAAACTTGCTGACCATGCAGAAATTCAGCCACGCGGTGCGCAGATTGAAGCGCTTTACTACTTGAATAAAACACGGTCAGAGGGAGCTGATAAGGCACTTATTCATGCGGCTACAGGCATCGGTAAGACCTACTTGGCGGCTTTTGATTCTGCGCCATATGCCAAAGTGCTCTTTATTGCCCATCGTGAGGAAATTTTACAGCAGGCCGCTGTAGCTTTTCAACATGTTCGCGGCTCGGCTGATTCTGGCTTTTTTACCGGAAAAATAAAGCAAACAGACAAAAACTTGCTGTTTGCTTCCGTGGAAACATTGGGGCAGGAAAAATATTTGCACCCGGATTATTTTGCGGCGGATTACTTTGATTACATTGTCATAGATGAATTTCATCATGCGGTGAGCAGCCAGTACCAAAATATCCTGCGGTATTTCCGGCCTAAATTCCTGTTGGGGCTGACCGCAACGACTGAACGCCTGGATGGGCGGAATATCTACGCGTTATGTGATTACAATGTACCTTTTGAATTATCCCTGTTTGAGGCAATTAATCGCGGTATGTTGGTGCCTTTTCGTTACTATGGTATATACGATGATACCGATTATAAATCCCTGCGTCCGGTGGCGGGAACCTATGCTGCCAGCGATTTGAATTGTATCTATCTAGATAATATCCGGCGGATGAAAAATATCCTAAGTCATTATCGAAAATATCGTTCGCAACGTGCGCTGGGGTTCTGTGCAACGCGTGAACATGCAGAAAGCATGGCGGATTTTTTTGTAAAACAGGGAATTAAAGCGGCGGCAGTATACAGCAATGCGCAGGGAAAATATGCAGAGGAAAGAAGCAAGGCTGTAGAACGATTAAATGTAGGCGATTTGCAGGTAATTTTTGCGGTGGATATGTTTAATGAAGGCATAGATATTCCTGCATTGGATATGGTCATGTTCCTGCGGCCAACGGAATCGCCTACCGTATTTATGCAGCAGTTTGGCCGTGGTTTGCGGTTATATCCGGGCAAGGAATATTTGACTGTGCTGGACTTTATTGGCAATTATCATAATGCCGGGCTGATAAAGGGATTGCTTTGCCGCGAGGAAAGGGCAGCTTATGGAGAACATGATGCGATAGCGGCGCCGGCTAACTGCTATGTTGATTTTGACTTGCGGCTGCTTGATCTCTTTGCGCAAATGGAAAAAGGACGGCAGCCTTTGCGGGCAGCCATCCGGGAGGAATACTATCGCATCAAACAACTGTTGGGCAAGCGCCCTTCCAGAATGGAACTCTTTGCCAACATGACGGTATCTGTATACGAACAATGCCTGAAACACCCCAAGGAGAGTCCGTTCAAACATTATCTGATGCTTTTGGCAGAACTCAATGAACTTACGCCTGCAGAGCAAGCACTCCAAGGTACTGTAGCAGAGGAATTCCTGCAGGAGATGATGAATACGGCAATGACCAAGGTATATAAGATGCCCGTGTTACTGGCGTTGCAGGAGAAGCGCCGTCTGAAAGCCGGGATTATCTATGCCGATATATTACCGGTGTGGAAGCAGTTCTTCGCACATGGCCGAAATTGGCAGGATTTGCCGCATGTAGGAAGTTTCCCAGATTATCAAAAGCTTACGGATTCATGGCATTTGACGAAAATTAAAAAAATGCCGGTGCGATTCCTGCAAAGCGCTTTTTTACAAAGCCGGGGTGAGTGGGCTTTGGTATTTTGTGAAGCGATGGAACCATACTTAGACAATGAAGTGGTAGTAAGTCATTTTCAGGACATTGTGGAATACCGAGCCAAGGATTACTACAGACGGCGATATCTTATACAAGCAGAAAAATAACGGCAGCGTGCCCTGACGATTGCGTCACAGGCACGCTGCCGTTTTTATTCTTTTTTGGACAAGGCTACGATGGCATCGATGATGTCCTTTGATTTTTCATCTAGGTGTGGGTATTCAGCAATTAAAGAAGATAACCGGCTGTCTATGGGGATATCTTGTACTTGGATTGTCTTTAGTGCGTTCGGTTCAAGAGCCTCCGAGGTGGCAGTATAGGCATTGGGGACGAAAAACGCAATGTCCGTGGCAAGAGCATGGGCTAATAGCTGTAAGTCCTCAGCGGATATGCCTGTAGTGTAGCCGCGTTCCCAGTTGGAGACGACCTGTGAAGATTTATGAATACGCTGTCCCAGCTCTATCTGGGTCAGACCAAGATATTTACGTCGTTCTTTGATTCTGTCACCGATGGACATGATTCGTATCACCTCTGAAAGTATTATAGCGGAAAAATGTACAAAGTTGATGCAATTAACCGCATTTGAGAAAAACTAACCGATTGGTTGAATGGTAACGAAATTCGTTATATAATATTAATGTACATTTATAATCCCGGTAACTTTAAAAAATAAATGAAAAAGCCGTCATTCATAGGGATAGACGGCTAATTTTATAGGCATAAATTAACGGAATCCGTTAGTGAGACAAGGAAATTAACTTATGTGGTGTAAAGATTGTAAAATAGAAACTTTAGATAAAACCTGTCCTGTGTGTGGCAGCGAAACAATAGAGGATATCCCTACGGAAGTATACTACTGTACGCATTGTCATACGCCAGTGATTAAGCGTATCAATGATGCACAGAAAGATATATGCCCACTATGTCAAGCGAAAATGAAGTATTTGACAGCGGATTTAAGACCTGTGTTCCCCGAAGAACGTCGCTTGCTGGAGCTATTGCTGAACAAAGAGCCGTATAGTTTGCGAAAGGCTTCTGTATGGGCTAACAAAAACCGTTACTATATAGACGGCAAGGGGAAACCCGTAACGAATAGTATATACACTGCGGCAGATGCTCAAAAACTGCGGCAAGCACTGGCGGAAAGCTGCATGGATGAGTATGACGAGGCTTTTCAACGACAAGTGGAATTGTTTGTGCAAGCCAATCGGGAGCATTTAGCGGCACTTATCGAAGAAGCATATGACTTTATTCGCCATGAAGCTGAGAAGTATCCGCAGGAAAATATCGTGCTGTCCTTTTCCGGCGGTAAAGATTCTACCGTGGTGGCCGATATCGTGACCAAGGCCTTGAGCAATCCGAGCTTGGTGCATATCTTTGGCAATACTACCTTGGAATTTCCCATGACGATGGAATATGCCAAGCGTTTTCGCATAGACCATCCCCAGGCGATATTTCAAGTAGCCGAAAACAAAGAGCAGAACTTCATAGATATGTGCGCGGAAATTGGGCCACCAGCCCGCATGATGCGGTGGTGTTGTTCCATGTTTAAGACCGGCCCCATCACGCGGATTATCAGTAATTTTTATCGCAATCAGCAGATTTTGACCTTTTACGGTATTCGCAAGTTTGAATCGGTCAGTCGCAGTAAATATAACCGGGTAGAGAAGAATAC
>CACZIV010000042.1:27237-28445 GCA_902781305.1 Pseudoselenomonas ruminantium
CAGTAATTTTTATCGCAATCAGCAGATTTTGACCTTTTACGGTATTCGCAAGTTTGAATCGGTCAGTCGCAGTAAATATAACCGGGTAGAGAAGAATACAGAATCGGTAAAAATTCAGCAACAGACTGTGGCGGCACCGATTTTCAACTGGAAGGATATTGATGTTTGGCTTTATATCTTATCCGAAAAGATAGATTTCAATGATGCCTATCGTTTAGGTTATGACCGAGTGGGGTGCTATTGCTGCCCGAACAATAATGGTCGCGCACAGTTCCTGTCTAGCATCTATATGCCGGATAAGTCTAAGGCATGGAGAAATTTCTTGATTGATTTTGCTAAGAAGATTGGCAAGGCAGATGCGGAAGTCTATGTTGATTCTGGCAAGTGGAAAGCAAGACAGGGCGGCAATGGTTTAGCTGCGGCTAAAACAGTCAAGCTACAATTCACGAACTGTACATCAGAGGAACATTCAAAGATTTATAAGTTGTTCAAGCCATATGATGATGAACTGATTAACATGTTCACGCCGTTCGGTAAGATAGCTAAAGATTTAGGGCAAAAACTATTACAGGAAACCATTATTTTGGATGCGAACAGCAATGTGCCTATCTTATCGTTGCAGCCTTTTATACAAGATGGTTATGACCATGCTATAAAGGTAAAGACCTTAAATGTGGAAAAACATGATGAATTGCAACGGTTGGCAGGATATCAGATTCGAAAATTCAATGCTTGCCGTCGGTGCTTAAAGTGTGAATCGCTTTGCCGGACGGGGGCCATTTCCATAATAGGTGAATCCTATTATATTGACCCAGAAAAGTGTGTTCACTGTTATAAGTGCATGAATGCGAAATATTTGGCGGGCGGCTGTATGATGGATAAATATTTACGAACGAAATAACAACGGATTACGAGGGAGAAATCGATAATGAAATTTAGGGGCCACGAGACATTCTTTATTCGTAAGGGCTGGCTCAGCAAAGGCATGAAATATGTAAAACAAAATGGTGCCGTATTTGTAAGCAAAGACGAAAAGCCCATGGACGTGCTGGGTATCGGTTCAAATATGGTGAAGTCGCTGCGCTATTGGCTGCAGGTTGCGGGCATAACGCAGGAAAAGAAATCCGGTAAACGTATCCAAACATTTACCCCGCTTGGAGAACTGATTTATAAATACGATCGCTATATTGAGGAACAAGGAACGCTGG
>CACZIV010000043.1 GCA_902781305.1 Pseudoselenomonas ruminantium
TTTCTTCTATTGCTACTTTCTGTTTGTTTGGCATAGAAAAATCCCCCTATGATGACAGTTTTATTTTTTACTGTCTCTCATAGGGGGAGCATATCACTTATGCAACAGCCCCAAAGAAATCTTATATTTTTTATTGTTCTCTTGACGGGAAGCAGTTCACATTACGTGCAACAGCCCCATTGCAGAAGCTTCTCCATATGTATATGCGGGCAATGCTCGTCCATATATACATTTCCTTTGGCCTGGAATCCTAAAGTCTCATAAAAGCCTTTCGCTTGAACCTGTGCCGATAGCGATATTTTAGATGCTCCCGCATCCTTTAGGTGCTGGATGGCCATTTCCAAAATACGACGTCCCATAGACTGCCCCCGATAGGCTTTTCGCACAGCCATACGGCCAATGATATATTCACCGGGTTCTTCTCCCGGAAAGAATCTGCAGCAGCCTACTGCATCGGCATCGTTATAGAGCGTCATATGCGTTGCAATATTGTCGATATCATCAAATTCATTTTCAAAGCCCTGCTCAGATACAAACACTTCTTGACGGATTTTTTCCTCATCATCAAGCAAGTGCTCTGAAAATTCAGCGTGTAACATGTTGACCTCCTGTTATCCAGTTCTTCCAATCTCCGTATATATCATGCCATGCTTGCCGCGTTCTGACCGCATTAGGGAAATATGTTCTATGACCATTTCTCCCTGTGGCGGCTCGACCTCAGGCAAAATCGTCTTGCCGTGATAAGTTGCCTTACGAACCACTGTAATATGTGGATTAAACTGCTTGCGGTCATAGGGAATGTGGTGTTCAGCTAGAGCCCTGCGCAGTCTCTTGACATAATGGTTAAGTTCGGTGTTTTGTTCTATCCCGGCCCAATATAAATCTCCAAAATTTCCCATACCATAAAGTTTCATGAGCATAGGCTCAAAAGGAACCGATTCAATAACGTCCATGACCGCATCTGGCGCCCCGTAATCTCCAATAAAGGCCAGCGTTAAATGCAGATTTTCCCGGGCAGCAAAATATCCTTCCACGCCGGAAGCTTTTAATCGTGACTGAAAAGCCTCCAAAGCATCTATCATAGGGTCTGTAAACTGAATGCTAATAAAAAGCCTCATGAATTTCCCATCCCCTTATCCGAATACAGTGGGATTACATTGATTACCGGTTCCTCGTAAGGATGAACCTCACGAATTGCTTTTAATGTCTCCTGCAGAGCCTCCTCCTGGATGTTGACCTCTACTTTTATTTCCGGAGCTTCGCTGATTTCATCACATGTACCAATATATGGCTGGCTTCCCTGCAATGGCCGCCAGGTTCCCGTCACATGGCTGTATGCCAGACAACTGTCATAGTTTCCGATTTTTCCAGCAACGACTGACTGCAAAGCCTGCCGTAACTTAGCAAGATGTGTTTCCGGTATGAAAATCTCCAGCTTTAACTTTGATACGTTCATGATTTGTTACTCCTGTACGGGCAATCCAAATTCCTGTCTTAGTGCCCGATAGCGTGCCAGTTCCTTTTCCTTGATCGGCTTTGCTAAATCGTTGAAGGTATGGTGCATGACATCAGCATCCTTCAGCACTTCATCCAACGGCTCATCTTTCAGCAGCTTATCATCATGATGGTATATAGCAGAGCAAATGCGATCGATTTCCTTTGGCGTGCCCAAGGCATTTCTCAGCAGGATTTCTCTTGCCATATCTGCTCCTCTATGGGCATGGTCATCATAAGTTCCACTGACATAAGCCGCGATATCATGCAACATAGCTGCCATGCTGGCAAGCTCTGAATCCTCGCCTCTTTTTTCTGCAATCACCGTGGCAGCAAGGGAAACACCATAGAGATGTGCATAGGCGCTTTCCAGCTTTTCTCCATCCGTTATGCTTTCCCGTAATTTGTCGCCTACTACTTTTCTAAGTTCTTTTAACCTGCTCATTATATCCTCCTGCTCGTGTGTTAACACTCAATCCCCTTACGGGCCTCGACGCCCTTTGTATAGTAGTGCTTAACTTCCTTCATGTCCGTCACAAGATCCGCACGCTCAATCAGCCAATCTGGAGCGCCTCTTCCGGTCACCACCATTTCCGTATTCTCCGGCATCATTTTCAGCAGTTCCTCAACAGCGGTTCTGCCTATCAACCCAAAACGCAGTGCCACATTTAGTTCATCCAGGATTACCAAGCCGTATTTTTTTGAAGATATGGCTCTTTTCACTTCCTCAAAGCCCGCGTTTATAAGTTCAATATAATCCTGTGGGGGCTTTCCTTTCGGAAATATCACGACAGCATCTCCAAATTTATCTTGTAACTCGTTGCTGAATGTTCCTTCTTCTGCAATGAAAAACGGCTTGCCACTGGTTCTTAAGGTAAGCTCAGGCGAAAATCCCTGCAGTATCTTCTGCTCACTGTATGCCAGACTTTTCATGAACTGCATGATATAGACTTTCCTGCCTGCTCCTAAGGCTCTAATGGCAAGACCAATGGCCGCCGTAGTCTTTCCTTTGCCATTTCCTGTATAGACCTGAAGCATTAAGCTGACCTCCTTTAATGTGTATATAATTCCGTATCTATGGCCAATCTCCTTCTTCCCGGGAGGAATAGCTGCCCCTATGGTATAATTATACTAGTAAAACAATGTAACAATAAGCCTTATTTAGACTGTTCTATAGGAGAAAGCGTTTTGACTTATTAAACGTCATATCTCGCAGTCCAAACTCAAAAAGCATTCACACATGGCTATGCCGCTGCGATTGTGGTAATACCATAAATCTCCCAACTAGTTACTTGCTGAACGGTCATAATAAAAGTTGCGGATGTATAACACGAAAAATCAGGGAATCCACCAATCAGGACTTAACTGGAATGCGTTTCAAATACTTGACCGTTATCTCTCGCTCACAAAATCCACTCCATAAAGAAAACTGGCTTTGCCGTTGTGATTGCGGCAATGATGTATTCCTATCAACTAAGTATCTTTTAAAGAAACACCAAACCCACTGCTGCTCAAATTGTAAGTACTTACACCTTCAGAAGAAAGAACGTATGCTGGGAAAACGCTATAACCACCTTACCGTCAAAAGGATTCTGGAAATTGAACCGAAGCAGTACAAACTGTTATGTCTGTGCGACTGTGGTGATTACACACTAGCTACCCCCTATCAGCTTACCAGCGGCAGCAAACGAAGTTGCGGGTGTGACTTGAAGAAATATAAGCTTTCTCCTTGATGGTCTGTATTCTTTTTATAACATAACTCTATCTTAATTGACAATAATATACCATCCTGTTATAATAAGTTACAAGTTTACACTTACCCATCGTTTTTCTTAAGAACCGAAAGAAGCCGATGCGTAAAAAATTCCCAATTTGTCCACAGACAAAGCTAAAACCGTATAGACGTACAAAGAGGTACACTGCTTACAAAAGCAATGTACCTCTTTTTCTCGTGGCTTAAAAACTTACATCTCGGTTGCAATCCTTGGAGTAGATGTAGGCAAAAGGTTCCCGCCCGACTCCGTAGGAGCCCTGGGGTACATAGGGGCCAAACCACATAAAGTCGTCCTTGCGGATAGGCAGCCATTCATTTTCCATGATGTACATGCCCTCGCCGGACAGAATATAGGCCCCATGTTCCTGCACATGGGTTTCCACAAAGGAATGGCAGCCGCCGGGTTCAAAAGAAAGGATATGCATATTCATATCAAAGGCAATATCCTTGGGCAGCAAATCCTTGATAAAGACGTTCTTCATGCCCTCATATTCCACAAAGGGAATCTCGTTGACATTGCCCTGTACCAGATAGGGTGCCTTACCCTGCAAAGGAATATATTTTTGCTTATAAAGCAACAGACGGGCAGATTCCCTGCAGGAAAACTTTATGCCTCCCTGATTGGCTGGTACATAAATATAGCCTCCTGCCGACAGGTGAATCTTTTTCCCACCTGCTTCACAGTCAGCTTTGCCTTCTATGCAGTAGATAAATCCTTCAACACCTGTTTCGCCACATAAAGGTTCTTGGGCTACCGCACCGGGCTCAGCTTCGATTACGTACTGGACGAAGCTGGCCCCCAGCTTGGGCGAGGCCACAATGCTAACCTTGGCACCAGTCACGCCAGGCAGGACGTTATTGACCAGTCCACCTCGCGGCAGGATAGCATAAAGACCGGGTTTTACAACAGCACGGGTGGACAGAATATCTTTTGGATAACTCATAATGATTCCTCCTGATTAATTTTCAAAATTGTATCGAGCATTACGTCTACAGCAATGGCCAGATGCTCGCCATTGCTCCATTCCTCAGGGCAATGACTGCGGCCTCCCTTGCTGGGCACAAAAAGCATGGCCGTTGGCACCTTAGCAGAGATGGGCAGGGCATCATGGCCTGCACCGCTGTGCATATTCATGGTCTTGATTTCTTTTTTCTTTGCGCTGGTCTGCAAATAGCTTATGAGCTCTTTATCCATAAAGCCGGGCTGGCTAGCCAGACTGGGCTTTATGTCATAGGTGACAGCAGCTACTTCTGCCGCCTCAGCCAGCGCCTGGAAAATCTGTTGTTCCATATGTGCAACTTCCCTGACCTCCATACTGCGTAAATCCAGGGACAATTCCACCTTATCGGCCACGGTATTTACCGCATTGGGGCTCATAAGCAGCGAACCTACCGTAGCCACCGCACCGGGGCAGGCTAAAGCCACTCTGCGGGCTTCCTTAATAATCGCTGCTGCAGGCCATAAGGCATCGTGGCGCATGTCCATAGGCGTGGTTCCCGCATGGTCAGCCCGGCCTGTGATTTCAATGGTATAACGCCGCATGCCCACAATTCCTGTTACAATTCCCAAGGGCACCTGCTGATATTCCAGTACGCCTCCCTGTTCGATATGAATTTCCAGAAAAGCTCTTATCTTTGGCAATTCCCAGCGTTCAGCCGGCAGATTATCCGGAGTAAGCTCGGCAGCTTTAGCCGCCTCGTAAACACTGATACCTTCCTTATCCCGGCAATTCTGCAAATCTTCCACGGTAAGGTCTCCCAACAATGCCTTGCTGGATAGGAAACCAGCACCGAATCTTACCCCCTCTTCATCATTAAAGGCAATGATTTCCAAACCGTAATTCAGTTCCTTATCCTGCAGCAAACGGGCAATTTCTAACCCGCATACAACTCCAGCGATACCATCAAAAGCCCCGCCCTGAGGCACGGAATCGTAATGGGAGCCTAAAATAATGCGCCGGAAATTTTTACCAGGACGGAGGCCATGGACAGCACCTGTGGCATCGACATGTACCTTCAGCCCTGCATCCTGCATCTTTTTCGTCAAATACGCGACTGCTTTTCTCGCCGCAGGGCTGAATGGCAGCCGCGTCACTCCCGTTTCCCCATCGGAAAACCGGGCTAGTTGCCGTAAATGTGCCTCTATCCGTCCGGCCTCTGCTTTCTCTATCATCTATAACACCTTCTACATGAAAGGAGCATCTTTATGCCCACATTGAATTGGCTGCTTAAAACCAGCGGCCTCAAAAACATCAAACTCCTGACCTCACCCACCAGTCTCAACACCCCCATCAGCAGCGTCAATGTGCTGGATAATCCCGATGTACTAAAATGGTTCCAGCGGGATGAACTTATCCTGACCACAGGCTTTGTCTTTAAGGAGCATCCAGAAATGATGGCTACCAGCATCAAAGCCTTGAAAGAAGCCGGTTGCTGCGCTTTGGGGATTAAAGTGCCCCGCTATTTTCGCACAGTGCCGGAAGAATTATTGCAGTTGGCTACAGAATACGAACTGCCCCTACTGGAACTGCCCTTCTTCTACAGTTTTTCCGAAATCATGCACTGCGTATTCCGACAGGTGGATAAGGAAGCCATGCCTGACGCTTATCCTCTCTTTCCCACACCTGCAGAAAACCATACAAATGGCTTCTTGCAGTTTCTCCTGAGTCATTCGGAGTATGCCCCGGGAAAGATGCGGGAACTTTGCACATTCTATGGCTTTCCCTATCAGAAGGGCTGGGTCTGTCTGACCATTGAAATCCGTGCTCTGCCTGCCGTCCATAAGAACGCTGTCACACAAATCCTGCAAGGCCTGCTGGCAGAGTTGGATGCCCAAAAGCTTTCCATAATTCCCTACGAGGACGAAAATATCTTCTGTGCTTTCTTCATCTTCCCCAACGGTTATCATGCCCTGCAGGCTGTCAAAGAGGTGGAAGCTGTGGCGGTCAGGCTGCGCCTGCGCATGCAGCATGTCACCAAAGTGCCTCTGCCAGCGGGCTTCAGCAGCTACCATACGAAAATCACTGGTATTCAACAGGCCTTTGCCGAAAGCCTGCAGGCCCTGCATTTGCCCCGAAGTACGGAAAGACCCACCTCATATCTGCATCTCTTGCCCCTGCAGATAATGGGGGCGGTCAATCCTGGCGACAGGCACACCCTGATTGACAATCTACTGCAGCCTCTGCTTGCCTACGACCAGGCCCATGATGCCGATCTGCTGGCAACCTTGGAGTCCTATTTGGAGCAGGATGGTAATGTCAGCGCTACCGCTAAGGTTCTCTTCCTGCACCGCAATACCATGATCAGTCGTTTGCATAAAATCAAGGAATTATTGCAGATGGAACTCAATAGCTCCCAGGAAATCCTGCTCTTAAAACTGGCCCTGCTGGCCCGGCAATTTGAGCAGCAGGCCCTTCTCTAATCAGGCACTGGCCAAAGCCAGCAGCGTTTCTGTCAGCACATCAGTGCCTGCGGCGATTTCCGCAAAGTCCGTCCACTCTTGAGGACTGTGACTGATGCCGCCATGGCTGGGGACAAAAATCATAGCAACCGGAGCAAATTCCCCCACCAGCATCGAATCATGGAAGGCCCCGCTGATAGTCTGCATATAGGGCACCTGCAGTTTCCGGCAGTTTTCTTCAATGAGCTGACGGATATGCGCATCGCATGGCATGGGATGGTCGTTATTGACCTCCCTGATGGTAACGTTCACGCCCCGGCAGGTGGCAATAGCCTCTGCCTGTTGGCGAAAATCTGCCGCCAGCTTATTTTTGTACGCAAAATCAGCATCTCTGATATCCAACGAGAACAACACCTTGCCCGGAATTACATTGACTGCATTAGGAATCACCTGCACCTTGCCCACGGTAACCGTTGTGTATTCGCTGGTGGATTCCCGGCCCAACTTTTCTGCCGCCAAGGCCATTTCACAGGCAGCCATATAGGCATCCCGACGCTCGCTCATGCTGGTGCCCCCTGCATGGGACTGACGGCCTTCCACTGTGACTTCCAGCACCGAAGGTGCGCAAATGGTCTTGACGATGCCCACGGTCTGCCCGGCCTTTTCCAGGACACCAGTCTGGTCAATATGGAGTTCCACCGCAGCAAAGACCTCGTCTTTCTTCTTCGCCACCTGGGCAAAGTCTCCCACGGGAAAACCTAAATCCGCCAACACCTCATAGAGGGATTTCCCCTCGGCATCATGCAAGGCATAGGCCGCTGCCGCGTCCAACTTTCCCGCCAAGGCGCGGCTGCCCAGGCACCCTAACCGAAAACGGGTTGGTTCTTCTGAGGTATAAACCACCACCGCCAGACTACGGCGTGGCCGCAGGCCCGCTTCTTTGATGAGACGCACCGCCTCCAGCCCTGCCACCACGCCACTCATGCCGTCAAACATGCCGGCATTGAGTACCGTATCGATATGGGAACCGGTCCAAACTGGTGCCAAATTCGGCTCCGTACCTTCGTAAAGTCCGAAGATATTACCGATGGCATCTTCCTGAATCTTCAGCCCCAGTTTGCGCATTTCCCCTTTGACATATTCCCGGGCCTTAACCTCCGGTTCCGTGAATAACACTCGTGTGGTGCCAAATTCCGGTGTGGAATTGAATTCGTTGATGGCTTCCAGCCAGGCCTGTATCTGCCCAGCATCCGCCCTGCCCAAATTCCCTGCCATAATCACACCTCCCCCATGACATTCTGTGGTTTGCCGGATAGATACGCCGCTACATTAGCAAAGGCAATCTCTGCCCGCTTGAGCATGGCCTCCTGAGTAGCAAAGCCGATATGGGGCGCCAGTATCGTATGCGGTGCTTTGAGTAACGGCATATCCTGGGGCAGGGGCGGTTCCATGGCAAAGACATCCACCGCCGCTCCGGCAATCACACCATGTTCCAACGCATCGGCCAAAGCCTCTTCATCCACCACAGGCCCCCGGGCCGTGTTAATGAGGATAGCTGTCTTTTTCATCTGTTTCAGTTCAGCCGCTCCCAACAGCCCCCGAGTTCTGGCCGTCAGTGGTACATGTAGGGAAAGGATATCTGCCGCAGCCAGTAGTTCCTTCATGCTCACAAATTTTATTCCCGGCACAGATTTGGGCCTGCGGCTATAGGCCAGCACCTCACAGCCAAAGGCCTGGGCCAGCTTGGCCACAGCCAGGCCAATGGCCCCGGCACCGATAATACCGAACTTCTTGCCGGATAATTCCTGCCCGATAAGCCCCAGCCTGGTGCCACCATTGCGCACTGCCGTATCACAGGCTGCCAGTTTCCGGTAGAGTTCCAGCGCCAAACCGATAACCAGCTCGCTGACAGCCTCATTGGCATAACCTGCACAGTTAGAAACCACAATGCCCTTCTGCTGACAATAATCCATATCCACATGGTCCACTCCGGTAAAGGCTACGCTCAAAAAGCGCAAGGTGGGATTTTCTGCCATCACCGCACTAGACAACGGGCTGTTGGCCAACATCACATAGTCCGCCCCTCTTAGCCGCTGTTCCTTCTCCTGCTCATCAGCTGCCGCCGTATTGTAATACACCATCTCCAAATCCGCCGGCAGATATTTTCTTCGCAACTCTTCTGCCTGAGCTTCACTGATGCCCAGAGATTCAATAATCACAAGTTTCATCCATTACGCCTCCCATTACTGGTAAAAATCTTCCCGCCGGATAGGTCGGGAATTTATTTTGTTTATAAATACATTCTCCCCGCAGGTAGGTAGCCACCGGCAGTCCCTTGCCCTTTAGGCCGCAGAAGGCCGAAAACTTATGCAGATATTCCAAATCCATCGCCTCTATCTGCCATTTTTTTTCGGGGTCAAGAATGACAAAATCGGCATCAAAGCCTGCTTTCAATTCCCCTTTATGGCCATAAAGGCCGAAAATGCGGGCCGGATTTTCCGCCAAACACCTGGCGACTAGTACCGGAGAAGCCTGTTTCTGATTCACAATATAATCCCAGGCACTCTGTAGACTGTTTTGAACGCCACTGAGACCGCCCCAAGCACCGAAGATGCCCTTTGGGCCCCTGTCATCCTTTTCTGCTAGCTGACAGGGGGAATGGTCGGAACAGATGGTATCCAAGGTGCCATCTGCCACATATTCCCATAACTGCTTTACCGCCTCCCGACTGCGCAAGGGCGGAGAGCATTTGCAGATACCACCTCGTTGCAGCAAATCCTCTTCCGTCAACAGGAGATAGTGCATACAGGTCTCTGCCGTCAAATTCACGCCTTCCTCCTTGGCTTGCCGAATAAGCTCGGCTACCAACGGATGGGACACATGACAGATATGCACCCTTGCTCCAGTGCCTTTGGCCAGCCGAATAATATCAGACACTGCCCGACGCTCCGCTTCTACCGAATGGACCGTCAGATAATCCTGGGGACTGACCTTCCCCTTGGAAAGACAATCCTCTTTGCCTTTTTTCAGCAGGGTATAGTCCTCACAGTGGAACCCTGCCAGGCCTCCAATAGATTTCAAAAGGTTCAGCCTATCTGCGATTTCTCCTAGTCGCAAATCCGTGTAGTCTTTTCCCGGGTCACACATAAAGCATTTGAAAGCCGCGGCTCCATGGGCCTGCAGTTCTGACAGTTTATCCCGGTTGCTACGAATCAACGCACCCCAAAGGGCATAATCCACCAGTGATTTTCCTGTCAATAGGGCAATTTTCTTCTGCATGATTTTGGCTGAGGAAACCGGTGGCAAATTCTGCATGGGCATATCGATTACCGTGGTGACACCACCTTTAGCCGCTGCCCGGCTGCCATGGCGGAAATCCTCCCGCCATGTATAGCCCGGCTCATTGAAATGCACATGGTCATCAACGGCCCCGGGCAGGACATAGCAACCTGCCGCATCCACTACTTTGCGGCCTTCAGCCTCCTGCCCCACGGGCAGCAAGGCAACAATTTTGCCATCCCGCACCGCCAGACTGCCTTCCTTTACCCCGTCCGAGCAGACCAGCCGACCATTTTTTACCAGTAAATCAAACATAATCCTCGCCTCTTAATCCGCAACCAGAAAAGCATCCACCGCCTTCAGCAAACCAGGGTCAGCATATTTTTCAAAGGCCGGGTTTGCTGGAATATTCTTCATCTCCAGCATAAAACCACTCATCTCCGTGCAGGAATCCCGGAAGTGTGCATCAAACTTCATGTCATATTTATTCTGGGCCATGATATGCTTGACCTCAGCCTTGTCCAAATTGATTTCTTTGGCGATGATTTCAGCGGCCTCATCAGGATGTTCGTTAATAAAGTCCGTTGCCTTCTTCAACGCCCGCAGCATGGCCTTTACATCGTCGGGGCGCTCTTTGAGGAAACTATCCGTCACCTGCATGGTGGTGTAAAAGCTCAGCCAGGAAACATCCCCCGGCTTATCCGTCAGATAGGATTTAAGACCGCTGAACAGCAGTTTGCCGCCAGCTTTCTGCCCATTGCTGACCCAGGGTTCCCAACAGGCCATGGCATCGATATCCCCATGTTCCATGGCAGCAATCTGGTCGCTAGGGCTCAAAGTCACGAAGTTGATTTTATTGATGTCCACATTCATATCCTTAGCCATGTTGCGGATGGCAATGAGCACACCAGAACCGGCCGCCATGCCGATTTTCTTGCCCTCCAAATCCTTGGCTTTCTCGATGCCGGCATCCTTGCGGGCTACCACGCACTGGGTGTTGCCGATATCGGCCATAGGTGCCACAATCTTAACGGGCACACCATTAGCCGCCACCGCAATATCCGTATAAGGCGATTCAAAGGAAACCTGCGCCTCACCGCTGGAAATCAGTGGTGCAATATCTCCACCGGACTGCAGAAGTTTATTTTCTACCACCAGCCCTTCTTCTTTAAAAAATCCCTTTTTATCCGCAATAATCTGCTGCGCGGAAATCTGCGGGTCAATCACCCCGTAAGCCACAATCTTTTTCTCTACCGTGCCTGCCGGGGAGGAAGCAGCTTTATCACCACAGCCGGTCAGCAGCAATGCACTTAATGACAAAGCCATGCCCACCGCAATATATCTCTGCCAATGCTTTATGGAAAACTTGTACATGGAAATACCTCCTTACTCTGCCGTCACGTCTGCCGGATAAAGTTCCTTCATCACAGCGATATCAATATAATCGTTCAGTTTGGGTACAGCAGAAATATTTTTCATATCCAGCATGAACTTGGCCATATTGTCCGTGCCTTCCATAAACTGCTGGTCAAACTTCATGGAGTAGCGGTTCTTTCTGATGATGCGCAGGCAGGTTTCCTCGTCTACGTTGATGCGCTTGGCAATGATTTTTGCGGACTCCTCCGGATGCTCATTGATATAATCCGTGGCCTTATGCAGGGCCCGCAGAAGTTTCTTCACCGTTTCCGGATTCTTTTTGGCAAAATCATCCTGCACCTGCACCGTCATGTAAAAATCAATCCAATGCACATCGCCTTCGGCCCCCGGCAGATAGGACTTCACCCCATTGAAGAGTTCCTTTCCCCCCTGATTTACAGCTTTGCCAATCCATGGCTCCCAGGCGGCCATGGCATCAATATCTCCCTTATCCAAAGAGGCCAGCTGTTCCGAAGCCTGCAGATTCACGAACTGAATCTTGTTGATATCCGTGCCCGTAGCGGCGCACATATTGCGGATGGCAATCAGGACACCGGCGCCATTCGTCATGCCAATTTTCTTGCCCTCCAAATCCTTAGGACTCGTAATGGCCGTATTCTTCCCAGCCACCACCGCCTGGGTACCAGCAGCATTGGCCAGAGGGGCTAACACCTTGACCTTTACCCCATTGGCTGCCACGGAGATATTGTTGTAGATAGAGCCAAAGCAGACCTTGGCTTCCCCACTGGCCACCAGAGGCGCATTCTCATCTGGGCCGTTCATCAGTTTGTTCTCAACTTCCAGCCCTTCTTCCTTAAAGAAACCCTTTTCCTCGGCAATAATCTGCTGGCCGGAAACCTGCGGGTCCAGCTCCCCATAAGCCACGATTTTTTCCGTGCCACCAGCCCCTGCACTACCTTCCTGACCGCAGCCACTCAACATAAAAGCACTTAGAGACAAGGCCAGCCCTGCCACGATAAATCTTTTCCAATGCTTCGTCATCATCAAAATCCCCCTTTTATTTTTCTACCGCATTGCTGCTGCCTGCCATCTTCCAGCGGAACAAACGCCGTTCCACCAAAGTAAGGAAAGCGTAAAAAAGCGTATATTCAAGCCCTATCAGGGTAGCAGCCAAAAACATATCCGCCATCTTAAACCAATTCTTGGCGTTGACGATAATGTAGCCCAGGCCTGAAGATGCTCCCATCATCTCCGCCACCACCAGTGCCGAAAAGGTCAGGGCCAGACTCATCTTCATACCTTCGAAAATCTTGGGCATGGCCGAGTTCAAAATAACCTTGGTGAAAATTTGAAAGCTCGTGGCCCCCAGACTTTTGGCTGAGCGAATCAGCAGCGGGTCGGTTTCCCTAATGCCGCCAATAATATAAATCAGCATAGGCACGAAGGTAGCATAGGCAATCAAGGCAATCTTGGAGGCCTCGCCAATGCCGAACCAAATCAGGAACATGGGCAGGAATGCAAAAACCGGAATCGGCCCCACCATGTTGATGATGGGCGACAGAAGGTTATCCCAGGTACGGCTCATGGCAATCATAATGCCCACAACCAAAGCACCAGCTACTCCCAGCAGGAATCCCAAAATCATGCGGTAAAAACTCATGCCGATATGCAGGACCAAGGTTCCATTCAGCAGATATTCATAGGCGGTTTCCACCACCGTCACCGGCGAGGGCAGGAACACCGGATTGAACCAGCCGCCGCGCACATTCAGATAGCTGATGAACTCCCAGATGCAAAAGAAGTAAAAGAGCGCCAGCGCCTTGTAAAACTTATCCACCTTTGCTCGCCGGGCTTCCTCATACTTACGGGGCACAATCTCCTCTTCTTCCAGCAAATCCCCCTGCACACAGGGTGCAATATAAAGCTCATCCACATAGGACATGTCCTTCATTCTGCACACACCGCCCTTTCCTCCGTTTCTGTTTCCGCAATCATCCGGGCAAAACTATCTACATAATCCTGAAAAGCCTTGTCCCGCATATTGCGGGGCCTTGGCAAATCAATAGCCACATCTGCTTCCACACGGCCTTCCTTGAGAATAACCACCCGGTCAGCCAAATACACTGCCTCAGGAACGCTATGGGTGATAAAGAAAATAGTCTTGCCGCTGAGCTGCCATATACGAATAAGCTCCTGCCGCATGGCTTCACGGGTCAGGGCATCCAGCGCCCCTAAAGGCTCATCCATAAGCAACACCGCTGGGTCAGGCGCCAAAGCTCTGGCAATGCCCACCCGCTGGGCCATGCCACCGGATAATTCCACAGGATAGGCATGTTCATAATCCTGCAGCCCAATCATTTCAATCAGCTTCGTGGCCATTTCTTTGGTATCTTGACGCTTCTGCAACCGCAGACCAAACTCGATATTTTCCCGCACCGTATACCAGGGAAACAGCGCATGCTGCTGGAAAACGACTCCCCTGTCCGCCGACGGGCCATCGATTTCCTCCCCATTTAAGACAATACGCCCCTTGTCTGGCTTGAGATAACCGGCCAGCAGATTCAGCAATGTGGACTTGCCGCAACCGCTTTTGCCTAATATGCAGATGAACTCTCCATCCTGCACCTTGAGATTAACATCCTCCAGTACAAACTTCGGCTCCCCGTCCACAATGTCAAAGGCCTTATGCAAATACTCAATTACTGTCCCCATAATCACACCCCCAAAGTCAAAAGAAAAAGACGCAAAGCTTGTAATCGCTTTGCGCCTTTGCAAATTCTTATTTTCTTAAGATGTTCACATTATAAAGGGATAACTAACGAAGGGCAATAGGCACATTGCACTTTAATGTCCTTATAAATTAGGCACTCTGCACCATCCTATTGACCTGAGCTGTGATAAGATTTTGTTTTTCCCTGTTCTTATTTTGCTAGCCATCCCATGTCATCGGCAGCTACTCCACCGATATTAACCATTATAAGTTCATGCCATCTATCTTTAATTGATTGTCCGTCAAAAATCTTTGCCTCAAACTGCACCTTTTTTATCTTCTGAGATATACGGTTTTCAAGGAACTTCACCTGTTATGGGTGTGGGAAGTTTAAGATAAAAAAAGAAAAGTGACACGAGCCATTGTCTCATGCCAACTTTGAAGAAATAATGAATCTGAAAAAACATTCTACCAGGAAGTATCCACCATGATAGCCATTCTTTTGTCTTATTTCTGCGAATAATGTTTCAATATTCTTCTTACAGCCGACAGATAGGATCGGCCAAACAGATTCAAATGGTTCAGCAAATGATATAGGTTGTATAAATCCCGCCGCTCAGCATAACCTGACTCCTTGGGAATTATCTCATGATAAGCATCATAAAACTCCGGCGAGAACCCGCCAAATAGTTCCGTCATAGCAATATCTGCCTCATGATGGCCTATGTAAACGGCTGGATCGATTAACATTGGACTGCCATTTTGATCTGGCATTACATTTCCACTCCATAAATCACCATGAATCAGTGATGGGAATTCCGGTTCCACAAGATAATTATCCAATTTATCCAGCAGGTTCTGACACCTTTGCCTGTCATCTTTATCAAAATACCCAGCAGCCAACTCCATTTGTACTTTCAGTCTTGAATTTCTGAAGAACTCAATCCAGCTGTCTGTTCCGGTATTTTTCTGTCTTGTCTGCCCGATGTAATTATCCGCCGAGAAACCAAATCTACTATTGCCTGTTATTGTCTCCACCAGAGCACAATGTACCTGTGCCAGCATATGGCCTAAATCTTCCCAGTATGTTCTCTTAGGCCGTGAATTTCTCACATAATTCAACAACAAATAGGACTGGTTGTCCTTCGTTTTACCATAGGCAATAACCGATGGCGTAACTGCTCCAGCTTTATGTAACGCCTCCAGCCCCGCCTTTTCAGCTGCAAAGAAATCATCCTTCGCATTGGCATTTATCTTTATAAACAGATTTTCTCCATTGCTTAGATAAAGATGATAAGCATCATTTATATCTCCACCTGATATTTCCGCCTTATCTGTTATGTAAACTTCTTCGCCATATAGTTGCCGGATTACATCTGCCAATTCCATATACAACCGCTCCATTTTTCCTTATTGTCATTCTACAGCTAAATCATACGAATATCCTTGATAATAAATATTACTATGCCAGTATAAAGCTTCCCTTAGAATGAATCAAATCGATTCTGCTCATTTACAAACTCTCGCCAACAACCAATGCGGCAATAGCGATGCCACTATGCGATGCATCGTACTTACGGGATCCGGCGTACAGACAACTGTACCTGATTTTGCTTCCTTAAGCGATACTTTAGCAACATGTTTTGCATTTGTCGCTCCAGACATATCCCGATACACCTTATGCCTATCTGTTTCTTTTGCTTTATCCACGAATTCTGTGTCCTTTATCCAGAATGGACACACCGCCGTAACCTGTATACCTGTGTCCTGCAACTCTACACTTAATGCCCGGCTGTAGGACAGCAGGAATGCCTTACTGGCAGCATAGACAGCCAGATTGGGAATAGGCTGGAATGCAGAACAGGAAACTATCTGCAGGATGATGCTTCCCCTTTCCATATGCGGAATGCATATTTCCGTAAGAGCTAGTGCAGCCATATCATTCAGTTTTACCATTTGTTGCAGTTTTTCCCTGGGGCATTCCCGGCTAAGTCCTATGCAGCCAAAGCCGGCAGCATTTACAAGATATGTTACTACCATCTTCGCTACGACCACTTCAGACTCTAATGCGTTCAACGCTTCTTCATCCGTTAAATCCACAGCAAGGCAACGGCACTTCGTTTCAAGCATTTCTGCCAGAGCTTCCAGCCTGTCCTTTCTTCTGGCAATCAGCCAGATTTCAGCCAAACCTTCCTTATCCAAAAGCCGCGCATACTCTGCTCCCAGCCCGCTGGATGCTCCTGTGATAATCGCTATTTTCCTATCTTCCATACTTGAATTACCTTTCTGCTCCACATAAAAGGCGGCAGTTGCTACTTCTGCCGCCTTGCCGTTAACCTACAATATCTGCTTCTGCATCCATGAGTTCCTTGCCCGGAGCACAGGCCGGACAGTCACAATACTTGCCGCCATTGGACTTAACTTCCTTGGCATGTTCAGCCATGCTGGCTGCTTTTTCCTTGCCAAACATTTCTTCGCCCTCTGCCGAGGTGAATAAGCCAATTACATCATCAATCGTACATACGTCCAATTTCAGTTCAGCGATGAGCTTTTTTCCCTCACTTTTCTCATCCGCCGTTCCCATAGCTTTCAGATAGCGCTCGCCAGCCTCTTTAAGCTCATTGCAGCAGCTGGGTGCCGCCACCATAGCTTCTACTTTTGCCTTAATCGTTGCCTTATCCATTATACAGACCTCCTGTCATTTCTCTACTATCTGTATTACTTCTACGAATCCACCTCATATCCTGCATTATTGATAATTATTTTCATATTTTCACTAGAAATCCTTGAACTCAGCCCCTTCTTTCACCCCCACAGCTCTATCCTGCTCTGTCATGTTGTCTCTCTCCATGATTTTTAGCGTCATTATCCGGTCTTCAGCCAGCATACCCCGCCGCTCCTTATCCAGCCTTAATCGGTCGCCTGCTGATTGAACCAATGCCTGATTGGCCAGCAGCTGTCCCCGCCGCGTAATTTCACTATCCATAAGCCCCTGCATCTGCGATTCTGACTGCAAGGCCTCCATATTGCCTTCAGCCTTTTGCGAATTTTCGAGGATTTCATTCATCGTTCCCATGCGTTCATCCAATACCAAAATCCTTGCCCCCGTTTTCAATCCCAACGAGGATGAGTTGGCTCTTATTTCCCAGCCCCAACATATCCCTCAGCCAACGCATATTGCTATCCATAAGATTTGCCAGCCATCCTTCAAATTTATCGCCAAAAAGAATGCTCTTGATATGCCGTGATGACAATTCCTAACTTCCGTGACACAACTGACTTCAATACCGCGTATAAAAACCATGTCATCAGGACCCCAATATTCCATACTGCAGATCCCATCGATTGTATCATGGTCATATGCAAATCAACCACAGCCATTCTCCTTTGCATCATCGTTCTTCATTACTGACAATTATACCGCTGCTTTACTTATTTTTCTATAATTGCTCGAAACAATGTTATGCTCTGCCACCTTTGATTTTTTGACATTTATATGATATAGTGTTATTCATTATGACTATGTTATCATAGCTATCGGTTTCGGGAGGTTCCATTTTGATTTTCATTAACAACACGCCCATATTTTACCTTGCCAGAAAAGTCTTATTTGACAGCACCATCGGACTGGCCTTTCTTTTTGTCATCGCCACAACGCTTTTTGTCTATATCGAATTTAATATCACCTGGATTTTGCCTTTTAACGGTATAGTTGCCCTGTTTCTTTCCCTGGCCTGCCTGCGCAGTTATCGTAACAACCTCCAGTATTACACTGCAATCCGCCAGGAATGCGTTGCTAACATAAACCGCATTCTTCATACTGCTCCTGACAATCTTTCCGAGGATGAACAAAAGATCCACTCCAACATCTCCAATGCCAGCCAGCATGGC
>CACZIV010000044.1 GCA_902781305.1 Pseudoselenomonas ruminantium
TGTTCGTACATGGCGTGACTTTTTCCTCCCATGAGTTCGATGTCAATTATAAAGATTACAGCTTGGCGAGATATTTTGCCAAGCATGGTTATGAAGTATGGCTGCTGGATATTGCAGGATTTGGCCATTCAGAGGCGGTCAAGGATGGTTTTATGCCGGACTCGGATTATGCGGCAGAGGACATAGAAGCGGCTGTGCGCTGCATTTTGGCGCGAAATAACCTTTCCTCCATGGATGTTTTAGGTTGGAGCTGGGGGACTGTGACCAGCGGGCGCTTTGCTGCACGTCACCCGGAACTGGTGCATCGTCTTGTGCTGTATGCTCCTATTTTCGTTGGCATGGGCGAAAAGGCAGTTAAGGAGCCGTTCCATCACAATACATGGGGAAGTGCGGCCTCTGATTTTCAGAGAAAAGCTGATGGAAGCATCGATTTTGATATCGCAGAAGAGCTTCTGGTCAATACCTACATTGCCAATGCTTGGCATTATGACCGGGACAGCAGCCCTAACGGAGGAAGACGGGATTTATTGGTCAGTGATAATGTAAGGCTGATACCTATGGAAAGTATCAATGTTCCTGTGCTGATTATTGCCGGTTCTAAAGACCAATATGCTCGTAATTATTGATGGTGGTGGTCATGCTATGGTCATGGAAAGACCATATTACAAGAAGTTTAGGGAAAATGTGCTGAGATTTTTGCAGGCAAATTAAGGAGAATTTTTAGTGAAAGCAGCAATAGTTTATGATTCAGGAACACATACGACTAAAAAAATGAAATCATGGGCAGATGTATTTGTGGCATACTTTCAGCGAGGGATTAAGCGCAACATTGTACCAAGGCTGGGAATTGAAATTGAGCATTTTATTGTGAGCCATGATACAAAGACCGCTGTTCCCTATGACGGAAAGAATGGTGTCAGGGAGATTGCTTATGGCGCATTATCTGAATGCGACGGTGCTGATGGAGGAAGATTTATTATTAGGTTTTTTAACCGAAGATTTCACTGTCACCCTTGAACCGGCTGGGCAAATCGAAATAAGTATTGTGCCTACGGAGTCTATCGCTTGTATTGCTGATATTTACGCTGATTTTTGCCGTATATTGCAAAAAGAGCTTTCTCCCCATAACTATGATTTAATGACAGTCGGTTGTCAACCGGTGAGCTGTGTGGACAATTTGCCATTGATTCCCAAGATGCGCTATCGGCTGCTGGACGAGCACTTTGCCAAAACGGGAGACGGGGGAAGGGAAATGATGCGGGGCACGGCTTCTCTTCAAGTGTCCGTCGATTACTTTTCCGAAGATGATTTCCGACGCAAAATACAGGCGGCTTATTATTATTCGCCGATATTCAAAATTTTGACAGATAATTCCCCAACTTTTGAGGGTAAGCTTCTTACAGGTTTTCTTAAACGGACGGATATATGGCGGCGGGTTGACAAAGTTCGCGTGGGTATAGTGCCGAGGATATTCAAGCCGGACTTTAACTTTGGGGATTATGCTGTTTTTATCGGTTCCATACCGCCTATATTTTTGCCGACGAAAGCAGGCTATCGGTTTACCGGTGATAAAACAACGGCAGAATTGTATGCGGATAAGATGCAGGACGAAAAAGAGATAGAGCATATTTTGTCCATGGCTTTTCCCGAGGTAAGATTAAAAACATATCTGGAATTGCGAATGGCGGATTCTGTGCCTATGAATTTAATGTTGGCTTATTGCGCCTTGCTGAAAGGGTTGCTGTACTCCGAAGAGGGAGTGGTTTTTGCCGAGGACAATATACGGCAAAGCAAGCTTATGGAGGACGATATTTTAGCGGCAGAGGATAATTTGATGGCAAAAGGCTTTGAAGCTGAAGTTTACGGGCAGCCGGTGCGCCGGATTGCCGCAAATATGATAAATATTGCCGAAGGTAACCTGCCGCATGAAGAACGAAATTATTTGCAAATTTTTAACGAAATGATTTTTCGCAGATAAATTGCTCGTGTTTGATATAGAAGGGACTATAAATGAAGATTAGCAACGCCATTACGGCCGTAAACTTCCTTGAGCTTGCCAAGAGCTTCTTTAGGTGCAACACCTCTATTTACAAGGTACTCATTGAGAGCCTGCTGGCGCAGCGCCCTACCACCAACAGGTTGGACATCACGCTGTTGTTATCTTGCTGCCAGCAGGATAACCGGTTCCTCTGCGGAAAGAACATCCAGCTCGGCTTCGAGCACCGAAAGCATTTGCTCCCGCGCAGTCAGCCCCGATAAATCCAGCTGTTTCTCACCGTAATAGGCAAACAACATGGGCAGTTCTTCACCCACGGTGCCATAAGTGGCCGTTTCCTCAAACAGCGTTCCCAAGTCCGTTATCAAATTGACTTTATTGGTGACGATTACCCCCACGCCTTCCCGCTGCAAGGTAACTACACCATTTCTATCAATGACTCTTACCATGTGCTTCTCACTGGGGAACAGCCCCAGGAATTTTTTGCAGACACGCCCGTCAAAAACGTGCCATTTGCCGGCAGCAGCGACTTCCGTTACGTCCTTGTCCGGCAGCCTGAGCGAATTCCGTGCAACCTGCCGGATTTCTGCGGCAGATAACTCTTTTGCCGCTACATCACCCATTTTGAGCTCAGTAGCACCTGTTGCCGTGGCCCTTAAAATGTTGGTTTTCTTATCATATTCGATGGCGATTTCGACCGTGGCTTCTGCCGCCCCGGATTTCATGACCTGCTCCAAGGCTTCGTGACGGATAGCCTTCATATCGCCCTCGGTGGGATTCGTAACCGTGCGTTCCACCACTTCGCGCACCATGGCCATAGCCACGCCGATAGTGGAAATGATGGGGGCGTTTTTCACTATCTTCCACTGGACATTCATTTTTTTGCCCAGATAGGGTACTACGACACCGCCGCTGCCGCCGCCACCAGCCAGGCACAATAGTTCCAGCGAAAGATGGTATTCATCAATGAGCCGCTTTACTATCGCCCTAATTTTTTCGGCTGCCTTATCCATAGCGGCTCTGGCCGCTTCCTCAGCGGTAATGCCCAAGACATCCCCCAGCGCCTGCCAGGCTGCACGGACATTTTCCTTTTCGCTGCTGTACGCATAATCTCCCTCAGGCACACTGCCCAAAAGGTTAGCGGCTCCGGCAAGGGTCAAGGAAACCTTGCGTCCGTCTGCGCCAGTGACAACGGCGAAGGAGCGCTCATCATCTTTTAACGGTGCCACCAGGTCCAAACGTGGCGATTCCAGTTTCGGCGAGAAAATTTCATAGGGCAGGCCCGCAATATGCGCACTGCGCGGGCCTACATCCGTTATCTTTCCGTCCTCCACGCGAATCATACTGCCGCCGGCTACGCCCAACGTCCGCACATCGAGTGAGGAAAGATAGGTTTTATGGCCGCCGATTTCACCATAGCGCACCATGACACGTCCGTCCTTCACGACGGAAATATCCGTGGACGTGCCTCCTGCCTCCAAAAAGATTCCGTCCGAGAGTTTTTCGTACATCAGGACACCTGCCACGCCGGCAGCCAGCCCCGAAAGCAGGGTTAATATCGGACGCCGCCGCACTTCATCAACGGTCATGACGCCGCCGTCACAACGCATAATCATCAGAGAGGCCGGAATTCCTGAACGCTTGACGCAGGCCTCCGTCATATCCGCCGTTTCCATCATGCGTGGAATCAGACTGCCGTTTACCACAGCCGTTCTGGTCCGGACTTTCAGCCCGTATAGCTTGGAAACCTCATGGCCGCCTGTAGCATATAGCCCCATGTTCCGCGCCATATTCACCACAAAACTTTCGTTAGTAGGGTCATCCACACTATAAGCCTCTGTGGCCACAATGACCTTTGCCCCGGCATTTTTTAATTCGTTTATCTTGCCTGCGATTTCCTGTTCGTCTGCCTTGGCATCTGCCGTTTCCACAAAGGAATAGACGGTTTTCAGTTCCTTGCCCAAAGCCAGTGGGATATTGCCGATATTGCTGACGGTCTTTGCCCGGCCGGCTTCCAAGCCACTGCCCATGGCCAAAATCCCGGTGCAGGCCACATCGCCTTCCAACAGGGCATTGGTTGCCTGCGTGGTTCCATGGGCAATAAAGACTACTTCTTCGGGCGCAATGCCATTCTTTTGCAACATATTTTGCAGGACTTTAACAATACCCTCCGCTACGCCCTCTTTGGCATCATGGGTGGTGGGGATTTTTTCCTGGGCAATGATTTCGTAGGTGGCACTGTCAATAGCCACGGCATCGGTGAACGTGCCGCCTACGTCAATGCCAATTCGTACTTGTCTCATAATCCCACCTCACTGCAAGATTGCTACAAAAATCATCATCATGACACAGGCTGCCCAGGCGTAGGGCAGAACCTTTTTCATCACGGCGGTGGCATCTACACCGGCAAAACCGGCCAGCCAGGTATTATGGGAATTGGTGGGGTCAGCAATTCCCTGCAAATAACCTACGCCCGAAAACATGCCATACAAAGCAGATGCCGGCAGGAAGTTCAGATTCGTCAGGATGGTCGCAATGCCGGTTCCCATGCCATACATATTGAAGGGGCCGCGGTAGAGAGCCGCCGGCGCGAGCAGCGTAAAGAAAATCAATACGCCATAGAAGGAAGATGGCATAATCGCCGTCATCAAGGGATTTAAGATTTCTACAGCGGCCTGTTGGGTGGTCGCTGTCACCAACATGCCAATCCCCATAAACAGGAACAAGACCCCTGCCACATCCTTGATGCCATCCACCAAGGCCCCCGTGAACAGGTTAATCGCCTGTGAAGGACGAACAAGCAGCGCCGCATAAGCCGAGGCAAGTAAAAAGCCCAAGACCGCCGCCGCCACTGGGTCAACCTTTCCCTCGGTAGGATTGCCCAGCCCCACCGTAAAGTTAATCAGTGCAATTACCGCCAGCGGCAGAATAGGCGTAACCAAAGCGGCATTGGGAAGCGTCTGTTTTTTCTTGACCAGCGTTCCCGGTTTTTGATTCAGTAAATTCCCCAAAGTTTTCACAAGGCTGAACGGTACCGAAAGAAGTCCTCCAATAAAGCCACGCAACAAGGCCCAAAATGAGCCACCGGCATTATCCCCCGCGGAATATTGATGATAATATATGCTATGGTCACCGTCAGAGAAATAAACGCCGCAGGAATAAAGTATTTCAACACCGCATCAGCGCCAAAAATCCCAATGCCTGCCGCCGCCCCGGCAAAGTTCAGCGAACTGCCGGTTATCATGCCTAAAAGAATCAGGATAACGGCATCTATCGGCTCCACTCCCGCACTGGTCATAATGGGAATGGCAATGGAACCAATCATGATGATTGCCCCCAAACCGCTCATCCCTAAAAAGACAAACGCCGTAGCCGCCGTCATCAAAGTCGCTAAAGCAATAGGCTTATCCCCGGAAAGCTCGGCAGCTTTTTTGATGATGGCATCGGAAATATTCGTCTTCTGAATCACCTTGGCAAACATGGCGCCAAAGACCACCAGCACGATAGGCGCACTCAGGCGAAATGAACCTTTCACGACGATATTGCCTAACCAGTCAAAAAAAGGTACGCCGCAAATAAAGGCAATCCATGCTGCCATCAGAGGCAGCGCCAATAACGTGGGTAAAAGACGCTTCACCATAAATATGGCAAACAGCACAAATCCCAATAAAAGTAAAATCCCCGCAAAACTCATATGCATCTCCTCCCCACTGCATTACCAAACACGTCGAAACGTCGAATCAACCAATTTTAGGATTTTACCTTTTTTCAACGCAGTTCGCATTTAATTTTGACAATCTTGCCTTTGATGACCTTGAATTCTATTTTCTTGGTATAGTCAGCACTATAATAGGTGTATTCCGTGTCATCAGAATCCCTTTCCAACTTATCGGGATTGCCATAGGTCTGGGTGATGACGGATTCCTTCATGCCCACACTTATGCCAGCAGGAGTAGCACCACCAAATTTCGTTTCAATTTCTTCTACAATGCCATTGGTAAAGAATAACTTGTCACCTCTTTGATTGTGTGTGCCCAACTTCTGCTTGGCAGCTTCAACGCTGGAACCAGGCGCAACATCAGCAATGGCAATGTTATCGACTGGCACTGTAGCATAACAGACAGCTGCGGTCATGGTCATCATTCCTGCCAGCACGGTCAAAATTTTATTCTTCATTTCAAAACCTCCCTAAAAAAATCCATATAATTGATTATCAAAAAATTCGCTAATCCGTTAATATTTTCCTGCTATTCCCTGCGAAATAAGCACGGTCATTTGCAGGGAATAGCAGGAAAAGGCGCTGTTCAGAACGAATAACGCCTTTATGGTATTGTCAAGGTACAAGGCCATTTGCATGAAAATCGTAAAAGGAGTTGAATTGGATGAAGAAAAGAATCACCGCGATTGTACTGGCAATGTTCTGCCTGCTCATGAACACCTGTCTGGCTATGAGCAAGGAAAGCAAGGCCGATTTGGACAACGAGCTTGCCCAAATGGTTGGGGATACCGGAACCAAAGTTCCCGGGCTGGGAGTAATCGCCTTTAAGGATGGCAAAGAAGTTTACAGCAGCTTTCAAGGTTCATCTATTATCGACAGCCAAAATCCACAAAAAAATCAACCCTTTACCCGCGAAAGTCGTTTTCGCGTAGCTTCCGTTTCCAAGATGTTTACCGTGTTCACGATTATGCAGTTAGCCGAACAAGGAAAACTTAACCTGGATGACGATGTGAGCAAATATTTGGGCTTCACGCTCAGAACCCCCAATTATCCGAATACGCCCATTACTGTGAGAATGCTGGCTTCTCACCAATCCTCTTTGCGTGATGGCAAGATTTACAGCATTCCACCACAGATGGGGCTGCAAGAATTCTTCCGCAAAGACGGCAAGTTCTACGAAGACGGTGCCCACTTTGCACCCGCCGGCCAGGAACCGGGCAAATACTTTGCCTACAGCAATCTGAATTACGGCCTTTTAGGAACCATCATCGAAAAAGTTACAGGCGAACGATTTGACCAGTATCAAAAGAACCATATCTTAAAACAGCTGGATATAAAAGCGGATTATCTACCCAGTAATTTCAGCCAGAAGGAATTTAAGAAACTCGGCGCAGTCTAGCAGAAAAAAGACGCATCTGGAGTCTGGAATGAAAAAGGACCATGGCGCGCTACGCAGGATGGCTATCCACAGGGACAGCCGGCCAAAGATACCGTTGCCCTGCAGAATCCTTATGCTGAAAACTTCCAGGACACCTACAGCCTGAAGGATTATGTTCCCGGCACCAATGCTACGGTATTTTCCCCGGCAGGCGGTCTGCGGATTTCCTGTGAGGAACTTTCTCATGCGCTTTCCATGCTGCTTAACGATGGCACCTACAAGGGCAAGCAGGTTCTCTCACCGGCTTCGGTTAAGACCATGCTGGGCCGCGAATGGATTTATGACGACAAAACCAAGAACGGCAACAACTATGGCGGCACGATTCTCTCCTATGGTTTGGGCATTTACCAGATGGACGGCAAGAGCACAGCCCGCTTCTGCAAAGATACATTGAAGAAGACGAAGATGCACGCAGCGCCGGTAAATTCAGCAACAACTACATTTGGGCAGAAACCCTTGGCGATGCTATTTGCCGTAATGTGTTTGTCCGCTGATAAAACGGAATACCTGCTTTTGTGAACCCCAATAGAGTCAAAAGAAAATAGAAAAACCGCTGAATTAACCGGGCACTTTGTAGCCCCGTCAATTCAGCGGTTTTTTCTATTCCAATTACAGGCAACAGTCCCGTACTCATTCACCGGCTGGCATAAGTATCAGGCAGGAAGGAAGATTCGAAGCCCCCGGTGGGGAGAACTCGAAGTAGTTGGGTACATTTTCGTATATGGACCGTGTCCCCGGCGTACAGTCATAATGCCGGCATCGGTATACTGCCATCCAGTTCTTCGATGTAAACAATCATCAACATCCCTCCCTTAATCCGACTGCCAAACTTCCTGTGTCAGCAAATTCGCACAAGATATATGGCCATTTTCCAAAAAACTGCCCGTATCCATGAGCACGACTTTCCCCTGATTCAACCATTGCGGTTTGGAACCAAGATACAACGCCTGTACAGGCGTATGTCCCAAAACAATAATTTGCGTCTCTTGATGAAGCCCCGGATATTTAGCCAAAGCCCTTCCCCATAAGAGTGTTTTCGAACCCTGTTTCGCTAAAGGTTGCTCCGGATTGCAGTCTGCATGCACAAACCAATATTTTTGCCCGTTGACCTCGATTTCCGCATACAAGGACATTTTTTCTATCAGTTGAAGCCATGCTGTAATAAGTTCTTTACCTCTGCCGGACTTTCCAATGGCTTTGTATATCTCAAAACCGCCACTCCCCTCAGCAAACCACAAGGCCTTCGGGGAACTTATCCGGTAATCGACCATACCTGCGTCCTGTCCTTCGGTACGCAGCGACTCATAAAACATCTGCTCATGATTTCCACGAAGAAAAATCATGTTTTTTGTTTCAAAATGTTTCAGCACCCAGTCCATCACGGGCACAGGATTTTTTCCCCGGTCCAAGTAGTCTCCCAGAAATACCACTAAATCATTTTCGGGGTTCACGTTCACCTTTTGGTATACATCCATGAACCGCTCCCAGTTTCCATGAATATCGCCAAACACAAGAAGCCTTTCTATCTTATTCATAATTTTTCCACCTCGCATATGAACAGTACAATTTGTTTCCATAATTTGCATAGGTCGTAGCACTTTATATCGATATTGTACCATGTTATCTTCGAAAATATCGAAATCCATGCAAAAATAGGGCTGTTGAACCAAGCTATTTTACTACAACAGTCCCATCGTTTGACGCTGCCGGAAAACCACATTATACTTGAGACAGGATAATGATCAAAACTTGGGGGCTATACTTGTGAATTTAGTAGAACGTATCTGCGGCCACACATGGATGATTCTGCGTCATAAATACTGGGTCTTTCGCTTTTGCTGTATTGCAGGAATTCCGTGGCAGGGATTTATGCATGACTGGTCAAAATTCTCACCAATGGAGTTTGTCGAAAGCGTAAAGTACTACAATGGCAAGGTTTCGCCCATCAAAATCTGCAAGCAGAAAAACAATGGTCTGTCCATGGCCTGGATTCACCATCATGGACGAAATCTCCATCATTATGAGGCGTGGTGGGATAATTTCGACCACGGTGCCTATCCGCAGGATATGCCATACAAATACGCCGTGGAGCTGATTTGTGACTGCCTCGGAGCAGGCAAAGCGTATGGCCGGGATAAGTTCACTTTTCAAGCTGAATACGAATGGTGGCAGAATAAGTGTGCGACCGGTATTGGCATGAGCCCCAATATGCAGGACTTTGTGGAAACGATACTCAGCCAACTGGCAAAAACAGAAGATTTATCTTTGCTGCGACCAGAATCGACGCAGGTCATTTATAATAAAACAGTAAAAGAGGGAAAACATGAACATCCAAATTTTCGGCACCAAGAAATGTAACGACACAAAAAAAGCACAGCGTTTCTTCAAAGAACGCGGTATAAAATTCCAGTTCATTGATATCCTGGACAAGGGAATGAGCAAGGGCGAGTTCCAGTCAGTGGCCAAAGTTCATGGCGGCATCGACGGTATGATAAATCCGGAGTGCAAGGACAAGGATGCACTGGCTCGTGTCAATTATATGGCAGACAAGTTGGAAACAATCCTTGAGAACCAACAGGTCATAAAAACCCCCGTAGTACGAAATGGCAAAGCGTCAACATTAGGCTATGAGCCGGATATTTGGAAAGGCTGGCAATAAGTATGCTTCATATCGGATGTCACTTATCATCAGCAAAAGGCTATCTTGCTATGGGAAAAGATGCCGTCAGCCTAAATGCGGACACGTTCGCCTTTTTCACCCGCAATCCCCGTGGCGGCAAAGCAAAGGACATTAACCATGCAGATATAGATGCCTTTATCGCTTTCGCCAAGGAGCATCATTTTACCAAGTTGGTCGCCCATGCCCCTTATACGATGAACCTATGTGCAGCAAAAGACAATTTACGCACATTTGCCCATGAGATGCTGGCAGATGACCTGCAGCGTATGGAAAACACGCCCGGAAACTACTACAACTTTCATCCTGGCAGTCATGTAGGACAAGGCAATGAACACGGCATTGCCTTAATTGCCGCAGAACTAAACCGCGTCCTCACGCCTGCTCAATCCACCACAGTACTCTTGGAAACCATGGCTGGCAAAGGCACCGAAATTGGCCGTTCTTTCGAGGAACTGCGGGCCATCATTGACCGGGTAGAACTGCAAGACAAACTGGGTATATGCCTGGATACCTGCCACATCTGGGATGGCGGTTATGATATCGTCCATGACCTGGATGGCGTGCTGAACGAATTTGACCGGATTATCGGACTTGAACGTCTCAAGGCTATTCATCTGAATGACAGCTTGAATCCCTGTGGCTCGCACAAAGACCGGCACGCACGCATTGGGGAGGGCTGCATCGGTCTTGACGCACTGGTAAGCGTCATAAACCATCCACAATTGCGAAATCTTCCCTTTATATTAGAAACGCCCAATGAACTTGCCGGATACGCTCAAGAAATTGCTCTGCTGAAGAATAATTTTCTGGAATAATCCCCATAAATTCTCTCCGCGTTAATTCACCGGGTAATATTTTTTTTCAGAAAGCGAGTGTTTGTTTTGAAAATCGTCATTGCAATGGATTCATTCAAAGGCAGTCTAAGCTCCATGGAAGCGGGAAATGCCGTTTGTTCCGGCATTCTTCGCGTCTATCCGGATGCCAAAATCAACGTACTGCCCTTGGCCGATGGCGGTGAAGGAACCGTTGAAGCCCTGACGCTCGGCATGGGTGGCGAGCTGCAATCCCTCGAAGTAACAGGCCCTATCAACGGGCAAAAGGTAACCGCCAAGTATGGTATTTTACGGGACAAAAAAACAGCCATCATCGAGATGGCTGCTGTTGCAGGTCTTACCTTGCTTCCCCCTGAAAAGCGTAATCCTCTTTATACTACGACTTATGGCGTAGGGGAAATCCTGCGTGATGCCATCCACAAAGGCTGCCGCCATTTCATCGTCGGTATTGGCGGCAGTGCCACCAACGACGGTGGACTGGGTATGCTGCAAGCTTTAGGCTGGCAGATGCTGGATAGCGTAGGTGAAGCTGTTTCCCATAATGCCACTGGGCTGGAAAAGTTAGCCGTCATTGACGATTCGATTGTACTGCCGGAACTAAAGGAATGCACGTTCCGTATCGCCTGCGATGTGACCAATCCCCTTTTGGGGCAGGAAGGATGCAGCGCTGTATTCGGCCCACAAAAAGGAACACCGCCCAACATGATTCCCATCATGGATGAATGGCTGCAACACTATGCGGAACTGGCAAAAGCAAAGTACCCGCAGGCTAATCCTCAAGCACCTGGAGCCGGGGCTGCTGGCGGACTGGGATTTGCCTTCCTGACCTTTACCAATGCTGCATTGGAATCCGGCATCAACATCGTCATGGAGGAAACCAAACTGGAAGAACAGATTTCCGCTGCCGATATGGTTATCACCGGCGAGGGCCAGCTTGACGGACAGAGCATAATGGGCAAAGCCCCTATAGGTGTCGCCCAGCTCGCCAAAAAACATGCAAAACCGGTCATTGCTTTTTCCGGCTGTGTCACCCCTGAAGCAAGACTGTGCAATGAACATGGCATAGATGCCTACTTCCCCATTCTGCGACAAGTTACCACACTTTCACAGGCTCTTGAGCCCCAAAACGCTCAGCAAAACATGACGGATACCGTAGAGCAGGTTTTCCGACTTCTTAAATTTGCCCCAAATGCCTAAATGATTATGCCAAGCAAAACCGGCCGCTGTCAGGTTAATCCCTGAACAGCGGCTGGTTTTGTTCTACTATTTTACTAACATGCGTTTAGAAAATTTGACCTGGCAGTACCAATTTTTCTTTGAAAGGAAAATCCTTGTCAAAAGCCTCAGCCTTTGCCTCATCTACAAAATACCCTTGAGGTGTGGTATATTCACCGGTAATGCCTGACAGATAACCCGGGACAAGTTCCTTGCACAAGAAAAAGGATGCATCCTCCCCTTCCGGCAGACCATGGTAGCGAATGCCAAATTTATCGGCATAGTCAAAGCCGCTTTTGCCATAGAAACCGATGTTTCCTTCAAAACACAAGGCTCCACAGCCAAATTTAGCCGCTTTCTGCAAGCTGAAGTCCAGCAAAATCTTGCCATAGCCCTGCCTTTTCAGTTCCGGACATATACAGATAGGCCCCATCGTCATAATCGGGATTTCCCTGCCATCATCAGCCTTGATAACGGCATGCATGAAGATGTTCTGACCTATCAATCGGCCATCCTTTTCCATGACAAAATCCAACTCTGGCACAAATTCCGGGTCATTTCGCAAACAATGTAGAACATAGTGCTCCAAACAGCCGGGACGGTAGACATTCCAAAAGGATTCCCGCACCATGTTTTCTACTTCACGACGTTCCTCGATTTTTTCCAAACGAATGCGATAGTCATTTTTATTCATTGTTTTTCCTCCTGATGATTGTTGACCGCAATACGGGGAGGTTGGTGTGAAATTGCTGCTAAGCCAACCTCCCGGTTAGCCTGCAATCTCCAAGGTGTTGTTTTTCAAACAGCAAACTCCTTAACAATAAAAAACAATAACTAGTCGAAAAATATTCGATACTTCGTATTTTATTCCCATAGCCGGCAATTGTCAAATACGAATAGATTGATAAGGTCCAGTAATACAATTTTTTTAAATCTCCCTAAACACTTTCTCTACTTTGGGGATATAAAGAACAAAATACATTACGGCCAGAACAATCCGGTTGGTATAAAGATGAATCATTGGTAAGGAGTGAGGAACATGTCGTTGAAAAAAGTATTCCCCTTGTTGTTTTTGCTGACGTTGATGCTATCGAGCAGCGTATTTGCAGAAAAGGGAACGGTGGTTTATTACAACGCCGTAAATAAAAGCGTGGTTGTATCCGCTTTTCATGGCTATAGCTGTGGCTGGGTACGCAAATATTCTGCAAAACCGAACCGTCTCGAACCAGGTGATGTCCTTGAGGGGAATTTTGTATTGGGCTCGCATAGATGTTCCGATGAGAGCAACGAAAGAGACGTCGAAATCTATTTTGATGAATGGTGGGTAAATAAAGACGTAGCTCACAAATGGGTCGAGAAACAGGAAGATAAAGATAGCTTCTGGTAAATATGGAGTTAGAATACAGTCAGCTTTTGGGTTACCGCAAGGATGACAAGTGGATCGATAAATAAGCCTGCCGATGCAAAGGCAGCCGTGATTCACGAGTCGGCAGGCGGATGAATATAGAGAAACTGCCGCCGCAGAAGAGATACTCTTCTGCGGCGGCAGTATTTATGGTGGTTCTTAGTTTTCGATAACAGTGGACATAAGCTCATTTTCTTGATTTTCGTTGACCTGTTGTAATTGATGTAATATAATATGTTACAACTATTATGTATTGATTGATGTAATGTTAATGAGTACAACGAGAGGTTAGGAGGTTTTTATGCAATTTTCTTTTCGTCTGCCGGTAGCAACGCACATCCTGCTTTGTATCGAGCGGTTCAAGGATGAGTACAAGACCACTTCCACCTTTTTGGCCAGCAGTGTCAATGTGAATCCGGTCATTATTCGAAAAACACTGGGTCAGCTCAAAGCCGCCGGTCTGGTGGAAGTGGCAGCAGGGGTCGGTGGAGCAAAACTAACCAAAAGCCCGGAAGACATCACTTTGTGGGATGTCTTCCGGGCTGTGGAAGAGGATGAAGACTTATTCCATTTTCAGGAGAACCCCAATCCCAAATGCCCGGTGGGCAGAAATATCCATGGGGTGCTTGGTGACAGACTGGAAGAGGTAAGGCAGCATATGCTGGCCGATTTCAAGAAAGTCACCCTTGCTGATTTACTGGAGTCAATCGCGACGAAAGAAGCGGCTGAGTGAGAAAATGCATGATATCTGGAATCCATGGCATGGCTGCAGGAAAATCAGTCCCGGCTGTGCCAATTGTTATATGTATACGCTGGATAAGCAAAGGGGAAAAGATGGTGCGGACATTTACCGGACAGAGAATTTTAACTATCCCCTGCAGAAAGACCGCTATGGCGGTTATAAGGTAAAAAGTGGCGAGCTTATCCGAGTGTGCATGACTTCGGATTTTTTTCTGGAAGAGGCGGATAAATGGCGGGATGAGGCATGGGAAATCATGCGGCAGAGGTCGGATGTCATTTTCTACCTGCTCACCAAGCGGCCGGAACGGGTGGCTGCCTGTCTGCCTCAGGATTTTGGCAGCGGCTGGGAGAATATCTGGTTCAATGTTACCTGCGAGAATCAGAAAATGGCAGACAGACGACTGCCACTGCTTAGGGATTTACCGTTCAGGCACAAAGGCGTTATGTGTGCTCCCCTGATTGGTGACGTAAGCCTGAAGCCCTATCTGGAGGAGGGCTTCATCGAGCAGGTTATCTGCGGTGGTGAGAACTACGAAGGAGCACGACCCTGCAACTTTGATTGGGTGTTGGCTTTGCACAAAGAGTGCCAGGAAGCCAATGTATCCTTTTCCTTCATCGAAATCGGTTCGCATTTCGTTAAAGATGGCAAGCACTATCGCTTGAGCAGCAAGCAGAAGCAGGCGGAACAGGCCTTCCGGGCAGGTTTGAATTTTAAGGGCCAGCCGATGCAGTTTTACCTGCGATATGCCATTGGGATTCCTGTAAGGTCAGCTGATTGCTATAGAGCTGTATATGACGGACCACATTGCCATGCCTGTGGCAGTCGCTTGATATGCAATGGATGTAGCCACTGCGGTAAGTGCGGAAGCTAATATAAGAAAGAGCCAGCTATACGAATCGACTTCTGCGTGAACGTATTTGTTGGTCAAAAAATTTCTTGTCATAGTGAAAATACAAATTCATCTGCCTGGTTTGTCATAGTTATTGACATATGTCTAAAAAGAACTATAATAGGAACTATAAATCTGTTTTATCGTTTAGGAGGCTGGAACAATGGCAGAAGAATGTAATCACGATTGTAGTTCCTGCGGAACCACCTGCGGTGATGACACCCGCAAACAAGATTTACACGAAAAGCCCCATGAACTCAGTAACATCCGTCATGTAGTTGCTGTAGTCAGCGGCAAGGGTGGTGTAGGCAAGTCTTTAGTAACGGGGCTCATGTCCGTAGCCATGGCTCGTAAGGGTTGCCATGTAGGTATTATGGATGCCGACATCACCGGTCCTTCTATTCCCAAGATGTTTGGGGTAGACGAAGAAATCCGGGGCAATCAGAATGGTGCTTATCCCGTATCCACGGCTGGCGGCATCGACATTGTCAGCATGAATCTGCTGCTGGATAACAATACCGACCCGGTTGTTTGGCGTGGTCCCATCATCAGCGGCGTGGTCAAGCAGTTCTGGCATGACTTCATCTGGAACGACATTGACTATATGTTCATCGATATGCCGCCGGGAACCGGTGATGTTCCTTTGACGGTGATGCAGTCCATCCAATTGGACGGCATCATCATCGTGACCAGCCCCCAGGAACTGGTTTCCATGATTGTGGAAAAGGCGGTGAAAATGGCCGCTGCCATGCATGTTCCCATCCTTGGTATCGTGGAGAACATGAGTTACTTTGAATGCCCCGATTGCGGCGGCAAGCACGAAATCTTCGGCCACAGCCATTTGGAAGAGATTGCCCAGCAGTACGGCCTTGACATCCTTGGCCGCATCCCCATGCAGCCCAAACTTGCCGCTGACTGTGATGCCGGGCAGATTGAAGCCACGGAAAATATCTATTTGCAAGATGCTGCCGAAAAGCTGCTGAAAATTGATGATTAAGTTGACATATGTCAAAAACATGATAAAATATGATTAAGGCATATGTCAAAAATGGAGGTTGATGATGAGCAGGCCAATGAAAAAACGCCGGGTAAGTGCCCTTCCTCCCTGCACGCGTTTTATGCCGCAGGGTGTCGAAGATGCTCCAGAGGTCAATATTTCTCTGGAGGAATATGAGTGCATCCGTCTCTTGGATTATGTAGGTATGACCCAGGAAGAATGTGCCCAGCAGATGGGGGTGGCCCGTACCACGGTGCAGGCTCTGTATCTGGCAGCCCGCAAACGCATGGCCGGCTGTCTGGTAGAAGGCCGGCCTTTGGTCATCAGCGGCGGGAATTTTGAACTCTGTCCTGCTTGTCATCACAGCCCTCATCCCGTTCGATTATCGATGCAGAAAGGAAGTAACAGCCCGATGAAACTTGCAGTTACCTATGACAACGGCCAGATTTTCCAGCATTTCGGCCATACGGAAACCTTCAAAGTTTATACTATTGAAGACAACACGATTAAGGAATCCCACATTCTCTCCAGCAACGGTGTTGGTCACGGTGCTTTGGCCACCCTCCTGCAGGAGGAAGACATCAATACCCTGATTTGTGGTGGCATTGGCGGTGGTGCTCAGAATGCCCTGGCTCAGGCAGGTGTTACCCTGTACGGCGGTGTTCAGGGTGATGCAGATGCAGCAGTAAATGATTTTCTGGCAGGAAAATTGGCTTACGACCCTGCTGTTCACTGCGACCATCATGGCCACGGCCATGGCGAAGGTCATAGCTGCGGTGGTCATGGTTGTCACTAATTATTTTCTATAAAAGACTTAAGGTGCTCGGCAAATTGCCTGGCACCTTTTTGCAAGTACTGATTTAGGAGAGATTCATGATGAAAGCTGATTGTGCAAATTGCAAGACTCATGCCTGCTATACCAAGGGAGTAAACTGCACCGGCATAGACCGGGAAACTATTCTGGAGTCTTATAATGAGGAAGAACGCCGGATTATGAAAGCTGCCGCTTATGTGGAGGGAACCTTTTACAGCAATATCACCCGCCTGCAGGAAACGGCGGAATTTGCCAAGGCCATGGGCTACAAGAAGCTGGGCATGGCCTTCTGCATTGGCCTCAATGCCGAAGCACGTTATATTGCCCGCTACTATGAGCAACAGGGCTTTGAATTCTACAGTGTCTGTTGCAAGAATTGCAGCTTCAATAAAAAAGAGCTTGACCTGAAACAGGTCAAGCCGGAGCTTACGCATGAGGCCATGTGCAATCCAAAATTCCAAGCCAAGATTCTGGCAGAAAAAGGCACGGAGCTTTTCATCTCCTGTGGCCTCTGTGTAGGCCACGATACCATCTTCAACGCCAGCTGTCCCGGTCCCGTTACCACTCTGGTGGTCAAGGACAGACTGCTGGCACATAATCCCTTGGGCGCCATCTATTCCCGTTACTGGAAAAGGAAGCTTGGAATTATGGATGAAGGGGAAGTGTAACTACTCGCTCAGCGGGGCTTATTGGAGTATGCCTGTCTGGATAAGGATTCCAAGAATGTCGGGATTGCCTATATCGGAGATAAATTTTCCATCCTTTAATTCGTAGAAATTCATGCAGCGTACCTTAAAGGTTTTTCCTGTAGCAGGATGCCCCATAAATTCTCCATCATGGGTCCCGGTACAATTCCAGCAAACAGCAATCTTGTCTGGCTCGATTACACAGTCAGCGAGATGCCATTGGATGTCGGAAAAGGCTGAACGCATCATCTGGACGATGAAAAGATAACCTTTTGGTCCTTTGAGTGGTTCCGGCTGTGTTGGTGCATAAAAGACAGCATCTTTAGCAATAAGTTCTGCGGCTAAAGATTCATCGGCGGTGTTAATCATCGTTTCAAATTTAGCGATAAGTTTGTGTTCATTAGACATTGAAAGCACTCCTTCATATTAACGTCTGTTATTATAAGCTACTTTCTTGCTGCCGGTCAATTTAGACCGGTCAGCCTGCAAAAAGCCCTGCATGGCAGCCCAGGTTACGGGGAAATTGTCATTGAAGGCCGAATGCCATGCCTTGGGGACAATGCAGAGGCTGGCGTTGGGAATATACTGCTCGGCCTCCACCATGGTCACCATGGGAGCGTGGTCATCCTCATCTCCGGCTATAAGCAATACAGGGCAGTGGATGGTTTTGAGGAAATCTTCGCCTACTTCCATCTTGCTCCAGAAGGCCATGTAGTAGTCGCAGAATTCCTGATAGCGTTCCGGCTCCGGCATGATTTTCTTCTGCTGTTCGATGAAGGCTGCATCAATCTTTGCCAAATCTGCTACCTTCATTTCTCCGCTGAAAAAGCCCGGTTTCAGTGTTCCTGCTCCAATGGCCACGACTCTATCCACCCGTTCCGGATACATGGAAGCCACCTTATAAGCTGTATAGGCTCCATCGCTGAAACCCAGGAGAACCGCAGGCTCATTGGTGATTTTCTTCATGACCGCCAGCATATCCTCGGCTTTTTGCTCATAGGTAAGTGGGGAATGGCCGATTTCCGAACGTCCATGGCCACGAGTAGAAACAGCAATGACCTGATAATCCTGCTGCAGTTTGTCAATCAGCTGGCCCATCTCATAGGGAGTGCCTACGCCACCACCATGGAATACAAAGAGAGGCTTGCCTTTCCCATAAACTTCATAGTAAATCTTTGCATCACCGGCCTGCACATAATGGCCGGCTTTTTTATTATTGCCATAGGGAGTGGTACTGCCCTGTACGCCAGGCTGCTGCATAAAATAACGCATTGCAGGAGCTGACACTGCTTCAACTGCCGTACCAAAGGTCAGGGCCGTCCCCAGCATCATGGCGGCAAATCCCGTGGTGATTTTTTTCCAGTTCATGATTTTCCCTCCAATTTCCACACATTTATCCCTGTAACCGGGTCAAACTGCTGTCCGATATACCCATCTTCCACTATATCCAGAACAATCTCTGCGGTGTAGCTGACCCATGCACTGAGCAGATGGCCGCCTAAATAGGTCATTTCGCCACTCTCCTGCCTAAGATACGAAAACATGCCGTGGGCATGCTCTACAAGTTCTTCTTTGTCATTAGTTACGATATTGCCCTGCAGGGAAACCATCTCCAGCATACCATTTCGTTCATGCTGCAAGAATTCCTGCTTGGCGGGGATATATGTTCCCACGATTACCTGGTCACAGGCCCCAATGCCCTGAAAGGTGGCCGATTTTATCTTCAGCTCCTGACAAACCTGCTGCAAACCTGCTATGACCTCGTCGCCCTTATTCATGCGGATATATATCCGACCACTCATTTTTTTGTATTCCATGACATCCTCCTAAAATAACCGCTGCTTTTTCCTTTGAATGTATCATAACAGGAGAAGCAGCGGTTGTGAAATGCGTTTTGGCCGCAGCAGCTCCAAGAGCAGACATCTGATTGGGCAGGGTATGACCAACCTCCTTGTTCATCACCTGCTGAACAATCCGCTTCGTTTCCGCCTCGCCGTTTTCTTCAGCCTGGCGGTTCCGCTCCTTATCCTTCAGGTAGAACATGGGACTCCAGTTGTCTACAAAGCGTGCCGCATACAAACTGTCAAAGTGGATGCCAATCCTGCCAAATTCCTTTTGGGCCGTGGACAGGATATTACCATAATCGCAGCCATAGGTAGCCACAAAATAGCAATAGTGATTGCTGCCTAAAAGCTCAATTTCCGCCTGCTCCAGATAGTCCAACAGGATAGAGGGCAAGCCCTCCCAGTAGGTGGGCATGACCACGCCGAAATTTTCTCCATCCGGCACGGTCAGACGATATTTTCCCTGCCGCACCAATTCTTTGAGGGGAATCATTTCTTCCCCTGTGGTTTTGGTCAGTTCCTGGGCCACATACTTATTGGTGCCGGTGGCACTGAAATATACAATCATTGCCACACCTTCTTACAGGCTGTTGACCCGGCTGCGATAACGTTGCAACACTTCCTCGCCGTTATCATCCAGCAGACGTTGCAACTGGCCAATCATGACCTCCTTATCTTCTGGTATCCTGCCATTGAGACGGATGGGCATGGTTACATGCTCGGCCCGGAAGATGGTGGGGATATTCAGGCAGCGGATAAATTCCTGCATTTCTTCAACGCGTTCCGTTTCCGTAGCTTCCTCATATTTGCCGACTGCAACATCCCGGGACAGGGGCGTATCCGGGAACAAGGTCAGCTCCGAGGCGTAAATCATGGCCGGTTTCAGCTGATTGTAGACCTTGGCGGTTTCCCTTGCATGGGAAAGGCCCCAGTTATGGCCGCCAAGGCCACCCAGGAAATTGCCAATCCAGGGCATGCCTGCCGCATCCATCTTCCTGCACTCTTGCAGCACCAGGTCAGCATGATAGCCCTTATTCATGCGGTCCAGCAGCTTGTCATCACCACTTTCCACACCGAAGTAGAAATAGCCATAGCCACGGTCAGCCAGTTCCTTAATCTGCTCCACAGTCTTGTTCCGCAGATTGTCCACCCGGGCATAGCCGCCAATGGTTTTTACCTGAGGCAGATAGCGGTTAATCAAATCTGCAATATGGAGCAAGTCTTCAGTCTTGCGGATAAAAGGGTCAGCCCCTTGCAGATAGATGCGGTCAAACGCCCAGCCTGACTGGGCAAGTTCCTTAATGTCTTCCTCAATTTCCTCCATGGGGGAAATCGCAAAGGGACTGTCCTTATAGAACGTACAGAACTCACAGCTGCCATGACTGCAGCCAGAAGTAATCTGCAAAAAGCCATCAGCGGCTTCATAAGGGGGACGATTTATTCCACTGGAAAAATGCATACTTACAAAACATCTCCTCAAAAACTTATCTTTCGTGAAAGAACTCAATGATTTCCCCGGCTTTGCCTTGAACAAAGGCAATCCGCAAGGCGTAGGGATTTTCGCTGGGCACTACAATATCCGTGGGCATCATGGTGACGGGCAGGCCTTCTTTGGTACAGGCAGCCACGCACTCATCCACTTTGTCCGTGGCCAGGGCGATATGGTCAACCTGGCCCGGACGGCGACCCGGTTCTGCATCAGCAAACAGCTCAATGATGCCATGGCCCGTGTCCAACATGCTGCCTGCCTGGTCGCCTTCTCCCCAGGTACGCAAATGCTTCATGCCCAAAACCTCACAGTAAAACGCAATCACGCTGTCCATTTCTGCCTTGCCACAGCAACGCAGGGCAGCATGATGAAGACCTGTAATCAAACTCATCCTAAAATCCTCCAAAATTACTCAATTACAATACTGCGGCCCGGCTTCATCGGTTTCTCTTTGGGGTACTCCCCCTCATGAAATCCCAGGGTTACAAAAGCCTTAGCCTCCATGTTTTCCGGCACCCCCCAGGTTGCCAAAAGCTCTTTGCCTTCGTGGAGCTTGAACGTATCCTCTGCTCGGGACACAATGCAGGAATCCACGCCCAAGGAATAGGCTTCCAGCACCATGTTTTCCACCATGCAAAACGCATCGGCCACATTAAACAGAAAATCCTTTTGGACAAAGACGATGCAAACGGTGGGGGCACCGTAAAAGCCATTCTGAATGGTGGGGTCATCAATAACAGAAGGCTGCTCCTTCGACACATGACCGCCGATAAGTTGGCTACGGTCAAAGGCTTGGAAATTTAACCGGCCAAGTTTAGCCGTCAGTTCAGCGTTATGCAGCGTGACAATCATGCTGCGTTGGCCACCGCCGGCATTGGGAGCGTAAAGACCCGCCGCCACAATCTTATCCACCATCTCCCGAGGTACCTGGGTAGGCTGATATTTGCGTATGGAACGCCGTCCCTTCATCATATCCAGTAAATCCATGCTCTTACCTCTTTAGTCAATTTCTTTCCAGCACTGAGGGTCGGCAGCGTAGAAGTCACCGCCGCTGGTGCTGCTGGCTACAGTCGGGCAGCCACGGCACCAGGCCTTCAGTTCACAATTGCTGCATTTCCGGAACTTGTCATAGTCCCGATACGCCTCAAACTCGTTTGTCCAAAGGTCTGCCAATCTCTTTTCAAAAATATTGCCCACCCGGCTATTCTGCACCCGGCGGCAGGCATAGACATCTCCCGTGGGGAGAATGGTAAGATGGCCATTGCCGCAGTTGCAGCCGCCATAAATCATCTCCGGCTCAGCATCCTCTGGAATCTGAAACCTGCCCAGTTCATAATCGTAAAGGGTCCACAGATGGTCTTTGCGATTGAAATAGGTATCACAGCCAGCCGCCTCATAGTTCTGGAAAATTTTATCGCAATCTTCCAATAATTTCTGGTAACGCTTCGGGCTGATGCTGTTCTCCTTTTCCTCACTGTTGGGACAGTAGCGGGCAAAGGCATAAACTTTGGCTCCTGCTGCCACCACAGCATCAATGATGGCCGGAACTTCATCTATATTTTTACCGGAAACCGTGGTCATAATGATGGAGCGGATACCCGCTTTATTCAGCATAGCCACCTTTTCTAAGGTAATTTTGTAAGAACCAGGCTTACGGAACCAATCATGGGTTTCCTCTATCCCGTCAATCGACAGCTGATAACGCAAACAGCCACATTCATGCAGCCGCTGGCAGACTTCATCGGTCAGATGGAAGGGATTGCCCATAATTGTAAAGGGAATCGCTTCCGCCTTGAACATGTCCAGCAATGTCCAAAACTCGGGATGCAGGATTGGGTCGCCACCTGTCAGATAGAAGTAAGGCTGACGGCCAAAGGTCTCGCAAAAGTCCCGGCAGTTTTCCAGCACAGCCTCCATCTGAGTCCGTGTCATACTGTCGATACATTTGCCGTTATTTTCCGCAAAGATATAGCAATGTTTGCACCTCTGGTCACATGTATCTGTAATGTGCCACTGAAAGGAAAAATACGGTTTCATTTGGCCGTCCTCCATACCTCACACAAAAATCTTACTTGTCGTCAGCACCGCATGCGGAACCGCAGGCAGTGGGCACCATCTTGTCACCGGAACCACAAGCCGAGCCGCAAGCTGCGGAAACCACTTTGTCACCGGAGCCGCAAGCCGAACCACAGGCGGAGTTTGTCAAAACTCCTGCTGCTTTCTGATTCCATGCTGCCAAATTCGTAAGTGCCATAATACATCTTCCTTTCCAAAATAGACTGGGTATTTCTGCTTACAGGCATATCTTAACAGGTATAAATCACCTTGTGAAATGCTATTATCGCATTATTTATGCACAAAGCGTATCAATATGTGTTATCATAATCTTAGGAACTGTTCATAAATAAATTCGTGATGAGGTGATTGGATGAATACCCAGCAACTGGAATGTTTTACTACCCTGGCAAAGACGTTGAACTACGCCAAAACTGCTGAACAGCTTTCCCTGTCCCAGCCTGCCGTATCCCGGCAGATTCAAGGTCTGGAAACAGAACTGGGGGCTCAGCTTTTTAACCGTACCACCCGTTCTGTATCCCTGACGCAGGTGGGATTTCAGTTTCTGCCCGATGCCCAGCAGATGCTCGGACTCTACTACCATTCACTGGAATGGATTTCCACATTCCATAAGCATAAGCGCACGGTGCTCCGCATTGGTTACGCCGACTCCCATGCCAACTGGTTTATCAGCAAGATTCTTTCCGGAGTACTGGCAGATAATGAAAACATTGTGCCGGAGCTGACCCTCGACCAGACGGATGCCAATCTGCACCGGCTCGCCACCAGCCAGCTGGATTTAGTGGTGGGCATCAAGGATGCCAAATTTACGGCCGAGGATATTGCCTTCCAAAAACTCCATGATGATGCCTTTATCTGTGTCATGCGGAAAAATCATCCTTTGGCCCTGGCATGCAAAAAGAGACGCCGTAAAAGCGTCTCATCTGAAGATATTTGGCCTCATCGTCAGGTAATTGCCATTCCGCCCTATCTTCTAAAGCATGTATTTTCCCGTGGACATCACATAGTCCCCGTCAATGATGAGCTGGACAACATTCTCTGTGCTACCACCAGTGAAGCTTACAATCTGGCACTGGCGGGGGCAGGCTTTGCCCTTATCCCCCAGCACCTTACTCTGCCGCACAAGGAGCTTGCCTTTCTTCCCTGGACAGAATCTCCCCATGCTCCCATGGGTATCTACTATCGCCAGCAGGCCAACATCGACAAAAACTCTGCTATCTACAAATTCATCTGTATGGCCAAAGAGTGTGCTGCCACAGCTTTGCCATGCAGCAAGCAATAGGCAGATAGTATTTTGGCATAGGCTACGCAGTTCTATGGTATAATAAAAGGAGCTTAGGAAGTGGGAGTATAGATGGACATTATTGATTTTGCTAAGGTGCGGGAGGCAAGGCTGGCGAAAGCAGCCAAGGCAAAAGCAGAACCCTGCACGCGATATACGGCTATGTTGGAAGCTCTGGACAAGGAAGAATTGACGGCGATGGAATATATTGCCCAGAATCATGCTTTGCAGATGGCTTATAAAATAGTTGAGCATAGCCCTTTATGGGGAACTAAACAAGGCGATTTTTCGCTGCAGATTCAGTCAGCACTGGACGCTGTGGTGCCGGTACTGGGAGATTTAATTATTGCCAACAGTTATGTGGAAGGGACAGTGCGTCTGACGGGGCAGAAATTCACAGCCAATGAAGTGGGCTGGTGGGCAGCACGCCGGATGATATTGGACTATCTGTTGATTCTCATTGATGACAACAGCCGTCCTGACGATTGGTTGGACATCCGTGATAAGCAGCCATTGCAAAATGTCCTTGCTTATTTAGGATACAGGCAGGAATAACGTAAAAAAGCTGCCTGATTGGCAGCTTTTTTACGTTATTCTTTGATGCAGGCGAGAACTTCTTCAGCGGTCAGATTGTTGGCCAGCATATAGTTGGTCAATTCCTGATAATCGTCTTTTGCCTTTTTATCCTTCAACTCATTGAGTTTTGCTTTCAGGGTTTTTATTTCATCCTGTTTTTTAGCGATTTTTTCCGCTAAAGCACTAATTTTTTCGTCATAATTTGCTTTTCTTGCCATTTATAAAAAACCTCCTAAAAATAACACCTGCTTATTATACATAACCTTAATTATTTTTGCAAGTTATTACATAAATCATGTCGAAGGTTTAGCAGGAAAATAGTTTAGCAGGAATATCTGCAGCAGATAAAAAT
>CACZIV010000045.1 GCA_902781305.1 Pseudoselenomonas ruminantium
GAAACAAGGGAGCGCATGTTTATGAAAAAGCCAATACCAATTACAAATCAGAGATACCGACTGGGTTATCATTTAATGACTCCGGGTGGATGGATGAATGACCCGAATGGTTTTTCTTTTTTCAAAGGTTGGTATCATATATTTTATCAGTATTATCCGTATGAAGCCCAATGGGGGCCGATGCACTGGGGACATGCCCGCAGCCGTGACTTAATCCACTGGGAGACATTGCCGGTAGCACTGGAACCGGATGCAAATGAAAATGGCTGCTTCTCCGGCAGTGCTGTGGTTTATGACGATAAGTTATGGCTTATCTATACAGGTCATCATACACCGAATGCTGTTGACCCAGAAGACTTCTATCAGGACCAGAGAGTTGCCTGGAGTGAGGATGGCATAAATTTCACGAAATACGGTGCTAATCCAGTATTGAAAACGCCGGCAGGCAATACCAAACACTTCCGTGACCCGAAGGTCTGGCAGGAAGGTGACACCTTCTACATGGTGTTAGGAAGTCAGGATCTGGATGGTCTTGGCCGGGCACTGATTTACAGCTCCAAGGATTTACTGCACTGGGAACTCACAACGGAATTGAGCAAGGCTAAGAGCAAGGAAACGGAAGGCTATATGTGGGAATGCCCTGATTTCTTCCATTTAGATGGCAAGGACATCCTGCTGATGTCTCCGCAAGGGCTGGAAGCCGACGGCGACCGCTTCCGCAATCTGAATCAGACGGGCTATCTGTTGGGCAATGTTGTGGATAAGAAGCTGCAGCACGATGGCTTTGTGGAAATCGATAATGGTCATGACTTCTATGCAACACAAACGATGTTGACGCCGGACGGGCGGCGCGTTATGATTGCATGGATGAACGCTTGGGATTCGCCTATGCCGGAAATTGAAGATGGCTGGGCCGGAGCCTTGACGCTGCCGCGTGAACTGTCGGTAAAAGATGGCCGGGTTCTGCAGAAACCAATCCGGGAACTTACGGGTCTGCGCCAGGAAGTGCTGCTTGATGGCGCGCTGGAAGTTGAACGTGATTACAAACTGGGCCGTTTGGCAGAGCTGGAACTGACGTTCGCGGAAAAGGCAGAAGGTGTACTGCTCCTGTTGACCGATGGCGATAAGAGCCTGCAGCTCAGTTTGGAGGCCGGCGGACGTTTCGTAATCAACCGCAACACGCAAGATGGCGAACGAGCTGCGGTATTACGCACGGACGAACCGTTGAAACTGCAAATCTTCATCGACAGAAGTTCGGCAGAAATATTTGTTGCTGATGGAGAACTGACGTTTACCGAGCGCATCTACTGGGAAAATGATGTAAACTGCCGCCTGCTGGCCAAGGCAGCTAATCAGGTTAAGGCTTGGCGGTTGGAGAGCGAAAGCAATCAGTATTGATTCAGAGAAACCTGAAGGGGACGATAATCATGCAAAACATTTTTACGAAAGCTTTACGGAATCCGTTTTATCGGACGGGTTCACTGGAAATTCTCTTATTCTTTGCCGGCTGGGGGATTTGGTGGTCCTTCTTCCAGATTTGGCTGACGACAAAACAAGGCTTTACAGGAGCTCAGGTCGGTACGATTTACACGTTCGGTTCGGCTGTAGCATTGGTACTGATGTTTGTCTATGGTTCATTGCAGGATAAACTGGGGCTGAAAAAACACCTGCTCATTGCGATGGTTGCCTGCCAGGTCTTGTTGGCACCATTCTTTACCTGGGTATATGTGCCCATGCTGGAAAGCAACTTCTATGTCGGCGCCATGGTCGGTGCCGTGTACCTGGCCGTAGCATACCTCGCAGCCTGCCCGGTCTTTGAGGCCGTGACGGAACGACTCAGCCGCCGCTACAGCTTCGAGTATGGACAGGCCCGTGCCTGGGGCTCCTTTGGTTATGCAATGTCGGCTCTTGCCGCAGGTTTCCTCTTTACGATCAATCCGTATCTGGTATTTTGGACTGGTTCGGCGGTATCGGCAGTCCTCTTGGCAGTGCTGCTGCTCATGAAGCCCGAAAACAAGGAAGCAAATATCGCTGCCTATGAGAACAGCGAGGAACGCGATAAGGCGGTTAAATCTCCTTCGCTTAAGGAAATCATTCAGGTCTTCGGTATCTTTGATGTTTGGAAAATCATTATCTTTGTTATCTTGAGCTGGACGTTCTATACCGTATTTGACCAGCAGATGTTCCCGGAATTCTTCACGCGTTTCTTTGCTACCCCGGAAGAAGGCCAGCAGGCTTATGGTATCCTGAATTCTGTACAGGTATTTTTGGAATTCTTGATGATGGGCCTGGTGCCGGTGCTGATGAAGAAAATCGGCGTGCGCAATGCGCTGCTCTTGGGCTGCCTCATTATGATCTGCCGTATTGGCGGCTGCGGCTTGGCTTCGACTCCGCTCGGGATTGGCCTGATAAAGCTCTTGCATGCTCCGGAAACGGCACTCTTTGTACTGGCAATCTTCCGTTATTTCACTCTGCACTTTGATACCCGTGTATCCGCTACCCTGTATATGGTCGGCTTCCAGATTGCAGCTTCTGTAGGCGGCATTATCTTCTCCGTACCGCTGGGCAGCCTGCGTGACAGCATCGGTTATCAGAGCACGTTCCTGACGATTGCCGGGATTGTCCTGGTGGCAACCGTATATGCCTTCTGCATTTTGAAAAAGGATGACCGCGATGTAGAAGGTCAGCCGTTGGAAGCGTAAACAATTGGTGATGCAGGAAGCGTTACTGAAATATGGAAAATCAGCAGCGCTTCCTTTTTTGGAGGGAGACAGCATAATGAAGAAGAAACTACTGATGGGCGGCCTGCTGCCGGCACTGGTAATGAGCACATGCGGCGTGGCCGGGGCACAGCCTGCAGCCATGGATACACTGACGGCTATGGAACAGAATCCGGACGCGGGAAGCCGAATGGGGGCTTCGACAGAACCCGTAACGCAGGAATCCCTGCAGGAGATGCGCAGGCAGCTGGAGGAGCAGATGAAGCAGGCGCAGGAACTGCAGGAAAGACTTAATGCCCAGCTAAACAGTCTGGATCAGCGGGTGAACAAGGTGGAGAAAAAGACCAATGACCCGCGGCTGAACCTCTATGGTTATGCACGGATGAGATATAATAAGCATCAATTTGCTAACTATACGGAAAGAGCCGACCAGCAGCTGTATGTCAATTTCTACACGGATTATCATATCAATGACAAGTGGTCCATCAAAAGCGAGATGGAGATAAACAATAATGCCACAGATAATACAATCAATGGGGATACGGATAGCTTAAAAGTCTGGCAGGCTTACGCTGAGGGACACTTTGGCGATGCTTCGGTGAAACTGGGCAAGTTCTGGCTCGGTTCTCCCTATCTCATGACCATGGATGAAAAGGTGAACGGTTTCCAGGTGAACTGGGGAACACCGCTTAAGTGGGGCAGGGCGCAGTTAACCTTAAGTGCAGGCAATACCTTCACTAAGCAGGGAACTTTAGCCTATAAATCCGATGGTAATCTGCTTTCCTGGGATGATCCAGCCAATAGCAAGGATTTTCGCGTGGTATCCATGATGGGCACGATACCTGTAGCTAAAAATACAAATCTTGTATTCCATTATGGTGATACGAAGGATCGTAAGAACGACTATAGGATGAAGATGCGTTCAGTAGGCTTTGACACCAAGCTGAATCGTGACTTGAAGCTTTCAGCAGCTATAGCAAAGTCAGATGCAGACTTTGCCAATAAATCACATATGATTAAGCTCCAATATAAAGAGGCAAGGCCGGATATACCAGGTTCCTACGATATATATGTCAAAAAGTATCTGCAGCGGATACACACCGGTCTTGATAAACTGTTCTATGATGATATTGCCTATCCAACGGATATTACTTACGATGACGGCATGCCGGGAGATTATTGGGACAATCGCGTCACTGAGTTTAATGGTCTGCGCGTAGGCATCGACCTGGTACCGGTCAAGAATTCCAAATTGATGCTGAATTACACTTTTGGTGATATGGGGGGAACAATTCGTCCTGCTGGAGACAAATATTCCTGGACCGGCAAGAAATATGACTACAGCTTCTTCCGCGCCGAGTGGCAGTTCTTCTTTTAAGTATGTCAGTGAAAGGATATGGTTTGGCAATGAAAAAGAAAAAAATCCTGGCTGCGGTACTGGCCGCAACCAGCATCTATTGGGGAGCAGGCACAGAGAATGTCAGCGCCTACCAGTCGATTTTCCCGAATACGGGCTACAGCTGGGTGGGGGATCCCATGCCCTTCTATGACGGCGAAAACTTCCGCATCTTTTATTTGGAGGATTTACGGGACGGCGATATGGGCTTCCATCCTTGGAGCCTCATGACCACCAAGGATTTCACGGATTATCATAATGACAGCCGTGTCATCCCTTATGTCAATGAGGAATTTGCCCCGGACGGAGCCTTGGGTACTGGCTCCGTGGTGCAGGATAAGGAGGGGCTCTACCATGCCTTCTACACCGGCTTTAACTGGCGCACCACCCCCAGAGAGCATATCATGCATGCCATCAGCCGGGATTTGGTCAGCTGGCAGAAAATACCGGAGGATTCCTTTCAGGGCAGCAAACCCTATATCTATGATGATACTTTCCGTGACCCCAATGTGTTCTACAATGAGGACTACGGTGAGTATTGGATGCTCATCACCACCCGCAGTCAGGCAGCCCGGGGTGTGATCGCCCTTTATACCTCTAAGGATCTTAAAAAGTGGGAAAATCAGGGGGTGCTTTTTGACAACGATATGGGCAGTGACTGCAATATGGAATGTCCAACCCTGGTGAAATACGGCGACTACTGGTACCTGACATTTTCTGACCAGTGGCCGAGCCGTGTGGTGCATTACCGTATGGCCAAGGACTCCAAGGGCCCCTTTGTGAAGCCTGAGCGCGATTCTTTCGATGCCAGCGGCTTCTATGCCGGCAAGCTGGCTGCGGGAGAGGGCAATCTTTATCTGACAGGGTGGACACCCACCAAGTGGGATAAGGATGACAGAAAGCCAACGGACTGGGCTGGCAATATGGTAACGCATCAGCTCAAACAGCGTGCGGATGGAACCCTCTATCCGGTGCCCGTGACGAAGGTTACGGAGCGGTTGAATAAGAACGAAGTGTTAAAGCCAGTCACGCAGCGCGGTGATGTGACAGCAGAAGGACAGAATTATCATTTCGGCGGCAAAGGTTACGCCGATGTGGTAATGCCCAGACTAAATGGCATCAAGAAAATCACCGGGCATTTTACGCCTGCCAGCCAACAGGGAAAATTCGGCCTGATGTTTAATGTCGGCCCCAATCAGACAGGCTCGCTGAATCTGGTTTTTGACCAGGAAAAGCAGCAGGTTGCTTTCTATAACACCGATACCGGCAGCATCAACAAGGCAAAACCGGAACTTTCTGTACCGGTCAGCCTCCAGCCGGGCGAAAGTTATGATTTTACCCTGCTCATCGATGGCACCGTAGCTGTGCTTTACATCAACGATCAAATGGCGCTCAGCACGCGCATGTATGCTCTGCCCGAGCATCAATGGGGGATATTCTCCAGCGATAGTGAGGTATCCCTGACCAATCTGCAAAGCAGTACCCTTTAAATAGAAAAAACCTGAAGTCACCGTTTGCCCATGACTTCAGGTTTTTTTATTGTTTTGCCTGCAGGGCAGCAATCTTATGCCGCAGTTCGATTTCATTTAAGGCCATCAAGAATTCGATGCCGTAGATAATGAAACTGACGATAAACTTGAACCATACAAACAGGGCGAACAGGCCAAAGAGCGAGCCATAGGCGATGCCCATGCCGGGAATCAGGGTCATACACCAGCTGTAGATTCCGGTGGCAGCAAGCCATAAAAAGGTGACCAAAAGGGCGGTAATAAAGGCTTGCCGGAAAGGCGGGGTATACGAATGCGGGGCGAAAATATAGAAAAAAGTAAGCCAGACAACGAGTACCACAAAGGGGATGAATACGCGCAGAAAAAACCATAACCCTAGAAAGAAATCTGGAAAATGGAGACTCTCATTTAAGTAATAGACCAAAGAATTGCCGAAGACAGGCAGCCCCAGGGAGAGGAAGATAACGACCATAAGACCGAAGGTAAAGACAATACCCTTGGCGTATACCAAAATGTTATGCTGATTGTCGCGGGTCATGGCTTCTGTATGGGCATAGTCCAAACTGTCGGTAGCCCTGGTCAAGATTACGAGCCCCTGAACGAAACTGTACAGGGAGAACAGGCCGGTCACCCACATCCACAAGGTGCTGCGGCTGCCCATAATGCGCGTGATATCGCCCATCAGTGGGCCGGCCATGCGTTCCGGCAGATAGTGGGCAGCCATGCCGTAAAGGCCATCCACCTGCGGGGCCATGACGAAAAGCATCAGATTTACGGTAAATACCAAAAAAGGCAAAAAGCCCAGGAGAAAATAGTAGGTGGTGCCTGAGGCCATATCAAACCAGCTGGAAATGCGGTGATAGTCTGTGAACCGCTGGTAAAAGAAATAAATGGTCTCCCAAAAGGGCGTAAGTCTTTTCAAAAGGCTTTGAATCAGTTTATCCATAAATGCTCACCCGCTTATGTTTTTACCAATAACATTACGTTAAGTATACCATAGAAAGCAGTTCGGTTTGGGCCGGACTGCAATTTTTTTTACCGGATGATAAATAATTAAAAATACTTGCAGGAAAAACATGTTTTTTATAGAAGACTCATTTGATTAGAAAAATATGAGAAAAAATGTACGAAAAGGAGGATTCTTATGTCTGAGTCTAAGCAAGCAGGTTTTTCCTTGATTGGGGTTTTGGTGGCCCTGGCCATCATCGGGCTTATGGCAGCTGTAGCGGTGCCGAGGTTTACGTCAACCATCATGACGGCCAACACAGCAAAGGTGCAAAGCGATTTGACCACCTTGGATGCGGCAATCGCTGTCTATGAGCTGGAAAAGGGATATGCTCCGGCGAAGATTGAAGATTTGGCGGACTACGTTAACGATTTGAACAGCCTAAAACCGCCGAAGGGAGATTGCAGGTTAAAAGAGGGGAAGACCATCACGCTAAAGGCTGCAGATACGTATAGTCTGCGGAAGAGAACAGAAGATGGAATCGGAGGTGTGCGGGCTATTTGCGCTGACCATACGGCAGGTGAGTTTGGTCATGAATAGTAAAAATGGACAGGAATTTCCGCAGTCTTTTGACTGGTCAATGTGGAAGGATGTACGCGGGAATTGGTGCGCGTTTATGGTGCCCATGCTGCTTTGGGCATGGGGGCTGCCCGTAACGGAATTTTGCTTGTTCATGGTTATGGCAGCTGTGCTCGTGCTGATTGCGATTTATGATATGCGGTATGGTTTGATTTATGATCGTCTGGTGCTGCTGTTGCTGCTGCTCAGCACGATTCCCCTGCTTTTGGGTTATATGGCATGGGAGACTGCGTGTGCGGGAGCGTTATTGGGAGCAGGCTTGCTGGAAGGTCTGCGCGTTTTATCCGGCGGCGGTTTAGGTATGGGGGACGTGAAACTATCTGTGCCCTTAGGCATGTGGCTGGGCTGGGAAGATTTGCTGTTATGCCTGCTGTTGGCCTCTGTGGCGGGGGTACTTTATGGAGCCTGGCTGCTTGCCTGCCGGCGGCTGAACAGGCAGACACCGTTGCCCTTTGGCCCGTTTTTGGCTTTGGGGGCATTGGCCGCCTTTGGCTGGGGTGTTGAAATACGGGCGTATGTTGAGGTATTGCTATGCAGCTAAAAGGTCAGCAGTCCGGGGCTCTGCTGCTGGATGTTTTATTGGTGCTGGCGTTGCTGATGATTCTGAGTACGCATGCAGTTCCACAGGCTGCCAAGTTTTACCGGCAGGCGGTGGTGGAGTACGAAGCAGAACAGCTGCTGGCCACCCTTCGTTATTGTCAGAACACGAGCAGAATTACAGCAGATATCGCCTGGGGATATGGTGCAAATGAACCGATAAAGCGCTATATCTATCTGCAGCTATTCACCAATGGCAATCAACTGCTGGCGGGAGAATGGGACATTATTGCCAATCATCAATATCTGCCTGGTGTGAAAGTGGCTAAAGTTTATCAGGAACAAGGAAAAAATCATTATGATGATTCGATAAGATTGTATTTCGGTGCCGATGGCAGACCGGGGATAACCGGAATGATGACCTTGTGCATTTATTATCAGGGATATCCGGCCGAGGGCAAGAAAATCATGATTAGCGAGGGCGGCAGGATTCGGATGGAGCGTGGTACAGGTGCAGGCAAATAAACAGGCAGGCTTTTTCCTTTGGGAAACCATTTTATTGAGCATTGTCTTATTGGCCATGACTGCGGCAGCCGGGATGTATATGCGGGCTGCGCAGCTGCAGGCGGTATCAGCGGTAGAAGGGCGTGCAGATTATTTGGCCCGGGCACAGATATCCTATGCACAGGCCGTACTGGATAAAGATGGATGTCTGCCGCAGCAGATGGATTATTTGGGCGGCCAACAGGATTTGCAGCAAAATGGCATCGTGTATAACATAAGCGGGGAGGCTGCAGCTGATGATGATGGCCTTTGGACGTTGCAGGTTAAAGTTTCCTGGGAGACAAATGGCAAAGCGGGAGAACAGGAATATAAGCGCAGTTTGTCAGCACACAAATGAAGCAGGTTTTATTCTTTGGGAAGCCTTGCTTGCTATACCCATGCTGGTAATCCTTTTGCTGTCCATGACGAGTATTTTTATGTTTTGCATGCGTGCTTATTTTTACCAGTTGGCTGATGGGGAACTGGTACAGGAAGTGCAGAGCGCTTTTTCGCTGGTTGTTGAAGATTTATTGGCAGGACAGTACATTGAAGAGGGCACAGGCAGTGATAAAGGCTTCTTTATTGTCGGCAGAAGAAATCCCCTAGCCAATGACAGTAAACCGGGAGAACCGAAAAAAGAAAGTTACTGGCTGCACAATATGGCAGGACTGGTCAAGCTGACGCGGGGAACGATATATGCTCCGCTGACCGGCGACCATACATTGGCACAGGTTACGGTGGTCGAGTTTTCGTTGGAAAGAGATGAGGTTTATCCGGATGTTTACAAATTGCGTTTGACGGGCAAAAGTGAGATGACCAAACATGAATATACATTGTGTACAGCCGTCTACTTGCCACGATAAAAAATACGGTCAACAGGGATTTATGTCAATGGTGGCCATGATCCTGCTGGTGGTGATGATTTTTATGGGGCGGGGACTCCTCGCTTTTTTACAGCAGGGCACAGAAAATAGTTATTCCCTGCGGCAAAAAATGAGAATGCGTCTGGTGGCAGAAAGTATGGCGGAAAAACAAGGGAACTTAGTCCGAATGGATGAAAGCAGGCTGCAGAATTTGCGGGATAATTCCATGATCCTTTTAGACCAGGGAAAGGATGAGGGGCTGGATTATACGGTTTTTGCCCGCAGCTGGGGCGGTGAAATCTATATTATTGCAACGGCTTTTTGTCGGGAAACAGCCAGGGATAAACTGCTGGAGCCGCATATGATGGTAAAAGGTGTGCTGGTGAAGGAGGGGGAACATTATGTATGGCGTGGCTGGGCGCCTTAAAGCTTACTTTTACCGGACGGACGATGCGTTTGTGGCGGTGTCAGCAGCAAGTGAAGGAGGCAGGCTGGAAAAATATGTTTGCCGGGAAAATTTGTGGCAGCTGGAGGAGAAAGTTTTGCTGACCACCGCGGGTGCACTTTACGAACAGGCAGCAAATGCTGCCGGCCTGCAGGAAATCGCTGAACAGACAGCGATAGAAATCAACCGAAAAGGCTGGCAGGATATACCGCTTTTGTATATTGTGCCGGAAATGGAGCAGGTGCGTTATGCCTTGAATCTGCCGCCGGGGCTGGAGGCTGTACAGCAGCAGGAGGCTGCTTACTGGGAATTGGATGACAAATTGCTGGCACAGGGGCTCAGCGCCGAAAACTTTGCCTGTGTCTGTCATGCAAGTGATGAATCTGGAAACAGCTGTACCATTACCGGCGTGAGCAAGGGATATTTGCAGGAGGCAGAAGAAACGTTTGCTCAGGCAGAGTTGACTTTAGCAGATATCGTCCCGGTTGGCGGCGTAATGGATTATCTCCGCAGCCAGCAGCGGGAAATAGAGGGTTTTAAGAAACGGCAGGGGGCAGGTCTGGCTGTTAAGCGCATTTTGGCCATTTGGTTTGCTGTTTGGCTGACTGTAGGTTTGATACTGCTTTCGGCAGATTTCCTGCATTATCGGCAGGCTTATGCGCTGGCTGAACAGCAGGAGCATGAACTGGCCCTGCTATCTGCCGAAGTACAGGAAATGCATGCGCTAACCGCGCAGACAGTCCGTATTGCCGACCGGGAGAAAAAGATACAGGCATTCAGCAGGCAGGGCATGCCCTGGTATAGTTTATTGGTGCATTTAGGGACAAATACCGCGCAAGGGGTATTGCTTACCGGGATAAATGCCAGTGCAGATGGTCATAAGCTCTACTTGGAGGGGCAGGCCGTAAGTTATGACTGCCTGGCTGAGTTTGTAGGGAAATTTGAGGCCGATAAACTGTTCTTCGCCCAGGGAGTAACCCTGGAACATTCAGAGGTGCTCAAAGGCCGGGGAAATGAACCGGATAAGGTACAATTTTCGCTATCGATAGACTGGGAGCCCAATCATGAGGGAAAATATGTTGATGAAGTTCAAGACAGTCAGTCAAAATAATCTACAGCTGTTGGTTATGGGTTTGGCAGTTACGCTGCTTGGAGGCTTGCTGTTCTATTTTATCCTGCACAAACCCTTGACTGCAGCAGCTGAGGATTATGCCCGGCAGGCGGCAGCGCATACACAGGAAATTACGGCCGTCACCAACTTTCAGAATGCCCACCTGCAGATGAAAGAATACCGGGCAGAATTAAAAAAGCGGGAGCAGCGCGTTGGGCAGTACCTGCCGGAGCATATGGGGCAGGGCGAGTTTATGCTGTATTTGGAACGGCTGGCCCTGCATAATCAAATGGAACTGCAGATGGTCCGTCCGCAAAAAAATATTTCTGCAGAGGATAACCAATGTCTGCCCATCCAAATCCGAATTGCTGGCCGTTATTTTGGCTTGTTGAAATTCCTGCAAGGCTTGCAGGATGGCGAGCGGCTGGCTGTGGTAAAAAATTTGTCCATCATATCTAAGGGCGACACATTGGAAAGCGATATGCTCATTCATATCTATGCTGTGCCTGCCAAATAGACAAAAATCCTATATAGAAAGCTTGCTTTATACACAATGATACATTAAACTATACATAAATGTGAAAAATTGCTACGATGAGGTGTATAGTATGAGCGAGTTGCGTTTTATGACGGCGGGCGAGTCCCATGGACCGAGACTTACCGCGATTTTGGAGGGCCTGCCGGCCGGGCTGAAGCTGCATAAGGAGGATATTGACCGGGAACTTGCCCGCCGCCAGCAGGGCTATGGCCGTGGCGGGCGCATGAAGATTGAGACGGACAAGGTGGAAGTCCTCTCGGGCATGCGCTTTAATGAGACTTTGGGCGGCCCATTGACCCTGCAGGTAATCAATAAGGACTTTGCCAACTGGAACGGCCGTATGGCTGCCTTCGGTGAGCCAGAAGGCGAAAAGGTCACGGCAGCCCGCCCTGGTCATGCGGATTTGACGGGGATTTTGAAATACGACCGTGAAGATGTGCGGGATATCCTGGAGCGTTCGAGTGCCCGCGAAACCACGATGCGGGTGGCCGTAGGTGCAGTCTGCAAGGCCTTTCTGCGCGAACTGGGCATAAAGGTCGTTTCCCATGTGACGAATATCGGCGGTGTGGCTGTTGACCCGTCAAAAATTGACCGGTCAGCGATTGGCACAGAAAATGGTTCCGAACTCAACTGCTATGACCCTGAGGCCGAAGTGCAGATGAAAGCCCGTATTGACGAAGCCAAGGCCGCAGGCGATACCCTGGGCGGGATTTTTGAAGTCATTGTGCAGGGCGCACCTGTAGGACTGGGCAGTCATATTCAGTGGGACAGACGGTTAGACGCCCGCCTGTCCGGTGCTATGATGTCGATTCAGGCCATCAAGGGCGTGGAGATTGGCGCAGGGTTCGAGTGCGCCGTTCTTCCCGGCAGTCAGATTCATGATGAAATCTATTTGGAAGACGGTAAAATTCAGCGCAAAACCAACCGGGCGGGCGGCCTTGAAGGCGGCATGACCAATGGGGAAGATATCGTTGTGCGGGCGGCCATGAAGCCGATTCCGACCTTGATGACGCCGCTGAAATCCATTGATATTGAGAGCCGCGAAGCGGTGCTGGCCTGCAAGGAGCGCAGCGATACTTGTGCGGTATCGGCAGCGTCGGTCGTGGGCGAGGCCATGGTTGCCTTTGTCATCGCGCAGGCGGTTTGTGAAAAATTCGGCAGTGATGCGATGGTGGACTTGAAAGCCGCCATCACGGCTTACAATCAGCGCATTGGAAAGGATTGGTGCGCGCATGCGTAATGTGATTTTAATCGGCTTTATGGGGACGGGCAAATCCAGTACAGGGAAAATGCTCGCCCAGCGGCTGGGCTGTGCCTTTATCGATATGGATAATAAAATCGAGGAAGAAGCTGGGCTGAGCATTCCCGAAATCTTTGCTCAGTTTGGGGAAGACCATTTCCGTCAGCTCGAACATGAGCTGGCCGTAAGGCTCTCTAGGCGGCGCAATGCGGTGATTTCCACCGGTGGCGGTACGGTGAAGAATCCGGCCAATGTGGAAGCGTTAAAATCCAGCGGGGTAATGGTCTGCTTAAAAGCCAATGTCGATACGGTACTCGAACGCACCAAAAGCCGCGGCACCCGCCCGGTGCTCGACCGCGAAGATGATGGCGACCGCCGTCAGGCTGTGGAAAAACTGTTAAAGGAGCGGGAAATGCTTTATCAGCAGGCCGATTTTTCTGTGGATACCAGTGATTTATCGCCCCTGCAGGTGGTGGAAATCATCACCAAAACATTAAAGACAAGAGGTGTTCTCCATGCGTAAGGTACGGGTGGATTTAGGTGAAAAGAGTTACGATATCGTTATCGGATACGATATCGGTCAGGAGATTGTCGATTTTACCAAGGGCGCAGGCTACAGTAAAAAGGCACTGCTCGTCACCGATACCCATGTAGGCCCACTATATGGTAAACAAGTGCAGCAGCTGTTAGCCGAAGCTGGCCTGGAAGCGACACTCATGCAGATACCGGCAGGCGAAAGCTCCAAGAATCTCACCGTGGCCAATGACCTCTTTACGCGGGCCATTGAATTAGGCCTTGACCGTAAATCTCCGGTCTTTGCCTTGGGCGGCGGCGTTGTTGGCGATTTGGCAGGCTTTGTCGCCGCAACCTATATGCGGGGTGTGCCCTTTGTGCAGCTGCCCACCAGCCTGCTGGCGCAGGTGGATTCCAGTGTCGGCGGCAAGGTGGCGGTCAACCATGAGCTGGGCAAGAACCTTATCGGGGCGTTCTATCAGCCGCAGGCTGTCTTTATGGAACTGAACTATATGAAGACCCTGCCCCAGCGGGAAATCTATACAGGACTGGGCGAAATCATTAAATACGGCATTATCTATGATGCGGATTTCTTTGCTTTCTTGGAAAAGAATCGAGAGCAGGTGCTTGCGTTAGAGCCGGAGGCCTTGGTGCATATGATTGCCCGCTCCTGTGAGATAAAGGCTGCCGTGGTCAGCGAGGACGAAAAAGAAGCAGGTCTGCGCCGGATTCTGAACTTCGGTCATACCATCGCCCATGCCATAGAAAAGGAAACGGGCTATGTGCGCTATAATCATGGCGAGGCCGTGGCAACCGGCATGGTGGGCGCGGCTTATATCAGTCGGGAACTGGGGCTTATTGGTGAAGCGGAATACAACCGTGTGCGGGATATGATTGCACGTTATAATCTGCCCCTGCAGGCCGCAGGCGTGACCGTGGATGCCATGTACGCCGATATCTTCCATGACAAGAAGACCGTAGGCGGCAAAGTGACCTGGGTACTCATGGAAAAAATCGGTCAGGTCATCTGCCGTAATGATGTGCCGGCAGATGTGGTCAAAAAGGCTATGGAGGCCGTGCGTGCCTAAAAACTGGCAGAGCGTGTAAAGTTTAGCGCATTACGTGCGAAGAATGTCAATCGCCGTTGACTTTCCGCGGGTTTAATGTGATAATTAGAAGCAGTAAGATGAATGTGAATGGAACTAGTATATTTACATGGGAGGCTTTTTCATGAAAAAACCGATTTTTCGTGGCGCAGGCGTAGCCATTATTACGCCGTATACGGAAGATGGCATTAACTTTGACGAGCTGGGACGGATTATTGATGACCAGATAAAGAATCATACGGATGCCATCATCATCACCGGCACTACGGGTGAATCCGCAACGATGAGCGATGCAGAACATCGTGCAGCCATCAAATTTGCTGTCGACCATGTAAAGGGGCGCGTGCCCGTAATCGCCGGTACCGGCTCCAATGAAACCAGCTATGCAGTGGAGCTTTCTAAGTATGCGGAAAGCGTGGGCGCGGATGCCCTGCTGGTGGTAACGCCGTATTACAATAAATGCACGCAGAAAGGCCTTATCGCCCATTACACGGCGATTGCCGATGCGGTGAATATCCCGATTATCCTCTATGATGTGCCTTCCCGTACGGGCGTGGCGATTGCAACGTCCACTTATGTGGAACTGGCTAAGCATCCCAATATCGTGGCCGTAAAAGAAGCCAATGGCGACCTGTCGAAGATTCTGCGTCTGCGTGCGGCTGTCGGCGATGATTTGGTGCTCTATTCCGGCAATGACGACCAGATTGTGCCGATTCTTTCCCTGGGCGGTCAGGGCGTAATCTCTGTGCTTTCCAACGTGGCACCGCAGCAGACGCACGATATGTGTCAGGCGTTCTTTGATGGCGATACGAAAAAAGCAGAAAAAATGCAGGTGGAGTATGCTGACCTTATCGATGCCCTGTTCTGCGAGGTCAACCCGATTCCCGTCAAGGTTGCCATGCGCAAGCTCGGCTATGCCGCAGGCCCTCTGCGCATGCCGCTGTCGGAGATGGAACCCCAGCACGAAAAACAGCTGGAAGACGCTCTGCGCAACCACGGCTTGATTAAGTAAGAAATTTTACACCGCCTTCCCCAAGGGGGAAGGCTTTTTTGATGAAGGAAAGGGATATTATGCACGGAGTTTTTGATATTGTCGGGCCAGTGATGATTGGCCCGTCCAGTTCCCATACGGCAGGTGCCGTGCGCTTGGGGCTGATGGCACGGAAAATTTTGGGCGAAGAAGCGGTGCGGGCGGAAATCAATCTGCATGGCTCCTTTGCCCGCACCTATCGCGGACATGGTACGGATAAGGCCTTGATTGCCGGTATCTTAGGCTTTGCTCCGGAGGATGAACGCATCCGTGAGGCCTTGCAGATTGCCCGCGACCACGGTTTGGAATTCAGCTTTCAGACGGTGAATCTTGAAGAAGCTCACCCCAATACGGCCGTTATTTATCTTGTGGGCCGCTCCGGGCGCACAGCCAGAGTCCGTGGCGCCTCTGTGGGCGGCGGTAATATCATGATTTCTAATATCGATGGCTATCAGGTAGAACTGACCGGACAATATCCTGCCCTCATCACCATCCATCATGACTGCCCCGGTGTGATCACCCGCGTTACGCAGATACTGGCCCATGCGGCGGTCAATATCGCCTTTATGCGGGTGTCCCGTCAGAATCGCGGCGAAACAGCCATGATGATTATGGAACTGGACGAGGAACCGGCGGCCTCGGTTATCGAAGAATGCCAGCAGGCGGATAACGTGGAATACGCCTTTGCCATTCCGGCCATTTGAGTTGAGGAGCAAGACCAATGATTAACTTTAATAATATCGAAGAATTGATTGTCCTGGCCGAGGAGGCGGGTACCCCCCTGCATGAAATCGTCATCAAGCGCGAAATGCAGGACAGTCAAAAAACGCGGGCAGAAATCATGCTCTCCATGCAGGTGAATTGGCAGGTCATGCAGGCATCTATCGAGCGGGGCATCAAAAACACGGAAAAATCCCTGAGCGGACTTACCGGCGGTGATGCCAAGAAACTCTATGCCTACCGCCAGCACGGCTATATGGGCCAGGAAGTCCTAAGCGCCGCCGCCTATGCAGTGGGCATCAGCGAAGTCAATGCGGTCATGGGCCGTATCGTCGCCTGCCCGACGGCCGGTTCCTGCGGCATCGTGCCGGCGGCGCTCTATGCAGCAAAGATGGAACGCAATGTATCCGATCAGGTTATTGTAAACGCCCTCTTTACCGCCGCTGGCATTGGCATGGTCATTGACCAAAATGCCTCCATTGCCGGAGCGGCGGGCGGCTGTCAGGCAGAATGCGGCACAGCGGCAGGTATGGCGGCAGCGGCCCTGGTGGAACTTGCCGGCGGCAGCCCAAGGCAAATCGGCAACGCGGTGGCATTATCCATCAAAAACTTGCTGGGCTTGGTCTGCGACCCCGTAGCCGGTCTGGTGGAAGTCCCCTGTGTCAAGCGCAACGGCTTTGCCGTAATCGAAGCCATGCTGGCGGCCGATATGAGCATGGCGGGGATTGATTCCGTCATTCCCGTAGATGAAGTCATTGACGCCATGAACCGCATCGGCAAGGCCCTGCCCAAGAGCCTGCGCGAAACGAGTGAAGGTGGGCTGGCAACTACGGCTACAGCTCAGGCAATCGAAAAACGCATTTACAAATAAAATAAAAATATCATTTTAAGCGCAAGATGTATTGTTGCTAGTACAGCAATACACCTTGCGCTTATTTTTATGCAAAAAAACACGGGCACAATGTAATTTGTGGATAAAAAGTAAATTTTTTTGCAGAATGTCTTGTGGGGGGGGGCATATGTGCTAATATAATGGAGTATATAAAAAACACGTGAACGAAAGGAAGAATCAATCCCATGTTTCAAGTCAAACAGACGGAAGAAATGATCAATAAAACCTTCCGTCTTCCCTCCAGTTTACTTGATGAGCTGGCAAAAGTTGCCGAACACGAAAAAGTTTCTGTGAATAACTTGGTACGGCAGTGCTGTGAATATGCACTAAATAATATGAAGACGGAGAAATAATACATGGAAAATAATGTACAGAAAGAAGAATCAATCGACTTAGGAAAGTTAATGCAAATCATGTATAACGTTAATGCAAATCATGTATAACCGCCGCAAGACAGTGGGCACTATCGTGGGCGGTTGTACAGCATTGGCACTTATCGTATCATTTGCCTTGCCTAAGACCTATGAATCAACGACACTCGTGCAAACGCGTAGTGCAGGTACAGGAATTGGCGGTGCAGCAGCAATGGCAGCTATGCTGGGCGGTGGTTCTGGCGGAGCTGAGCTTAACTTTATCGAATTAATGAAATCCCGTACTGTTTTGGAACCGATCATCGACCAGATGGAGTGGGATGATGAAAAAGATAAGCCGGATGCCAAGAAATTCGCCAAGAAATTCCTCAAAATCGAGAATACCAAGCAGACGCATCTGATTACCGTCACAGCTACTGGCAAGAGTCCGGAAGAAGCACAAATGATTAGCCAAAGTGTTGTGGATAATTTCTTGGCAATGCAAACCGATAAGGGTAAGCAAACGCAAAGTACGTTAATCAAGTTTCTTGACGAACGCATAACCGAAACGAAACAAGAGGCCGAAGAGGCTCGTACGAAATTTGCGGAATATCA
>CACZIV010000046.1 GCA_902781305.1 Pseudoselenomonas ruminantium
TTGGCAATAGCTGGTTCCCGGGCCGCATCTTCACCATTGGCATGGAGTTTGGTCAGGGCACGGACTTCCTGCCCGTCCACCTGATAAACGTAATATTTTTCCTTATTGCCATCCGCAAATTCCTGTCCCTGATAGCGGATTTCGTGGCCAAATACCGTGTAACTTTCGCCCACCTGCAATTCCTGGTTATGCGACTGACTGCCCGAATCGGCCAGTACAAAAGCCAGACAGGCAAGGCCCAAACCAATATGCGCCACGGCACCGCCTGTCCGCAGACCAGACTTGCGCCAGGCAAGGACGGCCGCGCCTACCGCCAGCAACGAAGCTGCGGCCAGCAGGCAGGGCAAGACCTGCCGCACACCGGCAAGATAAGCCCCCCCTGCACCGAGCAGCCCCAAAACAAGCAGCGGCATGCCGGAGGCCAGAACTTTTCCCTGACCATAGCCACGCAATAGCGCACAGCTGATGACCAAAAGCATGGCAATCGCTAAAGGCATGGTCGTCCGTACATAAAAATCCGTATCCACAGCCGCCGGTTTTCCCATCAATTGCGTGAGGAGCGGCATGGACATGCCCAAAAAGACAATGACGCTGACAAAGACCATGAGCAAAGCGCCCAAAAGCAAGAGAAACTCCCGGCTGTCATAAGCTGGATAATATTCCCCCTTGGGCAGGCTGCCCGCCTTTGCCATAAGCAATAACAGCCCTGCAAGCAGCACAATGGCATTGACCACCGCAATGCTCATGCCAATGCTGTCCCCGGCAAAGGAATGCACGGAAAAATCACCCAATATGCCGCTGCGGGTCAGGAAGGTGCCATAAATGACCAATCCATAGGCAAAGATACCGGCCAGATGCACCATGGTAATGACCGCCAGACGAATCTGTGCGGCCTTCAGCACATGCAAATAGACACCTGCCACGAGCCAGGGCACCAACGAGGAATTTTCCACAGGGTCCCAGCCCCAGAAACCGCCCCAACCCAAAACCTTATAGGCCCAATAGCCGCCGATAAAAATACCTGCGCCCAAAAAGCTCCAGGCGATAAGCGCCCAGCGCCGCGCCGCCGGCAGCCAGCCTTTGGCCTGCTGCCCCGTGATAAGCGCCGCCACCCCATAGACAAAGGGCACCGCCAGCAGGGCATAGCCGACAAAGATGATGGGCGGATGAACCGCCATCCACGGGTCCTGCAGCAGCGGATTGAGGCCAATGCCATTTTCCACCACATTCGGATTGGGCACAAAGGGACTTTTGGCCATGACCAGCACCGTAAGGAGTGCCTGCAAGGCCATATAAACGGCCAGCCCCGCTGCAGGCAAAGCATGCTTCCTCAGCAGATAAAGACCTGCCATCGCATGAATCAGCAGCCAGAGCAGAAACGAGCCCTGCTGGCCTGCCCAAAAGGCGGAAATTTTATACATTAGCGGCAGTTCTATCGCCGAATAATTGGCCACATAGGCAATATCGAAACGATTATTCAGAATCAAAATCAGCAGATAAATGCTGGCCACAGCCGCAAAAGCAGAGGATAAGCCCATCAGGATGCGCCCGCGTCTTTGCCATGCCTCACTCCCCCAAGCAAAGCAGAGCACTGCGCCCAGCGATAACACCAAGGTTAACGCTAACGAAATAACACCAACCAATCTCCATACCCCCTCACTTCTGCTTCTGCTGTTCGTATTTGGACGGACATTTGATTAGCAGCTTTTGCGATTCAAATGCCGTGCCCTGATATTTGCCGATAGCTACAATATGATGGGCTTCATCAAACTGGTCGGGCTTCGTCCCATGATAATGCACGAGCATGGTTTCGCCCGTGTCCTCATCCTGCAGGGTAAAGACGAACAAATCCCCCTCCATATGCGGAGCCGGCGCATTTTTCGCGAGCAGCCCCTTTACCTGTACGCTGCCCGTACTCTTTTGCGCTTCGGCAATGCCCACATAGGGTGTGACCGCATCCATAAAGCTCCAGCCGGCATACCCCACAAAGGCCAGCAGCAGCACAGCCAGGATTATTTTGCGCATACGTCTTCCTCCTCTGCCAAAAGCCTTTTGGCCTGCCACTTATACAGCCCGTAAAAGATTCCCGTCACATCCACGAGCGCCGCTATGAGCACAGCCAGCATCACCGTATCCATGGCCAGCCCGGAGCCATTAATGACTGGCGACGGATGCAGGGAAAAATAAAGCCGCGGGATAATGAACACCAAAAACGGCACCGTCAAAAAGGAAAACAGCGCATAGACTGCTGCCGCTTTCGCCCGCCTGCGTCCAGCTGGCATCGCGCCCCGCAGGGTAAGATAAGCTCCATAAATCAACAGCAGGACAAAAATCGTCGTCTGCCGCGGGTCCCAGTTCCAATACGCCCCCCAGGTAAGCTTGGAGAAAACCGCACCGCTCACCGTGGCCAAAATCACAAAGAAAAAGCCCAACTGCGCCGCCGCGGCGCTTTTCGCATCGGCCAGCATTTCCCCTTTTTGCAAAAAACGCCCACCTTCAAAGGCGCTGATAAAAAAGGCCAGTACCGCGACCCAGGCCACGGGAATATGAAAAAAGGCCAGCCGCACATAGTAGCCCAGCCCTTCTGCCGGCGGCACCACAAAAAACACCAGCCCCAAAACCAACAGGGTCAACAGGCCGAGTATCGCCCTCATAAAAATTCCCCCAAACTAATCCTCATACCAAAGATAATCAAAGAGCACCGACGCCCCCATAAGCAAAACGCCATCATAAAGCGCCATCCCGACCAGATAACTTAGCGGTGCTGAACCGCTGCCCAGCGCCCCGGCTGTCAGAAAGATGGCCGGCAAAAACACCGGCAGGATGACCGGCAGCATCAGGATGGAAAACAGGCCGCTTTTGACCTGTGCCCCGCAGGTAAGTGCCGCAATAAGCGTGCCCGCCGCAGAAATACCAATCGTTCCGAGCAGCAGCGTCCCCATAAATACGCCGCCCAACACGACCTCGGCCCCCGTCAGCAATAAAAACAAGGGCGCAATAAAAACCGTCAGGCACAGCAAGAGAAAGCCCGTATAGAGCAGCTTGCCCCATAGTACCATCTGCGCCGCCCCATAAAGCTTCAGCGTAGACAAAGTGCCTGCCATATCCTCATCGGCAAAGCTCCGGTCAGCTCCGGCCATGGAAGCAAAGAACAAAATAATCCAGAGAAGCGCCGCCGCCAGGTTCGGCTCTAACGGCGCTCCCTGCAGCGCCATGCTGACGCAGGCCAGCGTGGTCAGCGCAAACATCAACATCGCTGCCCAGGCGGCCTTAAAGCGCAGGCCTAAGGTAAATTCCTTGGTAAAGACCAGCTTAATCCCCGGCCAAAGCGATGATTTCATCTGCCAGCGCCTCCTCTCCGGGGTCATTCGTGGCAAGCGCCACCAGTACATTCTGCTGGGCGGCTGCCCGCACCTCGCGGGCCACCATTGCCCGGCCGGCTTCATCCAGGTTGGCCCCCGGTTCATCGAGCAGCCAAATATCCGCCTGCGCGGCCAGCAGCACCGCCATCTTCAACCGCTGCCGCATCCCCGTAGAAAACTCCCCAGTATAAGATGCGGCTACAGCCTTAACCGAAAGTTCCACCCGTTCCAAAAGCTGCCGATAAGCCGCATCGGTAAGCGAAATCCCTCTGAGTCCCAGAAAAAAATCCATATTTTCCCGCGCGGTCAAACGGTCATAAAAACGCAGTTCCGGCGTGACCATCGCCAAACGCTCACGCAGAGCCGCCTGTTTCAGTACGCCATCATCAGCACTAACCGTGACCTCGCCCTTGGTCGGCAACAGCAGATGTCCGACCAGCTTCAAAAAGGTGGATTTGCCGCTGCCATTAAAACCGGTAACGGCTGTAATCCGGCCGCTATGCAGTTTAACCGTCAACGGGCCAAAAATCTGCCGTCCATGAAAGGACTGGCTGACCTCGCTAAATTCTATCGTAATCATAACTTAGTCCATCGCCGCAATCTTTACAGCATCCAATTCCATCCAATCCTCACCTGTGTGCAGCAGCCCTTCCGCCTGCATGGTACTGATTTCGCGGGTCAGCGCACTGCGGTTGCATTCCAGCTCCTTGGCCAGCTGCACCCGCCCCGGCACCGGCACACGGGCTTTGCCCTGACGCTGCTCCTTATAGAGCAGATAGAGAATCAGCCGTTCCCGCAAAGTCTTTTGGGAGAGAATCTTGATTTTCTGCATCATCAGCACATTTTTGCAGCAAAAGGCCTCCAAAAGGTTCTTCATAACCAGACCATGGGTGCGCCCCAGCTTCGGCCCTGCCGTCAGCAAAGCCTGATAAGGAATCCAAAGCACCAGTACATCCGTCAGGGCTTCAATAGCCATATCGTACGGAACCTGCGGCATAATGGCCGAAGTGCTCCCGAGCAGGGCGCCCCGTTCCAGATTATGGCTGACATTTTCATTGCCAAAGCGATCTTCGGCCAGCACCTGGGCCTCACCTTCCACGATGACGCCGATATTGTGGTTTTCCTCATAGGCATCCAAAATCCGCTTGCCACGGCCGACCCGCTTTATCTTAGCATCAGTAGCCGCAATAAACTGCTCCACCTCTGCTGCCGGCACGCCTCGGAACAGGGGCAGTTCATGCAAATCAAGATGATAAACCTGCATTGCCTTCACTCCTAAGTACACATTTTTCTTCATTATAGCAATAATAACGCGATCATCATGTTGCTTTGGCAACTCTATATAGTAATTATTCTATCAGGCAAAATAAACTCCTGCATTGGAGTATCCTACAAGAAATGCATCACTGTTTTGTAAGGATATTTTCATAACAAAACCGCCCCTTAACGAGGCGGTTCTGTTCATTCGTCAGCATTATGTTTTTACAAGCTTCCTTTTACTAAGGCATTGGCATCCTGAATTACCTGATGTGCCAAATCAATCGCTTCGCCGCTGATGCGCATGCACTTATCCGGATTATGGAACCCATTGCCGTTTTCCGCAGCTACCCAGTCCCAATACCACTGTGCTTCGCGCAGTTTCAGCCGCACAGGTGCCAGTTGTTCATCCGTGGCACCAGCATCCATGGCAGCCTTTACCGCCAAATGCGCCTTGGCCACCGTCTGGCCGGCAACACGCTGCAGCTTGAAATTATTGTCATGGATGGTCTTCACCCGGGCAATCAGCGTTTCCTTGCTCTCATCATGGCACTTGAGGCAGGATGCTTCGACCGTCTTTAAGGGGCTGGTCATCCAATGCGAGGTGTATTTCTGACCGTTTTCCCGCATATAGGGCATATGGCAGTCCACACAGGTCACACCAGCATCAGCATGGACGCTGGTCGTCCAGATTTCAAAATCCGGATGCTGAGCCTTCAGCATCGGCGTCTTGGAGTCGGGATGGAACCAATCCTGCTTGAAAGCACCCAACTGCTCACTCTGGGTCTGATAGAACTTGAACTGTTCTTCCGGTTCCCAGCCGCCAATAAAGGGATGACGCACCCGGCCATCTTCGGCCATAAAGTAATACTCGTTATGGCACTGACCGCAGACATAGCCCCGCATTTCATTATGGGAAGCCTTGCTGATGTCAATGCCCTTCAGCGCCATGGATTCAACAAATCCCTGCTGGTAAACGCGCAGTTCCATGGTATCCGGGTCATGACAGGAAGAACAGCCCATGTACAGGTCTGTACCTTCCACAGTATCCTTATTGGTATAAGGCGGCGTTGCCTCGGCAAAGGGCAGGCTGGCAAAATCCCAGCCGCTTTCCTTATACCACTTGTCGTACATCCAGGAACCCTTGCAGACAATGCAGTTGCCCTTCTGTGGCGGGATGCGCTGGGAATTCAGCTGGTCCACACCGGCCCAGGTATGCCCGCGGGCCACATCATACTGCACCGAGAATTTATAGCCTTTGAAATTCTCCTTGATTTCCGGCTGCATTTCGATATAGGATTTTCCCGGGTCGCTGCCGCCGTAACCGGTGGGGCTTTCCCCGCCCTGATTGTTTTTCATATAGGAATTGTATTCCAACGGATAAGCCTCTTTATAGGCTTCTTTGCCCACATGGGCATAATTTTCATGGGATATCTTGGCCAGCTTAACGCTGTCATCATTGGGCGCTGCACCCAGACGCACCACCACGAAGCCGAAGAACAGCGCACAGACGGCCACAATCCCTGCTAGAATCTTTTGCAGCTTACTCAACTTTTATCCCCCCTTCGAGATGGTTGCTTCCATGAGCTATGCGGCTGTGACATTTCAAACAGTCCGCGCCGGTGTCCTTATCCACGCCCACGGCCATATGCACGCCGCTCATGGTCTGTTCATGGCAGCGCAGGCAGTTGCCATTCACGGTCTTTTCCCCGCCCGCAGACAAATCAATCCGCGCCGGATAGTCTCTAAGCACCGCATGATAGGTATCCACCATGCCCGTACGGCCCTTCTCAATCATATAGATGGCCATATTGTCATGGGGAAGATGACATTCCACACAATCCTGTTTGCTATGCGTTGACTTGGCAAAGGACGCTGCTTCGCCCTTCATCGCATGGCAGGAACCACAAAACGCCACCGACCCGGAAAAAGACATCATGCCCGCTCCGATGGCACAAACCACCAAGCCAATCGCGAATCCGCCCGCCAGACAGCCCAGGGTATGTTTGGTAAAAAATGCTTTCCAATCCACTGCCGCTCCCCTCCTCTCGACTTTGACCCCATTATATCATTATTCAGAATACTTTGAGGTTGCCACAGCAACTTCCCTGAAAAAAATTGCAAAAAAAAGCTGGAAAAGCCCACTGCCTGCTTGCAGTTTAGCTTTTCCAGCCTGTAAATCTTATCCTTATTGGAAATTCTGTACTTCTTCCACCGTGGGAATCGAAGTCTGTGCCCCCTGACGGGTTACGGCAATCGCGGAGGCTTTGGCACCAAAGTCGATGGCTTCGGCAAAGTTCTCACCGGTAAACCGGCTCATAAAGGCTGCCAGAAAGCAGTCGCCGGCCGCCGTGGTATCCACAGCCTTGACCTTGTATGCGGGGAATTTTTCAACCTGGTCTGCACTTACGAGTAGTGTACCGTCCCCGCCCAACGTGACCAGCACATGTTTTACGCCTTTGGCAATCAGTGCCTGCGCAGCCGTGACCACTTCTTCTTCCGTTCCCGTGGGCAGGCCCGTGAGCAGCGCCAGTTCCGTTTCATTGGGCTTGGTGATGTCCACCTGTGCCCAAAGTTCATCCGGCAAATCCTTGCGTGCCGGCGCCGGGTCAAGCACGACGGTTTTGCCATGCGCCTTCGCTAGTTTAGCGGCAGCAATCACAGCAGGCACAGGAATTTCAAGCTGCATGACTACCGCATCTGTCTGCGAAAAGCGTTCTTCCTGCTCCAGCACCATTTTTTCGTCCACAGCCGCATTGGCACCGGCAATTACGCTGATGCTGTTCTGCCCGCTGTTTTCGATTTCAATGAAGGCCTTGCCGGTTTCCACACCGGCAATTTTTTTGATGCCGTCTGTGTTTACGGAAACCTGTTCCAGATTTTCCAACATCTGCTGGCCAAAGGTATCCGTGCCGACAGCACCAATCATGGCGGTATTGGCACCGAGTTTGCCCAGCGCATAAGCCTGATTAGCCCCCTTGCCGCCGGATACAAGCTTCATGCTGCGTGCCATCACGGTTTCCCCAGCCTGCGGTCTTCTGTCCATATAAACCGCAAAATCCATATTCAAACTGCCGACAACCAATACCTTATCCATGAAAATCCCTCACAATTACCTTATTTCTATGTTTTCTCCCACGAGGCCTATCCAGGCACCGTCCTTATCAAGGCCGCTGTCCTTATGCGCCAGCAGCCATTTATTCTGCTGCAGGAGAAGTTGATTCTCCCCGTTTTTCTCCGGCACAACATCCAACGGTTCATTCGTGCCACGGGGCAGCGCCACGCCCATGCGGAACTCCTTGCCGGAAACGCTGCAGGGCGCAAAGTGCAGGGTGGTTGCATAAAGCTCCACCGCTGTACCTGCTGGCACGAGGAAGGCCTCAACCTTAGCGGTATCATAGGTGAAATTTTTCCAGTCAATATCCTGCTGACAGCCCAGCAGCAAAATCAAATCCGTAGCGGCCATATCCACTTCCGAAGAACGGTGATATTCCAAGCCGTTGAGCTTGTTATTCCAGCCGCTGCAATGCCCCAGTTCCACCGGCATTCCGCCAAAGACCTCATCCCGCAAACGGGAAAATACAGGCAGCTGCTCAAACTCCGGTACCGATGGTTCATATTCCACCTGACCTTGTGCCACAGGCTTCCGCTCCCCTATGCAGCTGCAAAAAGCCTGCAAATCCAAGGGAAGCACACGGCCATATTTACGAAAGGCATCAGCCATTACAGTCTGCAAGTTCCATTTCCTCCCCTTCTTCTAAGCGGGCTTCCTTATGGAAATACCAAGCAATAAAGGCAAAGCATACGACATTAACGATGAAAGACAGCTGCATGGACCCCGTGATATCGGATACATACCCCTGCAGAGCCGGCACGAAAGCACCGCCAATAATGGACATCACGATGATGGCGCCAGCCGTTTCCGTGTATTTCTTTTCCACAGCATCCAGCGTGCGGGCATAAATCGTTGCCCAGCAGGGGCCAAAGAGGAAGCTGGCAAAGACTGCACCATAGAGAGCTGCCATGCCCGGAGCAAAGGCCACCACGAAGATATCCAGCACACCGATAGCGGCATAGAGAGCCAGAACCTTGTTGGCCGAGAATTTCGTCATCAGGAAGTTGGCTACAAATTTGCCGATAAAGAAGAAGATAAAGCTTACGACCATGTAATTGGCTGCCGCACGTTCATTGATGGACGGGTCCAGATGCAGAGCCAGACGAATCGTAAAGGACCAAACGGCCACCTGCATGCCCACATAGAGGAACTGGGCCACAATGCCGCGTTTGAACCGGCCATTGCCAGCTAAGTAAGAAAGGGTCTTGCCAATGCTGGGCACGCCTTCTGTCGAAGCGCTCTTAACCTTGCATTTCGGATAAGCCGTAACCGCAAACAGCGCAAAGATCCCGAGGAGAATGTAAATCATGATATGATAGGGTTCCAACGTATGCTGCAGCATTTCCATTTTATAAGCAGCTGCCTGCACGGCATCCATGCTGGCCAGCTGTGCGGCCATGGATTCGCCCTCCTGGAAGATGAGGTATTTCCCCAAAAGAATGCCGGCAATGGAACCAATCGGCTGGAAGGTCTGGCTGATGTTCAAGCGCAGCGTAGCCGTTTCCTGCGGGCCAAGCATTGTGCTATACGTATTGACCGAGGTTTCCAAAAAGCCCAGACCGATAGCAATGGCAAAGATGGCCACGAGGAACATCGTGTACGTTGCCATATGCGAAGCGGGGAAGAACAGGCTGCAGCCGGCAATGTAGAAGCCCAGACCGCAGAGAATCGCCGTCTTATAAGTAGTATTGCGAATGACCATAGAGGCCGGAATCGAAATCAGAAAATAACCGCTGTAAAACGCACTCTGCACCAAAGCACTAGCAAAGTCGCTCAAGGCAAACACGCTCTTAAACTGCGTGATGAGCACATCATTTAAGCTGGCTGCCGCCGCCCACAGAGGCACCAGACAGGAAAGGAGAATAAACTGAAATACCGGAATCTTGCTGATATAACCATTGTCATACTGTACAATATCGTTGCGATTACCAAAGAGCATTGGTATACCTCCTAAAATTTTCATTAGCCAGCGGCAGGCGCCGCCGTACTACCACGAACCACAAAGTCCGTGTACATCTGCGTTTTCGTATGGATGCTGCCGGGATTCTTGGCCAGCTGCAGAAGCTTCTGCACGGCCAGCTCACCGAGTTCCTTTGTATGCACCTTGATGGTCGTAAGACCGGGCGCAAATACCGCACTGAACTCAATATCATCAAAACCGATTACCGACACATCCTCCGGAACCCGAATATGATGCTTCTGCAAGGCCTGCATTACCCCTAACGCCACCATGTCGTTGTAAGCCACAAAGGCTGTAGGCAGTTCCACGCCTTTAGCGATAAGCCCGTCAAAATATTCGTAGGCCCCGGTAATGGATACCGGCAGGCTGAATAAATATTTCTTCTCCACAGAGAGATTATGCTTGGCCATCCCCTGTTCATAACCTTCATAGCGTTCATCGCCATTGGGAGAGCTTACCTCCCCCTGCAGATAGCCGATTTTCTCATGGCCCAAAGAAGCCAGATAAGACACTGCCCGCGACACGGAATGACGATTTTCCATCAATACCGCATGGAATGGCAAGTCGGCAAAATTGCAATCCAGAAGCACCAACGGAATATCCGTCTGCGCAAAGGTCTTCGCGTCATTTTCATTAAGCTCGGTCCCCACCAGCAGGATAGCTGCCGAAGGGTCTTCCAAAAGCCGTTCCACCTGCTGCTCGTAATCATCATCATGGCGATAGAGGTTTACCAGTTTCGCCTCCATGCCATTTTCACGGCAGGCAGCCGTGACGCTTTCCAGAAGATTATTAAAGAACGGGGCGTCCGACAAAATCTTACCCGAATCGTGATAAATCACCAGCTTGATGCTTTTGATTTTGTTCTCCGTGATATAGCCGCACTCTTTGGCAATGGCCAAAATCTGCATGGCCGTATCGTGATTTACGCCCTTCTTGTTATTGAGGGCATTGGACACGGTTGCGGGGGAAAAACCGGACAGTTCGCTAATCTTCTTGATATTAACCTTCACGCTTTGTCAACTCCTATTAAAAGACAACTCCTGCCCGCAGGATGACATTGGGATATGGCGTGAACTCGCCGGTACGAATAGCGAAGCGAACCTTTTGCGACAGCTTCTTCAAGTCATCATGGGACATATATTCATATTCGATATTCCCCAGCTTTTCCTTGATGTACTTGTGCAGCTCCGGGTTATGTTCGTGGATTTCCTCTGCTAGATAGCAGCCTTCCACAGCGGCTTCTGAAAGCAGCGCATCCATAACCTGACGGAATGTGGGCACCCCTTTGGTCACAGCTAAATCAATCACCGTGACTCCCGGAGGGATGGGCATTCCCGCATCCCCGACCATAAATAAATCCTTATGGCCGAGGGCAGCTACACAGCCGGATAACTGGGCGTGTAATATTCCTGACTTCTTCATTATCCATTACCTCCCCGATAAACGTCAAGCGGACTATATAAATATTTGGCCATTTATTTATATAATTTTTATATTTACAAATGTCATTATAATTACATATCTAAAATAAGTCAATAGTTTTTCTTATTTTTTTATATTATTTCTGCTATAAATAGCATAAAAATCGTTTTTCGTTCGTCAAAGTAATAGAAAACCAAAAAATTCCTGTAAATATTTTTATAAATATTTACAGGAATTTTTTATGTTTTATTATTAAATGCTATTTACATCTGCTTAACCGGCACCGGCCCACGAGAAAGGGCAATGGCGCCCGTGCGGGCAATTTCGATGATTTCGTATTCGGACAGCACCTCGATAATACCATCAATCTTGCTCTGCTGGCCTGTGAGTTCGATGACGACATTTTCCTGGCTCACATCCACGATACTGGCACGGAAGATATTAACGATGTCGATAAGCTCGGCACGGTTGCTCTTATCCGCCCGAACTTTAATCATCACGAGCTCACGCTCAATGGAATCCACCTCGGACAGGTTGACGATTTTGATGACGTCAATGAGTTTGCCCAGCTGCGTAACCACCTGGTCCAGCTCATTTTTCGACTCCACCGACACCACGATATTGATGCGCGTCACATCCGGCTCCTCGGTGTAACCAGCGGAAATGCTTTCGATATTGAATGCCCGGCGGCTAATCAGCCCCGATACATGGGTCAGGACACCAGGTTTATTGTCTACGAGAACAGCCAGTAAATATTTCTTCATCATTTGCTACCTCCCAAAACCATCTGGTCAAGCCGCTTGCCGCCCGGAACCATCGGCAGGACATCTTCTTCCTCCGGAATCAGCACATCGATAAGCGCCGGCCCCTCTTCGGCCATGATTTGCGGCAATACCGTGTCGAGTTCTTCCTTCTTGGTCAGGCGATAGCCTTTAAGCCCCATGGCTTCTGCCAATTTCACAAAATCCGTCTTGCCCTTGAGTTCCGACTGGGAGTAATGATGATTGTAGAACAGGCGCTGCCACTGGCCCACCATGCCTAAGATGCAGTTATGGACAATGACCACCTTCACGTCAATGTTGTTGTCCGCAATGGTGGCAAATTCCTGACAGTTCATCATAATGCTGCCGTCACCAGTAAAGAGCACCACCCGGCTGTCCGGTGCGCCAATCTTGGCCCCCATAGCCGCCGGCAGGCCGTAGCCCATCGTACCCTGACCGCCGGAGGTCAGGAAATGACGCGGCTTAAATACATCAAAGAACTGCGCCGCCCACATCTGATGCTGACCTACATCCGTAACGGCAATCGTATCCTTATCGGACAGCTCGCTGACTTTTCGGATAAGTGCCCCCGGTTTGATTGCATCGCCTTGCTCGACAAAGCTGAAAGGATGCTCCTTATGCATCTTCATGACTTCTTCTTTCCAGCCCTTGAACTTCTCGGCAAAGGATTCACCAGATGCTGCCAGCTGCTCATTGAAGCGTGGCAAAGTCCAGCGCAAATCGCCGAGCACCTGCAAATCCGCCGTGACGTTCTTGTTGATTTCTGCCCGGTCCAGTTCAAAGTGAACAATTTTCGCCTTGGGCGCAAAACCATCCACTCTGCCGGTCACACGGTCGCTGAAGCGCATGCCTATGCATAGCAGGAGGTCACATTTCTGAATGGCCATGTTCGAAGCATAACTGCCATGCATCCCCGCAAAGCCCAAAAAGCCCTCGGTATCAGCAGGCACGGAACCCAAACCCAAAAGCGTTGAAGTCACCGGCACACCTAAAGTCTGCGCCAGCTTCTGCACCTCTGCCGCCGTATCGGAACTGATGATACCGCCACCGGCAAAAATCAGCGGGCGTTCAGCCTTACGTACAGCCTCCACCACTGCCGCAATTTCATCCGCATTGCCATCATAGACACCAGAATAGCCGCGCAAGTTTACCGTTTCGGGATATTTATAGTCGATTTTGGCATCAAAAACATCCTTGGCCACATCAATGACCACCGGCCCCTTGCGTCCCGTGCGGGCAATAAAGAACGCCTCTTTGAGCACACGCGGCAGTTCTTTTACATCCTTGACCAGATAGTTATGCTTGGTAATCGGCGTCGTAATGCCGAAAATATCGGCCTCCTGGAAAGAATCCTTGCCAATATAGGGATTGGCCACCTGCCCTGTGATGCAGACCAGCGGCACCGAATCCGTGCAGGCCGTCGCAATGCCCGTAATGAGGTTCGTTGCCCCCGGCCCGGAGGTGGCAAAGACTACTCCGACTTTCCCTGTAGCCCGCGCATAGCCGTCTGCCGCATGAATAGCCCCCTGCTCATGCCGGGTCAATATATGCGGAAATTTCATCTTGTAAACCGCATCATACAGTGTCAGCACCGCTCCCCCAGGATAGCCGAACACCACATCTACGCCTTCCTTTTTCAGGCTTTCCAATACTGCCTGAGCTCCATTCATCATCAAATCAAGCCCTCCCCATCGTCTGCGGAGCCATGACAAAACACAACTTCACAGCCTCTAAGTTTACATTTCAAGTTGAAGTCATACGGTTATTATACACTATTTGTATACAATATTACAATACGAGAACACTATAAGTATTTATTCTACAAAAAAATACCGGCTAACTTATTCGTCAGCCGGTATTGAAATTCCTGCTATACCTTAAACTTCGCTACCTGTTTTTTAAGGTTTTCCGCACCTTCCATAGATGCGTTCATCATTTCCAGTATGTCGTTGGCTTTCTGGGCCACATCGGTGACTTTTTCGGCCACGGTGGTGTTGCCCACAGCCCCTTCATGGGTGGCCTTCGCGATTTCTTCCATGGACTGGGTCATGGTTTCCACGGCACGGATAAGGTCCTGCGATGCCGTGTTGCTCTTTTGGGCAAAGTCATTCACATAGTCGGCATCCTCCTGATAGCGGATAGCCGTTTCATTGATGAGCTCGTAATCCTTGCCGACCTTTTCATCCATGAATTTCAGCAGGTCAAAGGCACCATCGGAGAGATTCTGTACCGAACCGGTCACCTTGCCGGTAAGGCCCTTAATCTTTTCGGCGGTATCATGGGACTGTTCGGCCAGTTTTCTAACCTCGTCAGCAACTACAGCAAAGCCGCGGCCGGCATCGCCAGCTCTGGCCGCTTCGATAGCAGCATTGAGCGCCAGCAGATTGGTCTGCTCGGCAATTTCCGTAATATCCTGCGTGAGGTTATTGATGTTATCGACAACCTTAACGGATTCGATGGCTTCTTCGAGGGATTTTTTCGTGCCTTCATACATCTGTTCTGCTTCTTTGCTGGATTTTTCCATGGTTGCCTTGAGGGAACTTGCCCGTTTGGCGATTTCCACGGTATAGCCCTCGCTGTCCGCAGCAGCCTTAGCCGTAGCATGAATCTTATCGCGGAGATGGTCGGAAAGGTTCTGCATGCTCACGGTGGAGGCAGCGGTTTCTTCCATCCCGGCCGCCATTTCCTCGGTTACAGCCGACATATCCTGCGTGCTTTCATTGAGGTTGCCGACCAAAGCCTGAACATCCGTCACCATGTTGGCGCTGTTTTCCGCCTCGTCATGGACATTTTTCAGCACAGTGCGCAAGGATTTCTGCATTTTGGCCAAAGCCTGCACCATCATGCCCACTTCATCCTGACGGGCAGCCAGTTGCTGCGGGATATCCTGGGTCAAATCCCCATCGGCCACAGCGTTGAGCTGTTCGATGGAAGCCGAGAGCGGTGCGGCGATGTTCCGGGCAATCAGGAAGCCCACGGCAATCCCCACCAGCAGGCCTGCCAGAATAATGCTCAGGAAAATCTTGATGGTCAAATCGTAATTGGCGTTGTTTTCCTCAAAGAGCACCTTGCCCTGCAATACGTTATCCGGGGTCAGCACCGCCATATCCGTGGCAATAACACCAGTGGCGGAGAGGTTTTCAAAAAGCTTTACCTTATCCTCCGGGGTATTGCCCAGCGATTCGCAGTCCTTGACCTTGGAGGCTACCGTCACGAGGTTCTTTTCCAGGCTGGCGATTATTTCCTGCGCCCGGGGGCTTTTATCGATTTCCTTGACCTTTTCAATATTCCCCTTGATGGAGTCCAATCGCCCGCTGATGTCCGCCAGGATGATCTTGCGGCTGTCGGCAGAGAAATCCTGCTGCAAGAGGTAAGCCACATCCACATCAATTCCCCGCAGATGATTGTTGGCATCATTGAGGTACTGGGTGGTCATCAGGTTGTAATTATACATATCATCCAAGGACTGTTTGGACTTGTGATTGGAATAAATCCCCACTGCCGCCACCACGCAGGTGATAATCAGCATAATCGCAGAAAGCAGCAGTATCTTGGTTCTTACACTCAAATTTTCCATGACTGTATCCCCCTTCCCTTATTTGCGGAACTGCGCTATGTTTTCCTTGGTAATGGGGGTAAAGTCCACAGTGATGTTCTCCGTGGGAATCGTCCCCTTCAGACAGGCGTCGGTGAGCTTAAAGGCACCCTCTGCCAAAGCATCCGCATCCTGCTTGACCGTCTGGCTCATTTCCCCACTAGCGATAAGCTTCAGGGCATCATCCACCGCATCAACGCCGGATACCAGACAGCCATTCAAGCGGCCTGCATCTCTAAGAGCCTGCACGGCACCAACAGCCATGCCATCATTGGCTGCAACCACGCCGTCAATCTGCGGGAACAGCTTTAGCCAGAGCGCTACATCTTTGAGGGCATCCGCTGTGCGCCAGTTAGCCGATTTGCTGGCCAGAAGCTGCACATCCGGGCGCTTGTCCAGGCAGGCCTCCTTGAAACCTTCCCAGCGCTTCACGCTGGCATCAAATCCCGTTTCGCCTTCAAGATAGACCACCTTAGCATTGGGCGGCAGGTTCTTGGCCATGTATTCGCCCTGCATTCTTCCAGCCTGCTTCTCATCCGTCATGCAGGAAAAGAATTTGCCGCCGTTCAGGCCACGATTGGTAATAATAATGGGAATACCGGCCTCATTGGCCTTCTCCACCATGGGCACTAGCGCCGTAGCATCCACCGCCAGCAGCACAATGGCACCAGGCTTAGCCTCAATCGCTTCCTTCATCTGGTCAATCTGCAAGCTGACATCGCCCTTGGCATCCCGGAATTCCACAGGAATCCCCGCAGACTGGGCTTTGTTGGCAAAAGATTTCCGGATCATATCCGTAAATCCATCTCCATCCTGATGGCTCAAGTAAAACACCGTACCCGAAGCACTGCCACCGCCGCCACAACCGCTAAAACACAGCATAGTCATGGCAATCAACATCAACCCCAGTAGTGCACGAAAATTTTTCATCACACCTTCACCTCTTTATCTCCCATAATAAATATAGATAATTAAACGATTTCCTCATGTTCCTCTGTGAGTTCATGAGCTAATTTTATCAAAACACGGGTAATCCGTGCTCCGTCCACTTCTTCCACGTAGAAAAGGTTGCCCTGCGCTGCGGCCATCTGTCCGACCTTCGGCTCGCTGCCAATCTG
>CACZIV010000047.1 GCA_902781305.1 Pseudoselenomonas ruminantium
CTTGCTGTCTTCACATTGCTTGACCAGGCTGCTGTAGATTCCCTCTTTAATACTGGCCTCACGCTGAAGGCTGAGGTATTCCAACATTTCCTGAGGGAAATTTTCCAGTTCTTTTTCCTTTTCTGCTCTGCGGTCCTTAATGGCGGCTTCACTGGCCTGTGCTACAGCTATACTGGCTTCCGCATTAGCCTGAGTTTTAATCAAATCAGCCTGAGCAGGATTGATACTGGTATATTGAGAAGCAACGATGGTATTGACTTCTTCAGATAATTTCTGCTGCAGTGCAGCGATTTTTTCCTGAGCAGAAATCACACTTGGATGTTCTTCTGTATAGCGCTCCCGCAGGCCGACCAAGCTCACTTGGGCATCAACAATCTGCTTGCGCAGTGCCATGACATTGGCATTATCATTGATATGGAATGCCTGGCTGCTGCTGCGCATATCACCAAGTTTTGCTGATACGCTTTCGAGTTTTGCCTGATTGGCTTTTTGCTGCACAACCATATTCCCCAGCGCATCATCAAAGGCATTCATTTTGGCTACGGCAGCTCTTGCCTGATCATCCGGGCTGTAAACTTTATGTTTTTGCTGGTATTCCGCAAATTTCGTGCGGGCATCTTCGGCCTCTTGTTTTGATTCGGTTATGCGTTCGTCAAGAAACTTGATTAACGTGCTCTGAGTCTGCTTGGCTTTGTCGGTCTGCATCGCCAGGAAATTATCCACAACGCCCTGACTGATCATCTGTGCTTCTTCCGGACTTTTACCGGTAGCTGTGACGGTAATCAGGTTCGTCTGTTTGGTATTTTCGATTTTTAGGAATTTCTTGGCGAATTTCTTGGCATCCGGCTTATCTTTTTCATCATCCCACTCCATCTGGTCAATAATCGGTTCCAAAACAGTGCGGGATTTCATCAATTCTATGAAGTTAAGCTCTGCTCCACCAGAGCCACCGCCCAACATAGCTGCCATTGCTGCTGCACCACCAATACCTGTCCCTGCACTGCGCGTCTGCACCAGTGTGGTGGATTCATAAGTCTTAGGCAAGGCAAATGACACGATAAGTGCCAGTGCTGTACAGCCGCCCACGATAGCACCTACAGTCTTGCGGCGGTCGTATAGGATATGCATTAATCTGCCGAGGTCAATGCTTTCTTCGTTTTCCATGGTTAAACTTCGCTCCTTATTGTGTCATTATGTGTTCTTACATTATTTTTTGTCACACTATGCAACTCTTATTATATGTTTCAGTACATCATAAGTCAATATAATATGTTTCATTATGACCCCATTTTTACCACAACGGACAATGTTTACATATAATGTAGGTAGTTTTACTTGCAAGGAGTGATTCATATCGAAAACAAACTACAGTTTTTACGGGAACTGCGTGATTGGAAACAGCAGGATGTAGCCAAGGCCTTAGGCGTCAGCCGTTCTACCTATGCCAACTATGAATCCGGGCGCAGAGCACCTGACCTTAGCATTCTGATGAACTTAGCCGATATTTACGGCATTTCTCTGGATGAACTGACCGGCCACAAGGTAAAACAGTCCAACAGCCTGCAGCTCACCAATCAGGCCTTGCGTCTGCTCAAGAGTTTCAATCAGCTGCCGCTGCATACGCAGGAATGGTATATTGCCCATATGGCATTTGATGTTAAAGAAAAAACCTATGCACTAGGAATGCATCCAGCTACGGTTGCAGAAAAAATGGACATAAAAAAATAGGCATTTCGATTGCTGTTAATCGAAATGCCTATTTTTCTTATTTATGTGCTTTCTTCTTGGCTGTTGCTGCTACATCTTTGATTGTTTGCAGATATTCACGCTCTACCGGCGAAAGGTTTTGTACTTGGAATTTCCGATATTCTGTCTCCGCTTTGCTCATTGCCTCTGCATGGCTTATTTTTCCAGCAGTTTTCAATATCTCCCGCCCTCCAGAGGTCAGCACTGCATCTAATTGCGCAATGTAATCCTTCATGTACATCGGACGATGTTCTAAGGCTGCGATTTCTGCGATATCAAAATAGCCCGACACCAAATTACTCAAAACCTTGAGTTCCTTTTCGTCCAAATAATTTTTAGCTATCTTCACATCCTTGAGTACAGGAAAATCGCCATCAAAAGTTCGTAATCCCATAAAAGGCTGCTCCGCATCCGCCCGCTCATATATTACTTCGGCGGCAGTATGTCCATGGGCGGCATAGTGCAGCTTATTTTGCACGATTTTGAAAAAACGAACTGATTCTGCGCTTTTGGGGTCATAATCCAAGCTGGTAGCATATAAATCAAGCACCTGCCGGTACATGACTTTCTCTGACGAACGAATATCACGGATACGGTCAAGAAGTTCCTTCCAATAATTACCACCACCAAGATTTTTCAACCTGTCATCATCCATCGTAAAGCCTTTGATGATATACTCTTTAAGACGTTCCGTGGCCCAACGGCGGAATTGCGTGGCGATTTTGGACTTAATGCGATACCCAACAGATATGATTGCATCAAGATTATATCGTTTCGTACGATATCTTTTTCCATCCGCAGCAGTTGTCAAGGATTCCTTGACAACTGAATTTTCATCAAGCTCACCTTCCGCAAAGCAGTTTCGCATATGAAGACTTATATTTTGCTTAGTAGTCTGAAACAGTTCTGCTAACTGTTGTTGTGAAAGCCATACGGTTTCATCTTCAAACCATACGTTGACCTTTGTTTTACTATCCTCTGTTTGATAAATAACAACCTTACCTGAATGAGCTATCTCTTTTTCTGTAGCCATGCGCCCTAACCTCCCTTGGCAACTGAATTTTTGTCTTAACGCATTTTTATTCTATCACAAAAAAGACCGCAACACATGGACATTGCGGTCTTTTTTCTTTACCTTATTCCGTTGCCAAGACGGCTTCTTCCTCTGCTTTCAGCTGAGCCATATCCTCGCGGACCTGGCCGTTCCAGCGGTATTTCACGGTCAGTACCAGTACAGCGGCGGCAAGCATGAAGGCGGCCATGATGTAGTAGCCTAAGTCAAAGGCACCGGTATTGGTCTGCACCCAGGCCATCATATTGGGGCCGACCCAGCCGCCGATATTACCGCAGGAGTTGATAAGGGCCACGGAGGCGGCAGCTGCGGGTCCGGTCAGGAAGGTCGTCGGAATCGTCCACCATACGCCCATGGCGGCGTAGATGCCGATAGCGGACAGGCAGACGAGGAACAGGGCCATGCCCATGCTGTCCACAAGCGGTGAACAGCCAAGACCAACGGCACCGACCAGGAGTGCCCCTGCTACATGCCAAACCTTATCGCCAGTCTTTGTGGATGTATGACCGATAATGACCTGCACCACGAGAGCAGCTAACATGGGAATGGCGATAGCCCCGCCCAGAAGGGAAGTCGACCAGCCGGAAAGGCCTTTGAGCACGGTGGGCATCCAAAAGTTGAAGCCCCAGAAACCGACAACCCAGAGGAAGTAAATCAGGCAGAGTTTCAACACTTTCGGTTCGCAGAAGGCCTGCCAAACGGTGTATTTCTTGACGCGGTGCATAGCGGCCTGTTCTTCTTCATATACTTTGGTCAGATAGGCTTTTTCCTCGGCGGTCAGCCAATTTGCCTGTTCCGGACGGTCTTTGACGGCAAAGAAGAAGTAAACCGCAAAGAGCAGTGCCGGCAAAGCTTCCAATATAAAGAGTTCCTGCCAGCCATGCAGACCGAACAACGAGGTTTCGAGCAGGACGCCGGCCAGCGGCGCACCGACAATCGTGGAAATCAATAGCGACGTCAGCATCAGTGAGGTTGCTCTTGCGCGCTCGCCTGCAGCAAACCAACGTGGGAATAGCACCGAGTAGATTACCGGATACAAGCTAGCTTCTGACGCGCCTAGCAGGAAACGGCACAGATAGAATTCCGACGGCGTTTTGACAAAGGCCATATACACGCACACCAATCCCCAGGTGAACATGATACGGGCAATCCATTTCGTTGCCGAGAACTTCGCGGCGACCAGCGACCCCGGCACTTCAAAGAGCAGATAGCCGATGAAGAAAATCCCGGCACCCATGCCGAAGATTTCCGGTGTCAGCCAGGGCATATCCTCGGTCATGGTGAGTTTGGCATAAGCCACATTGACTCGGTCAATGCAGGCGATAATGGATACCAAAAACACCGGCAGAATGATGCGCCAGTCCCGTTTGCTTTTTAAGCGTTCAAGATTTACAGCTTCCATAATGATTCCTCCCCAATATAAGTCCTTTATAATAATGAAATAAAAAAAGCCCGTCCCGCGAAGGGACGGACTCATTATCCGTGTTACCACCCAAATTCCCTGCGCAGCCGCAGGGCACTCTGCTACGTACCATCATACGCGGTTTCTGTAACGGGAAACGCCCGTGGCCGCTTACTGCATTGAACAAAAAGACTTCAGCGCCATACCTCAAGGATGATTTTCCATTTGCGCTGGACTATCGGCTTCCACCTTTCCGACTCGCTGGCAATCCGCAGACAAATTTACTCTTTCCTATCATCAGTTGTATCTCATATGTAGATTTTTGTTTTCCAAATCACATAACACATACTAGCACCGAAGTGTAAACTTGTCAACCTCATTTTCAAAATCCGGCAGGAAATTCTTCTCATTTCGCGAAGTAGTATAAAAAAACAAGTTCATATATCTCATTTATCACGGAAGAAAGCGAGTGTGATTACCATGCCCAAGGGCAGTATTAAGACTTTATTTGTGGTCAGCATTATCCTGCTCACCGGTATACTGTTGAGCATACAGACCTTTATCAACATCGGCCAGTTTAAAGGCAGTATGGAAACACAGGTCAAGGCCACCTTGGAAGGCCACGCCGGGGAAATTACCGGCAAGCTCGACCAGCGGATTTTACAGGTAGCGCAGAAAACCAGCGGTCTGGCCTTAGGGGTCAGCCAGCTCAAAAGCTATGATACGGATGTCATGTTTGGCATGGCGGACGGTTATGTGCTCTCCGACCCGCTGATTATCGGCAGCGGCTTTTGGTTTGAGCCGTTTGCCTATGATGCGAGTATTGAATATTATGGGCCTTATCGCACCAAGGGTAATGACAACAAAGTTTCCCTCGACATGAGCTACAGCAACGCCGAATACGGTTACACCAAGTTTGACTGGTACCTCAATGCCATGAAGGCGCCCGGTACCGTTGCCTGGACTGGACCTTATCTCGACGAAGTAAGCCATACCACCATGCTCACGTCGGCAGCCGCTGTCCAGAAAGACGGCAAGCCTGTCGGTACCGTCACGGTGGATATCGGCATTACGGAATTGGAAGATTACGTCAAGGGCATTACCATTGGCAACAGCGGTTATGCGTTCCTCGTCAGCCAGGAAGGTTTCTATCTGGCCTCCAAGGATGACAACAAAAACATGAAGACCAAGATTACTGAGGAGAGCAACAAGGATTTAAGTGCCTTGGGACAGAAAATTATCGGCCTGAAAAATCTTGAACTCGTGGAAACCGATGTTTTCGGTGAAGACAGCTATGTTATGGGTGTTCCCCTCTGCATTGACAATATGAAGCTCGTACTTGTTGCGCCTAAGGCAGATTATCAGGAAGCGGTCACCAACGCCATCTACACAAGCATCATTATGGCTCTTTTGGTCATGATTATTCTCTGTGCCGCCATGATTGCCATCTTCAACCGACGTGTAGGTTCGCCGATTTCCCATCTGATGGAAGAAGCCAGCAAAGTGGCTGGCGGCGATTTGACGCGCAAGGTAAATATATCTGCTGATGATGAAATGGGCACATTGGGCAACTCCCTCAATCATATGATTGAAAATATCCGCGGCGTCATCGGTCATGTAAACGATATGACCAAGCATGTAGCAGAGGCCAGTGACCAGCTCACCACCAGCGCCGACCAGTCGGCCCAGGCCTCTCATATGGTCGCGGAAAGCATTGTTTCCATCGCCGAAGGAGCCAGTGAACAGGCCATCGAAGCCAGCAATATTCAAAATACAGCCGAAGAAGTAACCAACACCGCGCAGCATATCGTCAGCGGCACGCAGAAGGTGCTAGAGCATGCCATCAGCGCCCGGGATAAAATTGACACCGGACGCAGTGCTATCCAGGAAGCCGTAAAGCAGATGAACAATATCACGGCGACTACCGACAGCATTCAGACCTCGATTAACAAACTGAACACCAGTTCCCAACAGATTTCCGATATCGTGCAGATGATTACGAGCATTGCCGAGCAGACCAATCTGCTGGCCCTCAATGCGGCAATCGAAGCCGCCCGCGCCGGCGAAGCAGGCCGTGGCTTTGCAGTCGTTGCCGATGAGGTGCGGAAACTTGCGGAAAGCTCTAACGAATCCTCCCAGCAGATTGCCCAACTCGTACAGGGCAACCTCAGCGATATGAAATCGGCCGTCGAAGCCAGCAGCAGCGGTGCGCAAAGCGTACAGGCAGGCATCGACACGGTGCAGTCGGCAGACCAGGTATTTGCCGAAATCGTCACGGTTATCGATGACCTGACGGAGCAAATCAAGAAAATCGCCCAGGGCATCGAATCCATGGCCCAGGAAAACGAAAACATGCTCAAAGCCAGCATCAACATTGCCGGCACCAGCGGCAAAAACTCCGATGAAGCCCAGTCCGTATCGGCTGCCGGCGAGGAGCAGAGTGCCTCCATGCACGAAATCTCCGATGCCGCCCGCAATCTTGCCCAACTGGCCAGCGATTTGCAGACCGAAATGAACAAGTTCAAACTCTAAAAAAATCTAGAGATTTTTCATCTTGTTTGCGTAAAATATTGTTTTTTAGATATGGTAATGATATAATAGGAGTTAACAAGAGACAAGGATTAGAAAAATCCCCCGCGATGGCAGTCGCAGGGGATTTTTTGTACCTCATTTACCGTCCTAGTGGTTCAACCAATAGCTGAATAATTCAACCAAGATTCCCACAATTAGTGGTATCAGTACTGTCCGTATTAACTCCTCAAGAGACAAGGATTTCACCTCCTTTCGCAAGGAGATGACCTTATTTTACCACAATTACATAGCGCACACAATCAAAGGACAGCAGACCTATCCTTTCGCCGATACCTCATTGTAGACATCCTTGAGCAGGGTTTCCTTGCGCAGGGACTGGCATTCGCAATGATGTTCCTCAGCATCGATATTGCGGATGGTTTCGAGGATAATCTCACCAATCATCGGCGCATCATCGTAGAAGATATCCGCCATATCCTGATGGGACCACTTCTCCTTGATGCCCTCGCCGTAGTTCACCGTGAAGTACAGCCCTGCGTAGCAGGCGCCGATTTCCCGCGCAAGATAGACTTCGGGGCAGATGCTCTGCCCTACGATATCCGCATGGCCGTTCATCATGGCCACTTCTGCGGGGCTTTCAAAATGACGGCCATCGGTCACCGCATAGGTACCGCGGGTAAATACCCGCCCGTCAAAACGTTTTTTCGTAGACGCAATCAAGGCCTTGCGCATTTCCGGGCACAGGGCATCGCGCATTACGAGCAGATAACGCCCATCGAGCATAACATCCTTGCGCACCGACAGGTCGAGATAATCGTCGGGGATAATGAAATCCCGCAAGTCCAGGAGTTTATTGACCGTACCGACACCGCCCTCGGAAATAATGCGCTTAACGCCGGCTTCACGGAAAATCCAGAATACCTGCCGTGAAGCATCGGCACGGGTTACGCCGCTGCGCCAGCCATGCATTTTGACCGTGAGTACGCGCTTTTCGCCCACGCGGAACAGCCGCATGGCGGGGCTTTCGCCGTAGGGCGTGTCAAAGCGCAGATTATCAGCCAGAATTTCCACATCATCGGCTTTGACATTTGCCGGGAAATTACTGGAAAGTGTACCCGAACCGCCGACAACAGCGTAGGCGGCTGCGGGAATTTTTGCTTCAATCATCGTTATATCTTCTCCTATCGTACGCATGCCTTCCCCACTCCCTCAAGGGGAAGGCTTTTAAAATCGTCTTATTACATTGTACTCTGTATCTCTTTGGGCGGGCTGTTTGCCTGCGCCCTTTATAAGTTCCGTCATCTTATTGATGGACATTTCATACTGCGTGCCGGCGGCCCGCACGACGTTTTCTTCAAGCATGATACTGCCGAGGTCATCGGCACCAAAGCCCAAGGTCAGCTGGCCAATACGCTCGCCCTGCGTAACCCAGGAGCCTTGGATGTGCTTGATATTGTCCATATACAGGCGCGTTACGGCCAGTGTCTTCATATAGTCCCAGCCGCTGGTCTTTTTGCCGCCCAATTCCGTATTGCCGGGCTGGAAGGTCCAGGTGATAAAAGCGCGGAATCCGCCGGTCTTGTCCTGCAGGCGGCGGATTTTTTCCATATGCTCAATGCGCTGTGCCATGGTTTCGCCAAAGCCAATAACCATGGTGGCCGTACTCTCCATGCCAATGCTATGGGCGCACTCCATCACATGCAGCCAGTCTTCCGTCATAATTTTCTTGGGGCTGACCCGCTTGCGCACTTCATCCACAAGGATTTCTGCCCCGCCGCCAGGCAAGCTGTCCAGCCCCGCTTCCTGCAAGCGTTTCAACGTATCAAGAATCGAAAGCCCTGCCTGTTGGGCAAAATACTGGATTTCCGTGGCCGTAAACGAATGAATGGTAATCTGCGGGTATTTTTCCTTGATACTGCGCAACATCGTTTCGTAATAGTCAATTCCCAAATCCGGGTAAAGGCCGCCTTGAATCATGACCTGTGTGCCGCCTGCCACTACGGTTTCGCCTACTTTTTGCAGGATTTCCTCATTGGTCAGCAGATAAGCATCCTTGGATTCCTTGCGGCGGAAAAATGCACAGAATCTGCACTCGTTTTTGCACACATTGGTGTAGTTAATATTGCGGTCGACGATGAAGGTCACGGTATCATCAAAGAGCTGCCGCCGCCGTTCATCAGCGCGGATGCCCAATTCGATGGGGTCGCCACCCTCAAGCAGGCGAATGCCTTCTTCTACGGACAGGCGCGGGTTCTGTTTTTTCCATTTCAAATTCATTCCTGCACCTCCCGATAAAAGGTATCCCGCTGCACCGGCTCATAGCCTGTTTCGCGGATAAAGCGTTCCAAGTCGCTGCGGGTAATCCCCGTATTGGTCTGAGCGCCTGCCGCATGGATAATCTTTTCCTCACCAATGGTGCCGTCCAAATCGTCAGCGCCAAAGCCCAAAGCAAGCTGTGCAATCGGCATGGTCAGCATAATCCAGAACGCCTTGATATGGTCGAAGTTATCGAGTATCAGGCGGGAAAGCGCCAGCATCTTCATATCTTCCCAGGACCCAACACGCTTTAAGCCTTGCTCCTCGCCCAATTCCGTATTGGCCGGATGGAAGGGAAACAGCATAAACGCCTGAAAGCCATGTGTTTCATCCTGCAGGTCCCGCAGGGTGATTAAATGCTGCAGACGTTCCGCAATGGTTTCCACATGACCATACATGATGGAGGCATTCGTGCGGATTCCAAGCTTATGCGCCGTGCGCATAACGTCCAGCCATTCCGCCGTGGCAGCTTTCTTCGGACAGATTATCTCCCGCACCCGGTCGGAGAGGATTTCCGCACCGCCGCCGGGCAGACTGTCCAGGCCCGCTTCTTTAAGCTCAGTCAGCACTTCCAAAATGCTCTTGCCGCTGATTTTGGCAAAGTTTACGATTTCCACGGGCGTAAAGGCTTTGACATCCGCCTCCGGCAATGCCGCCCGCACCTGCTTGACGATATTCTTGTAATAGGCAAAATCCTTATCGGGGTGCAGGGCGCTGACGATATGGATTTCCGATAGATTTTTCAGTTCTTTGGCGCTGTCTAAAATCTTGGCCACATCATCTGTTTCCAGCACAAAGCCCCGCTTGTCCCCGTCCTTTACCTGAAAGGCACACAGGGGACAATTGGCGCTGCAGATATTGGTCAGATTGATATGGCGATTTACGGTATAAAAGACCTTTTTGCCGCTTTTGGCTTCCTTCATGCGGCGGGCGCATTTGGCCAGAAAGAGCAGGTCATTATCTTCATATAGCGCAAGCGCATCGGCAAGCGTCAGCCGTTCACCGGCAGCCGCTTTAATTCGCGCCAGTTTTATCTTCTCCATGCGTCCTCCTCAAGCAAATTTCCGCAAGATGTTGAAATTGCAGTCACATGCTGCCGGAATGCGACCGGCCTCCCGAATAATACGAATAATCTTGTCCTCAGACAGCGAAGTGGGGCTTTCCGCACCGGCATCGTGAAGAATGGTCTCCTTGTGCACCGTGCCATCAATATCGTTGGCGCCAAAACCCAAAGCCACCTGTGCCACAGGTACCGTGAGCATGACCCAATACGCCTTGATATTGGTAAAGTTATCGAGCATCAGGCGGGAAATCGCCATGGTGCGCAAGTCGTCCCAATGCGAGGTCTGCTTGATTTTGAGTCCCAGTTCCGTATTCTTCGGCAGGAACGGGAAGCAGATAAAGGTCTGGAAGCCGCCGGTTTCATCCTGCAATTCGCGCAGGCGCAACAGGTGGTCGACACGTTCCTCCAACGTTTCAATATGACCATAGAGCATGCTGGCATTTGACTTGATGCCGAGCTTATGCGCCGTTCTGGCCACTTCGAGCCATTCATCCGCCGTGGCCTTGTTGGGGCAGAGCTCATCCCGCACCCGGTCGGAGAGGATTTCCGCACCACCGCCGGCAATGGCCTGCAGGCCGCCTTCATCGCGCAGGCGAATCAGCACTTCTTCCACCGACAGACCGGAGATTTGCGCAAAATGGGTAATCTCGACTCCGGTAAAGCCCTTCATATAAAGCTTGGGATAGGTTTCATGGATGGCCTTGACAATCCCCAGATAATGGTCAAAACTCCAGGTCGGATGCAGGCCGCTGACCACATGCAGCCCGGCAAGATTCGGGTCTTTCATGGCATCGGCCACGAGATTCAACGCCTGTTCCTTGGTCATCTCATAAGCACCTTTTTCATCACAATCTCGGCCAAAAGCACAGAATTTGCAATGAGATGTACAGATATTGGTCAGATTCACATGGCAGTTCACATTGTAATAGACGATATCCCCGCACTTGCGCTTCCGTACCTTGTCGGCCATAGCCCCCAGCCAGGCGATATCGTGGCAGTGAAACAGCCGTATGCCATCCTCACGGGTAAGCCTTTCCCCGCGCTCAATCTTTTCTTCTATATCCTTATACTCTTCTGCAGCTAACATATCCGTCCTCCACATCATAAACATACTTTATTATTATAACGCCGTTGTTCCAGTTTTGCCACAGGCAAAACTGGAACAAAAATAAATCATAAAGTTGACCAAGTTAATTTTTTTAATGGAAATTTAATGCCCTTCTTCTTGTATTTTAATCTTAACCGCCTATAATAAGCCATGTAGTAAGGAATTAACAACTCACATAACTTTTGTAAAGGAGATGTGTAAGATGCTCAGTAAGAAAAATGTAAAAATGACGGCCGTTGCCCTTGCCGGCGTTATGAGCCTGGGGATTGGCTCACTCACCGCCACGGCAGCAGAAGCCAGCCCGTTCCATCACGGGCATAACTATGAAGTTCAGGAACTTGCCAGCAAGCACCACCGCTCTCATCCGAAGAAGTACTCGGAAGGTGAACGCAACACAGCCGCTATTGTCGGTGCCGTAGTCGGTGCAATTATCGCTAAGAACACCTGATTTTAATTTTCGATAATTCTTCCTCACGAAGGATTATACATACATTCGATTCCTAAATTCTCTAATTCTCTGCTAAAAAGGACATGCCCCCACAGCATGTCCTTTTTGGTATGTTTATTTATCTTTGTTCACCTGAATATCTTTTATGCCATAGAAAATGCACAGACCATGCTTGGTTACACCATTATCGAAATCCGCAAAGAAGACATGGCGCAGAGCCCGGTTCTGCATCGCAATCGGCTCCATATAGGCAATCGGCTCGCCCTTTTGTGCCGCCTCCTGCACGATGGCAAGGCGGGCATCGTTTTCCTGGCGCATCGTGTAGGTAACCAGGATGGCCGCCGACATGGTAAACACCGCCAGCCCCAAAGCCCCTGCGGTCAAAACCTTTTGTCCATGTTTAGCGAAATAGCCGCGAATCAAAGGCTCCCGCAAAATGGCAATCGCCGCAATGATAATCATGGCCACCGAACTAAAGGTTGCCCGGGCCGGGAAGGTCGGTGCAGCAATCATCACGAAATTGTTCAGCAAAGCCAAGGCCAGCATACAGCCCGCATAACGCACAGCGGGGAATGCCTGCCAAACCTCCCGTGCTTTGACCTTCTCAGCCAGCAGCTTGATAACCGGCGTGGTCAGTCCCAGCTGCTTTTTGACCAGGGCGTAAACAAAGAAGATGGTCAGCCAGTAAATGGCCATTTCATCAAAGCCTTTGAACAGGTTATCAAAATGGTCAATGGTCTTCTGCTTGGTCAGCCCCAGCGGCACCATCACAGCCGCATAGAGGATATCCCTTACCGTCCAAGCCACGAAACTGCCGTTGAAGTAAGAAACGACCAGCAGCAGGATAAGCCCTAAAATCAGCCATTGCCGCCAGCCAAAACGCATCTGCCCGCGCTCAATCCGTTCGCCCCTGCAGCTTGCCAGTTCGAGCTTGAAAATGCGCCATGCGCAAAGCAGGAGCAAGACCATCGGCAGGATGTAGAGCAGCATTTCACCATTGCCCGCAAACTGATTGCCGATATGCGCAAAAATGCCTTTGCCCGCACCCTGGTCGTCATAACGCACGAAATTGCCCGGCGCACCCACAAGGCCGATAAGCCCCAGCAATGCACCAAAAGCACCGGCGGGCATCCAGCCCGTCATTTTTTCCTGACGGTGCAGATACCAACTGATGCCAGCCGTCAACGCGACTACGGTCACGGCCAGATTTTCCACCGACCAACCCGCGATAATGCCCAGCAGGAACATGGGAAGTATTGCCCATTTGCCCAACACCGACGTATCTTTGGCCAGCGTAATATTGTAGGGCAGGAGAAAGAGCGCAGCCGGTACGGCCGACCACAGGTAAACCGTAGAGCCGCTTTTCCAGACAGCGACTTCACCAAAGTGCGGGAAGGACAGCCAGGCCAAAAGACCCGTAACCGCCAGCATCAACGGCTCCTGCCGCCATTCCACCGAGCGGCGGGCGTGAAAGTACATCATCACCACCAATGCCGTAAACATCAGGGCATTAGCAATATCAAAAGCAAACTTGCCCAGCCAAAGGAAGAAATTCAAACATAACACCGTAAACATGCGTCCGCCATGGAGCATATAATGACGATAGGCAGAATAGATTACATCCTGAACACTGCTCAGGTGCTCTGCCGTCATCCACACCACCGAATAATCGTAGTCATCACGATGCAGCGGCATCAAATAGTTCAATACCAGCATCAGCAGAAAGATTCCAGTAATCACCAGTAAATTCCTGCCCAAATGGTTTTGACTCTGCGACAAATCCTCACACTCCTCTGTCATCAATTGCGTTCATGAGGCAGCCATTCAGCCCGGCTGCCGTAAATCATCTTTTTCCCGTTGTGTTCATCTATCAGGTAGACCGGCCTGCCCTTGCTCTCCGTAAACACGCGCCCCAGATACTCACCGATAATCCCCAGGGACAGCAGCTGCACGCCGCCCAAAAAGAGGATGACCGTCATCATCGTGGGGTACCCCGCTACCGGATCACCATAACAGAGGGCATTAAACAGCACCCAGCACATAAAAATCATCGCCAACCCCGATACGCCCAGCCCCAAAATTGTGGTCATACGCAGAGGAGCTGTGGTAAAGGAGGTAATGCCCTCCACCGCCAGATTATACAAGGCGAGATAACTCCATGTCGTCGTGCCGGCAGCGCGCTGCCGCACATGAAAGGGAATTTCTTTCTTGCGATAGCCCACCCAGGTAAACATGCCCTTGGTGAACCGCTGATTCTCCCGCATCAGACGCAGCGCCGCCACACAGCGTTTATCGAGCAAACGGAAATCGCCTACATCCCGCTGTACCCGGAAGCGGGAAACCGCCTGCAAACAGCGATAAAACAGATTCGCCATATTGCGCTTAAACCAGGTTTCATCCGCCCTGTCCGTACGCTTGGCGCAGACATCATCATACCCCTTGTGCCACCAGTCAATCATCTCCGGAATCAGCTCCGGCGGATGCTGCAAATCCGCATCCATGATAATCACCGCATCACCATCAGCATAATCAAGACCGGCCATCATGGCCGCCTCCTTGCCAAAGTTGCGCGACAAGCTCAGATAATTCACCGCCGCCTCACGCGCCGACAACGCCTGCAATAAAGACAGTGTATTATCCCGGCTGCCATCATTAACAAATAAATATGTAAATTCACATCCCGGTATCTCATTCAAGACATGAGATACTTCCGTATAAAATTTCTCCAGTACTTCCTGCTCGTTATAACAGGGAACAATTATTGTAATCTTATCCATTACGCCCTCCCTTCAGCAGCCCCCATTGTAACACTTTTCCCCCGCCTTGTCGATACCTCCGCTTTTCTCCATTTTCTATTATTGTATGTTATTTGTCCCTATGATATAATTACAATAGAGGTGATTTTCATGTCTACTACTACTGTACAAGTTAGAATGGATGCTGCCCTCAAGCAGCAAGTCGAAATAAAACTAAAATCCATGGGGCTCAATATGTCTACTATGGTAAACATTTTGGCGCATCAAATTGTCCGGCAAAACCGCATTCCTTTTGACATTATTGCCGCTGACGATGCAGAAACGAATTTAGACAATCTTCCCCCATCAGTCAATGCGGATAAAATGACGGATGAAGAACTGCAACAACACCTGCTTATCGGCTATCAGGAAGCGATTGACGGCAAAGCCCGCCCCGCTGCTGAGGTCTTTGCTGAAATGAGGGCAAAGTACAAAAATACGAACTCCGGCGTTTGCTAGTTGACAATTACTCCATATTCTACTACATCGATAAAGATATCGTCACTGTAACCGATATTCTGTATAGTCACGCCAATATTGTAAAAAGATTAAAAAACATATAAATCTGCACGAAGCCCGTGGGGCTGGTGATGTTTTTCCGCAGCTTTTGACAAGCCTGTCTATGGCGAAGGAAAAATATGACCAGCCCCACGGGCGCCTTTGCATATCGCTGTAATGTATGTACTATGATGTTATGACTTATTCCTGCACCAGAATCTTCTCGATTTCCACAATGTACATCGTATGGTAATCATCCTGATACCAGCGTTCATCCGCCGCCTTATCCACAAAGCACTCCTGCTTGAGTTCCTGTGCGTAGAGCTTGCGGCACAGCATGGTCACGCGGGCTTCCTCAAAATAAGTACGGCCATTGTCGTGTTTCACCGTAAGCCCGCTCTTGGCGATTTTATCTTCATCACGGCCGGACACCGTGCCAAAGTAATTCATCATCTTGCGGCGGTCTTCACCGAATACGGACAGTGTAAGCCCTTCTGCCTTATCCACAAACTCCTTCGTATAGCGGGACGGACGAATGAAGATATACGCCACCGGCTTGCCCCACATAATGCCCATGCCGCCCCAGGACGCCGTCATGGCATTGCTTTTGCCCTCGGCTTCGCCGGCAATCAGCAGCCAGTCCTTGCCAATTACCTTGAATACGCTTTCATTAAAATCATCGGGGCGAATTTCCCTTACTGCCATTTGAAACATCCTCTCTTTTCCACGCTTATCCACAATGGGTATGTATATTTCTACACAAAATCCACAAAGCATTGTAGTTATCCACAGTTTCATGGTGGATATCCCCAATATTTTGTGGATAACTTGCTTTTATCTGTTCGTTATGATTATTTTTGGTCTTTCAGGGCATCGTCGAGCGTATGCCAGGCCAGAACGGCGCATTTTACCCGGGCGGGCATATGCGCCACGTTTTTGAGCGCCAGGGCTTCGTCGAGTTCTTCGAGCTCATCCTCGTCCACCAGTTCGCCCTTAATCATGGAGATGAATTTATTCGCAAGACGGCGGGCGTCTTCGACACTCTTGCCGCGGATAAGCTCGGCCATAATATCTGTGCTGGCCTGCGAAATGGCACAGCCCACGCCGGTAAAGGCAGCTTCTTTTACGACGCCGCCTTCCACCTGCAGTTCAATGGTGATTTCGTCACCACAGCTGGGGTTTTTGCCCTTCATCTGGCAGGTGGCACAGCTAAGTTTATGCTTATGGTCGGGGTTGCGGCTATGTTCTCCTAAAACTTCCGTATACACATCATCAAGCGCCATAACCAAGTACACCTCTTACTTTCTTTA
>CACZIV010000048.1 GCA_902781305.1 Pseudoselenomonas ruminantium
CTATTTCTGTATCGGAAAGTAAGTTTGCTTAGGTTGCTTAGATTTTTTATCGGTTTTTATCAACTTTTTATAAGTTATGCTTGACTGTTAAAAGCCTCCTTGCAGTTGTAAACAATATGAACAAACATTATTTCGCGAACCAAGCAACAAAATCCTGCCGATATTACAGTTTTTCCCAATTATAATTTGTAATATTAAAAAGCACGCAGATTAGCCACCGCTCCAAGCAGGTTGGCATCATTGCCATGCTGGCAGGGCAGCAACTTTGGCTTTACATGAGCCACGCCTACGCTCATGAGGATTTTCTGCAAGTGCTCATTTATGGTCGGGATAAAGTCCGGACGAGAGCTGATGGCACCGCCAAAGAGAATGGCTTCGGGATCAAAGGTATACTGGATGATATAGGCAGCCCTAGCCAGATATTCATACATCTGATCAATCAAGCGGGCTGCATCGACATCGCCCTGCTCTTTGAGCGCAAAAACCTTGCAACCATCATAGGTATCCACCGGCACGTTACGGATTTTGGCCAACTGGCGGCAAAGACCGCCCGTAGAGCCCACTTCACTCAGGATATCATAGTCATCATTCATGACCATATAGCCAAATTCACCGCCATGCTGATGTGGGCCATGTATTATTTTCCCATCATGTACCAAAGCGCCACCAACGCCCGTACCAATCACGAAATACGCCAGGTTCCGATACGCACGACCAGCGCCAGTCCATGCTTCGCCCAAAGCCGCACAGTTGGCATCATTTTCAATCGTGACCATCATGCCCAGCCGCTCCGACAACGCCTGCCGGATGGGGAATTCATGGATGTAGTCCAAGGCGCTGCTGCCGCCGATAATCCCCGTCTGATTATTGACCGCTCCCGGCATGCTGAAACCAGCCCCACAGATTTCCCTGCCCTCGCTCAGCTGCTGCCGTACCTGCACAACCTCTTGATAGAACTGTTCCAAAGTTGCCGGCGTCGCAAAGCTTCCCTTTTCCTGCAAATTTCCACTTGCATCGACCAAAGCATACTTCACACTACTGCCGCCCACATCATAAGCCAGATAATTCAATTTCGTCACGCTCCTTCTTGATTCTTATTGTATCAAAAACCAGTCCAGGCAGGCAGTAGATTGTCAGAACTCTGATACATTGTTACAAAATTGGGCATGAATTCCAACGCAAATTGAAACCATGCCACAGAAATAGATAAATTGCAGTTTGTCGGTGCGTGCTAAATTTTTTTGTTACAGGCTCAGTTTGGGCGGAGGTGGTAATACTTTTCGCCGTTGCACTAAATGACCCACAAGTAAATGTATGAGCTTTTTAGTTACCTGCGCCGGGCAAGACCGGCGGCGCGTATGTTCAGCGCAATATTTAGTCTATGCCGTTTGTGGGCCAGTCCTCACTGCGTTCGGACAGTCGTTCCACGGCGAAAAGCATCACCACCTCCGCCCTAAGTTGCGTCTGTATAAAATGAATTTTTCTCGGTAATAAGCAGCAAGTACATCGATGTTCTCGTTACGAGGGTAACGCATTCGTGGCAATAACTTAATCCGTAACATGGGGTGAACGGGGAGTGCTTTTTCTGTTAGGAGCGACTGCCTGAACGCAGTGAAGGCCGGCCCCATGTAGAACTTGGCTAAGCAAATACGCTGAAAGCAGCGCCGTTGGCCTGCCCGGCGCGGGTAACTGGACAGCTATTTTTTCCGAGGGGGTCGTTTAGCGGAAAACAGAAAAAGTACTCCCCGTTCGCCCCTGACAACGTATGAACTGTATACCTTTATCACGAGCTCCCCCACAAACTGCAAGTTACATAAGTCTTAGAAGCGGAAATCCCGCTTGTCGGAATGTTTGATGGCTTCGATATGCTCAGCGGCAATCTGGCGCACTTTTTCCTTAGGGATTTTCTTGAGTTCTTCTTCCACGAGTTTATAGCCCAGTTCCCTGGTTTCCTCGCTGGCATAGTCCGTCAGATACTCGGTTAACGTCATCAATGCATTGGGATGGCAACAGTTGACAATCTGCCCGCTCTTGCACAGGCTCATGAAGCGGTCACCCGTACGCCCTTCCCGATAACAGGCCGTGCAGAAGGAAGGAATATGTCCCGTTTCCATCAGCCATTTGATTACTTCATCAAGTGTGCGCTGGTCGGACACATTGAACTGTTCCGTATCCGTGGGCCGTTCCTTTTCCGTGTAGCCGCCCACGCTGGTACGGCTAGCACCGCTGACCTGGCTGATACCCACCTGCAACATACGCTCCCGCACCTGCTCAGACTCGCGGGTAGAGATAATCATGCCGGTATACGGTACAGCCAAACGAATGCAGGCCGCAATCTTCGTGAAGATTTCATCGCTGATGGAGTTGTCAAATGCTTCCGGGTCGATATCATCAGCCTTTTTCACACGCGGTACGGAAATGGTATGCGGGCCGACTCCATGCACAGCCTCAAGATGCTCTGCGTGCATGAGCAGGCCGGCAAACTCATACTTATAGCCTTCCAGACCAAAGAGCACGCCAAGGCCTACATCATCTATGCCGCCTTCCATAGCCCTGTCCATGGCTTCGGTATGGTAAGCATAATCGTGCTTCGGCCCCGTGGGATGGAGCCGCTCGTAGCTTTCCTTATGGTAGGTTTCCTGAAAGAGAATATAGGTGCCAATGCCTGCCTCTTTGAGCTTGCGGTAGTTTTCCACCGTGGTAGCCGCGATATTCACATTCACGCGACGGATAGCACCGTTTTTATGCTTAATGCTGTAAATCGTATGAATACATTCCAAAATATATTCCAACGGATTATTGAAGGGGTCTTCGCCGGCTTCAATGGCCAGACGTTTATGTCCCATATCCTGCAACGCCATAACCTCGGCCCGCACTTCCTCCTGCGTGAGTTTCTTGCGGGGAATATGTTTGTTTTGTCCATGATAAGGACAGTAGACACAGCCATTTACACAGTAATTGGATAAATACAGCGGCGCAAACAGCACAATGCGGTTGCCGTAAAACGCCTGCTTGATTTCCTCGGCAATCGTGTACATGCGGGCAACCCGTTCCGGGTCTTCACAGGCCAGCAGTACCGAGGCCTCCCGATGGCTCAGGCCCTTGCAGGTATAGCCCGTACCCGTCTTGACTGGCCGGGCTTTTTCCAATATTTCATCAATCAGGGCAAAATTATCCTTGTTGGCTTCCGCATAGGCCAGCGTCTCGCGGATTTCTGCATCATTAATAAATTCTTCGGCACGCAAAGAATGGGGATTGTATTCTATCATAATGGTCATCTTCCTTTCGCTTACAAAAGCTCTCTAACCATTAGTATAGCACAATCCCCATATTCATGATAATTAATTTTCGTGTTTTATCCTGTTTACACCCGAATCAGCTTAATATGCCCCCGGCAATAACGATAAAGAATTCCGATAAAAATCCCCGTAATCAGCCAGCTCACGGGATAGCAGGCCATCAGCGTGCCATAGTCGGGACTGGCAGGGAAAAGCGTATAAAGCCAGGTAATGCGCACGCCGCAGATACCCACAAGCGCCAGCAGTGCCGGCGGCAGGGAAAAGCCATAGCCACGCAGAGCACCGGACAACACGTCGATAAACACCTGCAAAAACTGCGGTGCCACGATATACCAAAAGCGGATAATGCCCAGTTCCACTACCGTTTCATCGGCATTGAACAAGGACAGGAACTCCCGCGCAAAGCCAATCACGATAACGCCCATCATCACGGTAAAGGCAATATCCAGCCCCATGCCCACCTTGGTAATCTGGAAACAGCGTGGGAGATTCCCCGCACCGTAATTCTGACTCACAAAAGTTGTCGTTGCCTGCGCAAAGGCGTTGAGCACGCAGTAAACATTGACCTCAATGGCAAAAGCCGCCGCCGAAGCCGCCATAGCATCCGGCCCCAAACTGTTCACTGCCGCCTGAATCAAAATATTGGAAAACGAAAAGACCATGCCCTGAATGCCCGCAGGCAGTCCAATGGCAACAATATCCCGCAGCAAATGCCCGTTCAGCGCAAAGCCGTCAAAATGCAGTCGCAAAATATCCTGCGAATGAGTCAAGAACCAGAACAGGATAAAGGCACTGACGCCAGTTGCCACAACCGTAGCGAGTGCCACGCCCATAACGCCCCAGCCCCAAAGGACAAAGAGCAAATCCAGCGCGATATTGACCACACTGGCCACAGCCAGCGCCAGGAGCGGCGTGCGCGTATCCCCGCGGGCGCGCAGGATAGCCGCTTCAAAATTATACATGCCGATAAAGGGCAGGCCCAAAAGATACACCCGCAAGTAAGTTTCTGCCATCTCCTCGACTTCAGCCGGTACATCCAGCCAGTTGATAATCGGCGTGGCCATCAGCTCACCAAAGAGCAGCAAAGCAAAGCCTGTCGCCACCGCCAGGGCAAAGGACGTCTGCACCGCTGTGCCAACCTTTTCGGGCTTCTTCGCCCCGATAAAACGGGCAATCACCACATTTGAGCCAAGGGAAAGCCCCATAAAGAGGTTGACCAATATCCCGATAACGGAGATATTATTCCCCACAGCCGCCATGGCATTCTTGCCCACAAACTGCCCCAGAACGGCCACATCAGCCGCATTAAAGAGTTGCTGCAAAACGCCGGTAAGCGCTAACGGAATCGCAAAAATAATCAGCTTATCCCAAAAAGAGCCATGAAGCATATCCATGTCCCTTGTGTTTAACATTCTATTCACCTCAATATACTTACGTCAACGTCAAAATGCTATCTTATTATAACGCACCGCCAAAAATAAACAACACCTGCCAGAAAATTTTTCTGCAGGTGCGTTGTCCCTTCTGATTTTATGTTACAATAGGGGCAGTGATTTACGCAAAAACTTCAATATATATTGCAGGAGGTACATGATGGAAAAACTCGGATTTATCGGCATGGGGAATATGGCACAGGCACTCGCCGCAGGTTTTATCAACGCCGGCGCCATTGCCAGAGAAAACGTCTACGCCTTTGCCCCCAATCAGGAAAAACTGGCTAAAAATGCCGCCGCTATCGGCTTTACCGCAGTTAAGACCGTGCAGAAACTGGCAGATACCTGTGATACATTGGTAATGGCCTGCAAGCCCTATCAGATTGAAAGCGTTTTGGCAGAGCTTGGCGACAGATTAAAGGGCAAAGCCCTAATCTCCATCGCCGCCGGCTGGGACTTTGCCCGCTATGAAAAGTTACTGCCCCAAGGCACCCGCCTGCAGTTCATCATGCCCAACACTCCGGCAATGGTCGGTGAAGGGGTGCTGCTCTTTGAGGAAAAAAATACCCTTACGGCAGAGGAACACACAGAAGTCAAAAAACTCTTTGCCGCCGTGGGCTTGGTGCAGGAACTGCCCAGTCATCTCATGGGCATCGGCGGCACCGTCACCGGCTGCGGCCCGGCTTTTGTCGACCTCTTTATCGAGGCTTACGGCGATGCAGCAGTAAAATACGGCTTAAAACGCGAAGATGCCTACAAGCTGATTTCCCAAATGGTGCTCGGCTCGGCAAAACTTCAGCTCGCAACTGGCACCCATCCCGGCGTGCTCAAAGATAATGTCTGCAGCCCGGCAGGAACGACTATTCGCGGGGTAACGGCACTTGAAGAATATGGTCTGCGAAACGCTTGCATTAAATCCGTTGATGCGATTATGAATAAATAAGAAAGATCGTACCTTCGAAGGCGGCGGAGCGGCCGGAAACTGGTCACGACTACGCTAAGACCGCTGGCTAAAAATCATTTTTGCCTCTTATAAAACGCATAGCATCTAAACTCACTGCGTTCAAACAGTAGATGCTATGCGTTTTTTCTTGTGGTGGGCAAAAATGATTTTCTTTACGCCAGCGGCCATACGCTTCGCTGTGGCCAGTTCCCGGCCGCTCCGCCTTAGTACCTGCTTTACTGATTGTTGTTCGCGACTTCACTGCTTCAATGCAGCCTACCGACCTTTTCTTCATTTGCCAACACGTTCATAACAGGCACGCCCCCCCCACCGCCGATGTAAACCAGCGCAAGGGAACCGATGCGCAAAGTAACGTAGGGCGGGGCCGTCAGGCTTGCCGCAGCGAAGCGTTTGCTCTATCGCGTCAAGAAATCATTTTTTGCCCATTCCACTAAAAATAACGGGAAACGTCTTTGTTTGAACGCAGTGAGTTTAGACGTTTCCCGTTATATAAAAGGCAAAAAATGATTTTAGCGAGAGAGCAAAGCGAAGTCGTGGCAAGCCTGACGGTCCCGCCCGACTACCACGAACCCACGGTGGTAATCAATCTTACTCTCCTCTGCGTCCATGATAGAGACACCAAGGCTCCTCCGCCATATAGTCCCCGCCATGGTAATATGCAGCTCTGGCCCGGCACCCGCCGCAGACACCTTTATAGTTGCAGCTGCCGCACCCGCCGCTATATTCGAGCGTACGCAGTTTTTTCAGCACTTCGCTGTTATTCCAGATTTCATCAAAGGGCGTATCATGCACATCACCCAATTCCATATTGAGGTAAGCACAGGGCTGTACCTTACCCCGCGGGCTGATGATGCAATAGCTAAGGCCTGCCAGACAGCCACGGTGGAATCGCGTCTTGATGCCCAGCTGGTCAGCAATGCGCAAGAACTGTGGTGCACAGGTCGGCTTTAACTCGATATCCACTTCCTGCTGTTTCTTCATAATGCGGGTCAGCACATCTTCATACTGCTCCGCCCGCAAGGATTCTTCCTCGATGGTCGCCGCTCTGCCGGTCGGCACCAGGAAGAAGAAATGATGGGCCTTAGCGCCGATTTCCACGGCAAAATCCGTCATGGCTTCGAGTTCCTGCTGATTCCAATCCATCACCGTCGTATGAATCTGAAAGGGCAGGCCCACTTCGCGGCAGTTCTTCATGCCCTGCACCGCGCCATCCCAGCCACCGGGGAAGGCGCGGAATTTGTCGTGCTTTTCCTTGTCCAGCGAATCCAGCGAAATCCCCATGCCTCTAGCCCCGGCCTCTTTCAAGGCTTTGGCCATTTCGAGCGTAATCAGCGTGCCGTTGGTGCCAAACACCGGGAAAAGCCCCAAATCGGACGCATATTTCACCAGCTCCACAATATCCGGGCGGGTCAATGGTTCGCCGCCGGAGAAAATCATGATTTTAAAACCGGCCTTAGCGATTTCCCGCAGGAGTTTTTTAGCTTCTTCTGTGGAGAGTTCATCCTCTGCCTTGCAGCCTGCATCACGGTAGCAATGGGCGCAGTACATATTGCAGTTGTTGGTCGTATTCCAGGATACAATTTTCATTTTGCGCCCTCCTCACTTGATGCCGATTTCTTCATCAGCAGGAAGGGTCCGATTCCCAGAAGTCCCCCGTCACCGCTTCAGCACGCGTACGGAAGTTGCCGTTGCAGTTATCGAGGAACTTGCACTTGGCGCAGCGGCCTTTGAGCAGGGGCTTTCTATCCTTCAAACCAGCCAGAATCGGGCTTGCCGAAACATCTGTCCAAATATCGCCGAACTTTCTTTCCCGCACATTGCCAAAGGTATGGTGCTGGGTAAACTGGTCCGGGTGGACATAGCCCAGCGGGTCAACCTCGCCAAAGGCAATACCGGAGCGGTTGCCGCCGTTCATGGAAATGTACTTCTTAATCTGCGCTGCCGTTTCATCACGGCCTTCGGCCAAGGCCTTCAGATACATATAGACGCCATCACAGTGATTGTCCACCGTGAGGATTTCCTTTTCGAGGCCCCGTTCTTCAAAGTCGCGGGTACGGCGGATAATCGTGTCCATCGCCTTGCGGGACTGCTCCGGCGTTACATCCTGATTGACCATCTTTTCCCCGCGGCCGGAGTATACGAGATGATAGAAGCATACGCGATTGATGCCCTTTTCCTCGATAAAATCGAAAATGTTGTCGAGTTCTTCAATATTATGGTGATTGATGGTAAAGCGCAGGCCCACACGCTGGCCTACAGCCACGCAGTTTTCAATGCCCTGCATGGCCTTTTCATAAGCGCCCTCCACGCCACGGAACTTATCGTTGACGTCTTTGAGTCCGTCCAAAGAAATGCCCACATAGCCCACGCCGATATCCTTGATGCGTTGGGCAACTTCCCTCGTAATCAAGGTGCCATTTGTCGAAAGGGTTGGCCTTACGCCCTTTTTCTGCGCGTATTCTGCCAACTCGAAAAAGTCCGGACGAATCAACGGCTCCCCGCCGGAGAACAACAGCACCGGCACATGGAAATCAGCCAAATCGTCAATAAACTTTTTGGCTTCTTCCGTCGTAAGCTCATCTTTGTACTTCTGCGCATCCGACTGCATATAGCAGTGCATGCACTTGAGATTGCAGGTTTTCGTGGAATTCCAGACCACCACCGGCCCCATGCCTTCGGCCGCCCCATTTCGCATCGTGTGGGCATTTTTCGTATAGCGCAGATTATCCCCATAATATTCTCGCGCAAATAACAGCTTCGTTACACTAATCATCTAAACCTTCTCCTAAAAACACAATACACATTATTTCGGCTGCTTCTTAATCCCATCCAAGAGCAGTCGCATCTTCATCGCTACGTTTTCCTGAAAGGAAATCGAAAGCTTGCTGAACGCCGTCGCCTGATAAATGGAATGGAACATCTCGGTGATAAGTTCAGCGGGCACATCATCACGCACCTCGCCTGCTTCTTGCCCCTCGCGCAAAATCCGCTCATACAGCGGCTTAAAGCCCGGCGTGGGCACTTTTTTGCGTTCCTCAGCATCTTCCGGCAGCCCCGAATGGTCCGCCGCCGCTAAGAACAACGGCAGAACATAGCGATTTTCATCCAGGAACTTCGCCGTCATCATACAAGCAACGGACAGAAGCTCACAAGCAGGCCGGCCCTCTCCACGCAATTCCTCAATCGCAGTATTCACTTCGGCAACAAAACGCCCCAAAAGATGCACCAGCAGCTCTTCCTTAGACTGAAAGTAATTGTAAAACGTTCCCGTGCCCAAATCCGCACCGTTCATAATATCCGCAATGGACGCTTCACGAAAGCCCTTCTTGCTGAACACCACTACCGCCGCATCCAATATCGCCTGCCGGGATAACATCTTCTTCCGCTCCCGGCGGCCCATTTTTTCTTCCATAACCGCACCGCCCCGTTTCTGTACATTTCATTCTGTTTTCTATTATATCGGAAAAAACCATCGCTGAAAAGGAAAAAATGAATTTGATTCATTTTTATAACGAAACGCAATCGCAAAAACGCCTCTTGCAGTCAACCGCAAGTTATTATATGATAAGTAAGTATTATCTGATATTATTTCATAATAATTTTCACTAATACAATATTGCATTAGCAATGCACAATAATAAATAAAGAAATGTAACATTGCTAATTACGGAGGTATTATTTTTTATGTTAGGTCTTCTCATTGCCATCGTTGTGGTGGCCTGGGTTGCCCGCTTCGTGCTCAAAAAGTACCCGGCGCAGCCTGTACTCTTTACCGCCGGCATCGTGATGATGGTGCTGACACTCGTCTTCGGTCTGGGTGAAATTCTCCCAGCCAAACAGTCCACCGGCTCGCCCTGGCTGGATATCATTCAGTCCATCAGCCTGGCCTTTAGCAGCCGCGCGGCCAAACTCGGCATGATTATCATGCTGATTGGCGGTTTCTCCAAGTACATGGACAGCATTGGCGCCAGCACCGCTTTGGTACGCATCGCCATCAAGCCCTTGAAAAAACTCGGCCATCCCTATGTGGTACTGGCTCTGACTTCTGTACTCGGCAACTTCCTCGCCATGTTCATCAGCTCCGCCTCTGGCTTCGGGCTCTTGCTCATGGTGACCATGTATCCGGTACTGGTGCGTTTAGGCGTCAGCCGTATCGCTGCCTGCGCCGTTATCGCCACCACTTCTGCCCCCGGCTGGGGCCCGGCTGGTGCCGACAACATCTTTGCCGCTGAACTCATCGGCATGGAGATTGTGCCTTACTTCATGCAGTATCAGGTACCGGTCGGTCTCTGCACCATCGGCGCGCTGGCGCTTGCCCATTTCTTTGTGCAGAAACATCTTGACGTCAAGAATCCGGACGAAATGGCAGGCAAGGACGTATCCGCTGCCGTAACCGAGGAGCAGGCAAAAGCGCAGGAAACGCCCGCTGTGCCGTCCTTCTATGCACTTTTGCCCATGCTGCCGCTGCTGTTGGTGCTGTTCTTTGGCCTCAACGAACACACGGGCATCAAGATGGATATCAGCCTGGCTACGTTAATCAGTATTTTCCTGACCATGCTCATTGAATTCCTGCGCCATCGCGACGGGCTCAAAGCCTGCAAGGATATCGGCGCTTTCTGGAACGGCATGGGCCTGCAGATGGCCACGGTTGTCACCCTCGTTGTTGCTGCCGAAACCTTCTCCAAGGGTCTTATCTCCCTGGGTGCCATTGACACCTTGATTACCAGCGCCCAAAACGCCGGCCTTGGCGGTATCGGCATGATGTTCGTCTTCGTCTCCATCATCATCGCCGCCACGCTGATCACCGGCAGCGGCAACGCCACTTTCTTCGCCTTCGTGCCGCTGGCCCCAAAAGTGGCTGCCCTGTCCGGCATTGCTCCAGTGCTTTTGGTCCTGCCCATGAACTTCGTGTCCAATCTGGCGCGTTCCCTCTCCCCAATCGCTGCCGTCATGATTGTCGTGGCTGGTGCCGCTGGCCTTTCGCCGATGGATTTGGCTAAACGCACCTTTATCCCTGTGGCTGTGGCTACGGTAGTCAACATCGCGGTAACGTTGATATTGTTCTTCTAAATACCAAAATAGTCAATACATCACGCGCATGGTGTATTGACTATTTTTTTCATGCCAATATTATTTAGCCTGTGCTTTCTTGAATTTCTTGGCATTATACAAGGCTCTGTCGCCCCGCTGAAAAATGGTCAGCGGAGTATCGTCTTTTTTGGCTTCTGCTATGCCAATGCTGGAAGTAAAAATCGCTCCCTCCGGCAGAACATTCGCCTTTCTGACGGATTCACGGATGCTCTCGGCGATTTCCTGTGCTCGTTCAAATTCCGTATTGGACAGGATAATCATAAATTCATCACCGCCCCAGCGACCGGCAGCATCCTTGCGGCTTATATGTTCAAGAATAGACTGGGCCACGGCCCGTAATGCCTCATCCCCGACATCATGCCCAAAGGAATCATTGACCTGCTTGAAATCGTCCACATCCATCATCAGCACACATACATTCTCCAGTTCGTTTATCTGATACTTCCAAAGGAACTGCTCCAAAGCCTCTTCCAGGCCAGCATGATTCAAAAGCGGCGTCAGCGTATCGTGCAGCAGGCCGCTGCGCTCATAACTGATGCAGTTTTCGACTACGTTAATCCCCAGTTTCACGGCCTGAGCGAATCGCTTGCAGCTGCCATAACCACAGGCATGGCAGTTGATTTCACGGGATTCCGGCGTATACTTACGCAGATGAATATAGATTTCTTCCAAATCTTCATCTTCAAAGAAGCCATTTTCAATTTTTCGGTTCGTATATTCGCGCCGGAAATCCTGCCAAGCCAGTGTTTCAGCAAAATACTGTTCAATGGCGTAGATTGTCCCTTCATCCTTTTCCGTAACCTGCTCGGCTATCTTGTCCCGCTTGCGGGCATTAATCTTGTAATCCACATCATCCAGCGCTGTACAGTGGTCTGTCCCCGTACCAAAATTACAGCCGCCCCTGCAATTCAGGATCTCCACCAGTTCCGGAACAGTTTTATGCTCCTTTTGACGGTTATGGTATTCGCGCAGATACGGATAGGAAACGCGCACAGAATCCAGCTGACGAATCCACATATCCTTATTCGTCAGCCGAACCGTTTCGCTCAACCCGCCCGGCCGACTGTAAACATGGCCAATCCCGGAATTTTTTCCTGCAAATCCCACTTCAGGAAACTGGTCAATGGCGATATTTTCCGCCAATAGTTTCTGTTTTAATTTGTCAAATGTGACATTGTAGGCTACCTGCTGGCCCGTATTGGGGTCTTCTATTTCATCCGCCTTGGCAATGCAGGGCGACAAAAAGGCAATCTTCCCCTCTAAATGCTCAACCTGCCGCAAATAAATGGCCAGGCAGATTAACGGGCTTTGAATCGGCGCCAGGGAGGGCAGAAGCTCCGGCAAATAACGTTCACAGTAATTCACAATAGATGGACAGGGCTGAGCAATCATGGAGTCCAAATGCAAGGCTTTTTTCGCCTGCAAATAGGCCCAGGTAGCAATATCTGCCCCCAAAGACACATCATAAATATTGCCTACGCCTAAGGATTTCAGCCAGCCAAACAGGCGAAAAAGCTGCGGAAAATTTACCTGCGCTGACGGTGCTGCCACCAGATGAATCGTTTCTCCTGCCGCCAAGTCCTCGAAAAAACGCTCCGTATCATCCCGATAGTCTCTGGCGCCATGGTCGCAGGCCTTAATACACGCGCCGCAGGAAATGCAGTACCGTTCACCTACCGCTACCTTACGTTCCCGGTCATACGCCCGATAAACCTGATTGGCTGCATCTACGGGGCAGACTGCAATACATTTGTTGCAGGCCTTGCACTTCTCCTCAATCGTAAAAATTCTCCCCGACAAACATATCCCTCCACAAACGACAAAAGGGCAACGACCTAAATGGCGTTTCCCCTTGTCATACGCTTCTCTATGCCCCGATTATAGCACCGAAGGGCAATATTATCAAGACAAGCAAAACAAAAGATATTTACTTTATTAATAACCACATTTATTTGACAAAACTATCCTTGACCGCTAAACTAAAGACATAATCACATACACGGGAGCTCGCAGACGGGCTGAGAGGAAGTTATGCACTTCGACCGCACCTGATTTGGATAATGCCAACGTAGGGAATTAGGAATAACGTCATTCGGGACTATCCAAAAATTGGATAGTCCTTTTCGTTTGCCCTTTTCCCTCCAACTGAAGGAGGATGCAACTTGTTTAACACCTGGGAAAACATCCGTAAGACCACGCCGCTGATTCATCACATCACCAACTATGTGACGGTAAATGATGTGGCCAATATCACCCTGGCATGCGGGGCAAGCCCCGTTATGGCCGATGATGCAGCCGAAGCGGCGGAAATCACGAAGCTTGCCACAGGGCTATGTCTGAATATCGGCACGCTCAACGGGCGTACTATCCCGGCCATGCTGAGCGCCGCCCGCCAAGCAAAGGAATTAAACCATCCGGTTGTGCTCGACCCGGTAGGGGCTGGTGCCACCACTCTGCGGACGCAGACTGCGCTGGATATTCTGCAGACCGGCAGCGTTACCTGCGTGCGGGGCAATATCTCGGAAATCAAGACCCTGATTCATGGCACAGGCAACACTAAGGGCGTAGATGCCGCCGCCGTGGACAGCGTAACCGAGGAAAACCTCGCAAGTTCCTGTGCATTTGCCAAGCAGGCCGCCCAACAGTTAAACACCATTGTGGCCATTACCGGTGCCATTGATTTGGTCGCCGACACGAAAAACTGCTATATCATCCGCAACGGCCATCCAGAAATGAGCCGTATCACGGGCACCGGTTGTCAGTGCTCCGCCCTCGTTGCCGCCTGCATTGCCGCAAATCCCGCCAAGCCTTTGGAAGCCGCCGCTGCCGCCGTAATGGCTATGGGGTTGGCAGGCGAGCTTGCTCATAAGCATCTTCTCCCCCATGAAGGCAATGCCACCTACCGCAGCCGCATAATCGACACCATTTACCACCTGACGGCAGAAGAACTAAATAAGGGGGCAAAATATGAAATCCGCTAATATTACCGCTGACGCTTTACAGCTCTACGCCGTTACCGACAGCCGCTGGCTGAATGGCACCTCCCTTGCCGCAGCGGTAGAAAAAGCCCTGGCCGGCGGCGTAACCTGTGTACAGCTGCGGGAAAAGCACCTGTCCTTTGACGAATTTCTGCGCACCGCCAAGGAAATAAAAGCACTCTGCCAAAACTACCATGTTCCCTTTATCGTGGACGATAATCTGGACATTGCCCTGGCCTGTGATGCCGACGGGCTGCATATCGGCCAGAACGATATGCCCGCCGCCAAGGCTCGTGAGCTTTTAGGACCGGATAAAATTCTCGGCGTATCGGCCCAAACCGCCCAGCAAGCTATTGCAGCCTGCCGGGACGGCGCCGATTATTTAGGCGTAGGCGCCGTCTTTCCCACCGGCACAAAGACCGATGCCGTCGAAGTCCCTCTTGATACGCTAAAAGCCATTACAGCCGCTGTGGATATTCCCGTGGTGGCCATTGGCGGCATTGGCGCAGATAATATCGCCCAGCTTTCCGGCACGGGCATCGCCGGCGCCGCCGTTGTATCGGCAATCTTTGCCCAAGAGGACATCAAAAAAGCCGCCGCGAATTTGCGACAGCTTATTGCAAAGGAGCTTTGATTATGGAAAAAAAATGCGAACTCAAAACCGTTCTGACCATTGCCGGCAGTGACTCCAGCGGCGGGGCAGGCATTCAGGCTGACCTCAAAACCATGCTGGCGAGTGGCGTTTACGGCATGAGCGCCATCACCGCCCTGACTGCACAAAATACCACAGGCGTAACAGCCGTGGCCAGAACAGCCCCTGATTTTCTTGCCGCACAATTAGACAGCGTCTTTACCGATATTTTCCCAGATGCCATCAAGACCGGCATGGTCTTTGACAGCGAACTGATTGCGGTTATCGCCGCTAAGCTCAAAGCGTATCACGCGAAAAACATCGTGGTTGACCCCGTAATGGTGGCCACCAGCGGAGCAAGGCTGCTGAATGAAGACGCCATCTCAGCATTGAAGGAACAACTCCTGCCGCTGGCCACAGTCATTACGCCCAATCTTATGGAAGCCGAGGTTTTGGCTGGTATGGAAATCAAGAGCCACGAAGATATGATACAAGCCGCCCAAAAACTTTACGAAACTTACGGCTGCAATGTACTCTGCAAAGGCGGCCACCGCCTGCAGGATGCCGACGACCTGCTCTATACCGCAGACGGCCCTCTGTGGCTGAAAGGCGAACATATCGACAATCCCAATACACACGGCACTGGCTGTACCCTGTCTTCCGCCATTGCGAGCAATCTGGCAAAAGGCGAAGAATTAACAACTGCCGTAAAGAACGCCAAAGCCTATATCACCGGTGCCCTGCAGGCTGGCCTCAATCTGGGGCATGGCGCAGGGCCGCTGCATCACGGCTGGGCTATTTAGTTCGCAGGTACTTCACGGCAGAAAGTCCTGCCTCCGCCCCCTGATATACCGCTTTGGCAATCTGCAGCAGTCCACCGGTGCAGTCGCCAGCCGCAAAGAGTCCCGGCACATTGGTGGCTCCATGCGCATCAATTTTAATATGATTCCCCTCAAGCCGGGCACCGATTTTTTTCGCAATTGCCGTGCTGCCGACCGTCCCCAGGGCAATAAATACACCGTCAAGGCTTAATGATGTTCCATCAGTAAAAACAATTTTTTCCACCCGCTTATCGCCGTCAATGACGGCGATTTTTGCCGTGCAGACGCGGATTTCCGGAGGCACTTCCGGCACAGGGTCTGCACCATTGGTCAGCATAATCACCTGCGCGGCATGAGGCAGGAGCGCCCGTGCCTCATGCAGGGCATAAGCACCAGCCCCCACCACAGCTACGGTTTTGCCGCGGTAAAAGAATGCATCACAGGTTGCACAGTAGCTTATGCCCTTACCCTCAAATTCTTTCACGCCTGGTATGGGCAAAGATTGTCGGGCCGCCCCAGTCGCGACAATCACACTGTCTGCTTCCAGTTCATGTTTTTTACCAGTTACCTTAAAGCCCGTAAAACTCTCATTAAACATCAAGCTTAACAGCTCATCTTCCACAAACTCCACGCCAATCTTCTTCGCCCCTTCAATTCCCCGTGCGTGTAATTCTGCTCCTGAAATCGGCTCAGAAAGCCCATAATAATTTTCAATCTTCTCCGCTTTCTCCAGCCCGCTAAGGGACAGCCCCTTGCTGAACACCGTCACTTCTGCCCCGCCCCGCCGGGCATAAAGCGCTGCCGACACCCCCGCCGGCCCGGAGCCGATGATTACCACTTTACCCATAAGTCACAATCTCCTTCGACCATAAATACTCTGCCCTAAACATAACAAAAGACCGCCCCACCGTAAAGTGAGCCGGTCACGATTTATGCGATTTTCTTAGTAGCTGGGATGCTTTTTTACATAATCCACCGGTCTGCTCCAATCCACATGCACCTTCGTGTTGTTCCACAGACGGGTCAATGCCAGTTTGAAGCTTTTTACATCGGCCAGCGGGTCGATTTCTTCCGGCGTAAAGTCCATAAGGGTTTCATGAGGCACATTGATACTGTGTGTCTCTGACAGATATTTTTCCGTCAGGCTCTTAGCCTCTTCATTTTTGATATTAACCATTGCCGTCTTGCTCTCTCCATCATAATCTATCCACCCTAAATCATGGCCAAAGCTTATGGCTACGCTGAATTTATTTTCCATGGCGATTTCTCCTTTTTGACATCATTCTCTGTTTCTAATTATATATGATTCAGATCCTTTTTACAAATTTTTGGCCAAAATAACCAAATTAAGTAAATATTTTCAAAAGTTTGCATTTGTCAAGTCTTGCACTTGTATTTTTTTTGTGCTACTATACTTACAAAGAAGGATAAGCCTGGGGTGTGCGCGGGCTTTTGAAATGTCCAACCTACATTTTTTACAGGGAGCCTGATTTGATTTTAGTGGAAGTTCGCCTCGGCGTCTCGCGGAAGCTAAACTTAGGGCACCCACCTGCTGATCGCAGGTTTTGGGCATTTAAGGCAGCGGCAGTTTGGACCCCTTCTTTGAAAAGGGATTGCTATCCATGGGTGGCAGTCCCTTTTCACGCATTTGCCAATAAATTAATGCAAATACGGGCGCAGATTGATGGCTACCTCATTGATATGGGTAATCTTCGGATTCTGCGCCATTTTATTTACCGGAGCTTCTACCGGGCCGTCCACGATTTCGATATTATCCAGCATCTGCCGCATTTGGCCGCGAATTCCTTCCAAATAGATTTCCCGCAGGTTCTTCTGCTCCTGCTTTTCTTCATCATTCAAGCCCACAGAACGCTGCTTGCGGGATAATTCATTTATCCGGGCAATTAATTCTTTGGTTATCATAAAAGCCTCACTTTCTCTAACAGCTTTAATACGCAATGCAAATATTATACCTTTCGGCCCTGACCTTGTCAAAAAATTCCTGCTCCCATTGCCAATCGATATTTTCATTTAGTATAATAATATAAGGTCTTATGACCAAAATATAATTCCATAGGAGGTTCGGACGTTTTGGAACCTGGCATTAACTTTTCTACGTTGGAGGAACAAATTCTCCTCCTGAAAGAAGCCACGGACGCAGTACTCCTGGACACAATCGGTCTGGGACAAAAAATGCAGGAAGCGTTTGGACAACATGCCGTCACTTCCCTCAGTTCGCAGATGTTGTGGACGACTCTGCAATCTGAACATTGATGGCACAATCGGGGCAGAAAACTACTGCCCCAACCCCAAAACAGCCCGCAGGCTCGAAAAAGCCGGCGGGCTGCTTTTTTTTCGAAAACTAACCATACTTGAAGGGAAATAAATAGCGCATGAAGAACTATTTAGGAAAATCAATGTCGATTTAACGTTGTTCTTTTATGGAGGCGATATCATGCTGATTGGTGTACCAAAGGAAATCAAAAACAATGAAAACCGTATTGGCCTTACCCCCGCGGGGGCTGAGGCGCTGGTAAAAGCAGGCCATCAGGTTTTGGTGGAACAAGGCGGCGGTCTGGGCAGCGGTTTTGCCGATGAAGATTATGTTGCTGTTGGCGCATCTATCGCAACCGATAAAAAGCAGCTGTTTACGGATGCCGAAATGATTATCAAGGTAAAAGAGCCTCTACCGGATGAATATGACCTTTTCCATGAGGGCCAGATTCTCTTTACCTATCTGCATTTGGCACCAGAACCAGAGCTCACTGCCGCACTATTAAAACACAAAGTGACCGGTATTGCCTATGAAACCGTAGTGGGCCGGGATGGACGTTCACTGCCGCTGTTGGCGCCCATGAGTGAAATCGCCGGGCGTATGTCCGTGCAAATCGGCGCACAATTTTTGGAGAGCCGTTATGGCGGCGCTGGTGTTCTCCTGGGCGGTGTCAGCGGCGTAGCACCGGGGCAGGTCGTCATCATCGGCGGTGGCGTTGTCGGCACCAATGCCGCCAAAGTTGCCGCAGGTCTTGGCGCCCGCGTAACGATAATTGACCTGTCCATTGACCGCCTGCGCTATTTGGATGACGTCTTTGGCGGGCGGGTAGCCACGGTAATGTCCAACAGCTACAATATCGCCGAATGGGTCGCACGAGCTGACCTGCTCATTGGCGCGGTTTTAGTGCCCGGTGCCAAAACTCCACAGCTCGTAACAGAAGATATGGTCAAGACCATGCGAAAGGGTTCCGTCATCGTCGATGTAGCCATCGACCAGGGCGGCAGCATTGCGACCTGTGACCGGGTGACCACGCACGAGAATCCCACCTTTACCAAACACGGCGTAGTGCATTATTCCGTGGCCAATATCCCCGGTGCAGTTTCGCGAACCTCTACGCTGGCGCTGACGAATGCCACTCTGCCCTATGCCCTGAAAATCGCCGGTAAGAGCTGGAAAGAGGCCTGCATGGAAGATGCGGGACTTGCCGAAGGGCTGAATACGGTAGCAGGCAAATTAGTAAATCGTCCTGTCGCCGACGCCTTAGGTTTAGCGTTCACGGATAAAAAAGATTTTTTGCAGTAATGCAGAGATAGTCGTAAATATAAAATTTCAGGACAGGAGGAAAAGTGACGCTGGAGATGGACTACAGGATGATTAATCTTGCAGGACGAAATTCAGATGGTATTGTTTCTGCTCCGCCGGTAAGATTATTTGGGAATACAAATTGGTGAACAAGTAAAGAAAAATACCGGGGCATCCTCAATGAGAGGCTGTCCCGGTATATTTTTGCTCTATTGCATCTAAATCCAATGCGGACAGGGGCTTTTCGCCCATTTTTATCTCCGTGTCTCCTGTAATAAACACAATATCCGGCAGTTTCCCAAAAAGCAGGATGGTTCCTTGTGGCGCAACCCTGACAAATGTCTCCGTGCCGCCCCAGAACCAGGCGAAAGCCTCATGGCCTTCCGGCCGTGGAAAGGCAAGACTACTCCCCAGTTCAGCAGCAGTCAGCTTTATCCGGCAGCTTTCCGCAAGTTTTGCAGATAGCTGTTGAACGGAGAGCTTCCCCTCTTCGACTTGGGTGAAAAGTTCCAGAAATAAATCAGCATCATGCTCAATCTGCTCGGCCAAAATCTGCAGATTATCTACATAAGGATAATCTGCATAAGACGCGATAATACGTTTTCGCTCCTCCGTCAATTCCACTTCTTTTTTACGATCCAGCGGTACGGAAGCAGAGGCTATGCCCAGCAAAGGCGAAAACATACTGACCTTTTTTTCTGTTTGGCGCTGCGCCGCATTGCCCGGATTGGACAGCATTTCCTTCATATCCTCAGCCTTTTTGCGGGCCGCCTGCCAGTATTCACGCGATTCCTGCCGCAAGGCTGCCTTCGTGTCATGCCCCTTTATTTCCTCACGGGCAATGTTTTCTACAGACACTCTGCCCAGAATATAAACACGCAATACCTCTCGTCCCTGTTCTTCGGCCCTGAGTCGCTCAGAGGAAAGAGCAGGCAGTTCCGTAGCTTCGGTTGGCACAGGCAGGATGGGCTCCGGCTCATGGAAACCGATAACGGCAACAACCGCCCCGGTCAGAATCAGAATCATCAACAGACAAATCTTTTTCATAGAAACCTCCCGGACAACCAGCACCCCTAGCTTTTGGTATGGGCGCGAATAAAGTTCAGGACGAAATCGAAATCTTCATCTTCTGCATAGACCTGATTCTTATTCAGCAGCTCATTGACCTTGATAAGGTTACGCCCCGGACAGGACTCCACACTCCTGACATCGGCAAAAGATGTGTACATACTGGTACGGGCCCCCGCCAACATACCTGTCCCCACTACACCGGGGCGGCCTGCCATAGCACCTGCCAACCTAGTCAAAATGCTGATGGCCTCTACCTTCTTAATTTGGGCCTTCATCTGAATATGATGGATACCCTTGTCATCCATTTCAAATAATACGCAGTACTTGCCCCCCATAATCAATGCATAGAGCAGATACCCCAGCAGGCATATTAGACCAAAGCCCAGTGAAAAGAGCAGTAAGCCTACAGTTAGCTCGAAAAGATTATCCAGAGAAAGATTATCGTCAATAACCTCCAACACGACCATAAAAAGCCACAACGCCAAAAGAATACCGCCGAAAATCTTCCAAATCAAAAAGAGAATGGTGGGATTTTTGTAAAGGTTCAACTCATAGGCCCAGCGATAGACTCCGTCTGAATCAAACGTGATATTTTTCGACACATGGTTCATGCCTCTGTTCACTCCTTCCCCCTTTGACTTACTCAGCCTCATTCCCTACAGCAATTTATTTCAATCAGTCACCAGATGCGGACGACGTTTCCACTGGCCAAAGATAATCAGCATAAAAATAGCCAAACCGATACCATCGGTAATGAGTCCCGGTTGAATCATCAGCAAGCCAGCCACAATAAGTACCAACCGCTCATAGCCCTTGCAGTCCACTGCCAGATAGCCAATCAGCGCGGAGCTTATCGCCACCATTCCACAAAGCGCCGTCACCGTAGACAGGATAAGTTCGCCCATGGTACCGCTCATCATCAGCAGCACCGGCGACATCACGAAGATATAGGGAATGATAAAAGCGGCAATCGCCAGTTTTGAGGCGTTGACACCAGTCTTGAGCGCGTTGCCGCCGCTGATGCCTGCCCCGGCATAAGCGGCCAGTGCCACCGGCGGGGTAACGTCAGCGATAATGCCGAAGTAGAAGACGAACATATGCGCCGCCAATACCGGCACGCCCATCTGCACCAAAGCAGGTGCTGCAATCGTGGAGGTGATGACGTAGTTCGCCGTAGTCGGCACGCCCATCCCCAAGATTATCGCCGTAATCATCGTAAAGAACATGGTCGGCAAAAGCAATCCACCCGAAAGGGTCAACAGCCCTGAAGCCAATTTCAGGCCCACACCAGTTTTCGTCACCACGCCGATGATGATACCGGCCGCCGCACAGGCCACCAGTACGCCCAGCACATTGCGTGCGCCCTTTTCCAAACCGTTAACGATTTCAATTGGCTGCATACGGGTGGATTTCCGCAGTGCCGAACAGAGAATGGCCAGCACAATCGCTACCAGCGCCGCCCGCATGGGCGTATAGCCCGATACCAACAGATAGACGATGATAATCAGCGGCAAAGCCAGATGCCCGCGCTCTTTTAAGAGCGTGAAGAAATGCGGCAGCTGCTCACGGGGAATACCTTTGAGCTTGCCCCGCTTAGCTTCAAAATGCACGCCGAGCCAAACACCGGCAAAGTACAAGAGGGCCGGAACCACCGCAGCCTTGACGATATCAATGTAGGGAACGCCCACAAACTCCGCCATCAGAAAAGCTGCTGCCCCCATTACCGGCGGCATAAGCTGTCCGCCAGTAGAAGCCGCTGCCTCTACGGCGCCAGCAAAGTTCTTGTGATAGCCCAGTTTTTTCATCATGGGAATGGTCAGCGAGCCTGTCCCCACCACGTTTGCCACGGAACTGCCGGACACCGTGCCCATAAGTCCTGAGGACAGTACCGCCACCTTTGCCGGACCGCCGCTGGCCCAGCCGGCAATAGAGTTTGCCAAATCAATGAAGAATTTGCCCAACCCCGTGGACTCCAAATAGGCACCAAAAAGGATAAACAGGAAGATAAAAGTCGAAGACACGCCCAAGGGAATGCCGAAGATGCCTTCGGTCGTGTAGTAAAGATGGCCGACCAGCTGCCCGACCGTCAAGCCGCGATGCGCCAGGACACCGGGCATATAAGGGCCGGCAAAGGCATAGGCCAAAAAGGCCAGTACCACGCAGACCATCGGCAGGCCAACCACGCGGCGAGCAGCTTCAATCACGAGCAAAATACCGATAGCACCAACAATTAAATCTGTATCCGATACCAAACCAGCCCGCAGCACCAAATGCTGATACTCATAGATGATGTAAGCCGGTGCCGCCGCACCTAAAATGGCCAGCACTAAATCCAGCGGATGAAGCTTATGCCGCGAAATACGGAAAAGCAGATGGCGATAAACGCCACGATTTTCTTCATCAGCCCCGTGTATTCCATGGTGTCCGACTCTTTATCGAACTCCTTGAGAACCGCATTCGCGGTCTTCGCATCATGTTCATTCATGTATAACCAACCCTTTCCATAAAGGCATTAATTCCACTGTGACCAGAGTGCCCGGCGCGTATCGCTCATAAAGAGGAAAGCTGCGCCCACCAACATTTAAGGTAAGCTCAGTTCCCACTCCGGTGCGCAAATCCAGCCGTTCATAGGCCCGCTGCTGCCCCCGCAGCCAGTAATAATCGCCCTCTTGTTGAAATTCCCCTTCTTTCCGATCAAAGGGGAGTCCCACACCAAAGGACTGGTATTTTGTTGCGTTCAGGACAAAGCCCCGGCAACCTTCCTCCACGGCCAGAAACTCCTCTACCGGCGTCTTTTGGACAGAGTGAATAAAGCGCAGAGATAACGGGAAACCTGCTGCCACCTCACCGAGATAAAGGCGCTCTCCACCTGCCCTTAGCACCAGGCAGGGCAGCGTGAGCACCTGCCACAAGGCAAAAAATACCCCTATACCACAAAGCAAAAATTCCTTCTGCAAAACACTCACCTTACCAAAAGGGCTGTCACACAACGTGCAACAGCCCCCCATCAAACGTCATCTTATTCCTTAAAGAACTTCTCTGCACCAGCATTGACGGGCAGCGGCATACCTTCCAGAGCCTTTTCCTTCAGGATAGCCTTAGCTGCAGAATGTGCAGCATGGATGCGGTCAAGATTACCAAAGATTGCCTTGGCAATCGCATAGCCCAGACTGTCATCCACCTTGTCGTTAGCCACTAGCATAGCCATAACCGATACAGCCGGAACTTCCTCTTCAAAACCTGCATAGGTACCAGCCGGAATCACCGTCTTGGTATAGAAGGGATATTTGGCAATCAAAGCATCAGCCTTGTCAGCATCTACCGGCAGCAGACGTACTTTATGCTGGGAAGCGATATCCTGTACAGCAGAAGTCGGATAACCGGCCGTGAGGAATGCAGCATCAATATTGCCATCCTTCAGCGCGTTAGCTGCTTCGGCAAAGGAAAGATACTGTGGCTGAATATCATTATACGTCACACCATAGGCTTCCAAAATCTGGCGGGCATTTGCTTCTACACCAGAGCCTGCGGCACCTACGGCCACTTTCTTGCCCTTCAAATCTGCTATCGTCTTGATGCCGGAGCTATCGAGCGTTACTGCCTGACAGGTTTCCGGATAGAGCGTGGCTATGCCCTTCAGGCTTTCCACTTTCTTATCCTTAAACATTTCCGTGCCGTTCACTGCATAGTAAGTAATATCATTCTGAACAATGGCCAAGTCCACAGAACCATCCTTCAGCATATTGATATTTGCAACAGACGCCCCGGTGCTCTGCGCACTGGCATTCATGCCGGGAATATCTTTATTCAGCACCTCTGCCATGGCACCACCGATGGGGTAATAAGTACCTGCCGTACCGCCAGTACCAATATTTAAAAACTTCTTCTCGGCTGTATTGTCACCGCCACCACAGCCTGTCAGCACCGCTGCCATAGCCACAACCGCCAGCCCTGCCATCAGGGCTTTTTTCCAGTTTGCAAACTTCATACTTACCCCTCCTATTGTGTCATTTGACCTTACAATTAAAACAATACTTATATATTTCATATACCATTATAGCATAGAGGGTATACACTGACAAGCCTATTTCTGCAAAAAGCAGACATTTTGTAATGTATGTATGTATACATTGCACAATTTAACGACAAAGGCGTCATTTCCGATTGGGAAATAACGCCTTTTGCTAATATACAGCTTAATTGTATGTAATTTTACTGTTCTGCCGTCAATGCATCATTATCGCGGGCATCGCGGAAGGAAGACACAACCCAGCCCAAAACAGCTGCCACTACAGCCGGGACGAACCAGCCCATGCCGATATCGTAGAACGGAACATACGCCGTCAGCACTTCCGTCAAAGCCGGGAACTTGATGCCAGCCGCAGCCAGACCATCCAGCACAGCAAAGAACAAGGTCACATTGATGGCCAGACGATAAATGCTGTAACGCCAGCCGATAAGGCCATCAAAGAGGGAAAGTACCACGAATACGATAACCAGCGGATAAATCGCTACGAGGAACGGTACCGAAAGGGCGATAATCTGCGTCAGACCTACATTGGATACCACAAAGCTGAAAGCCGTGGACACCTGCACCAGACGCGCATAGGAAATGCGATTGTTCGACAGCTTGTTAAAGTACCAGGCCGTACCGGAAATCATACCGCAGGAGGTCGTCAGACAAGCCAGCGCGATGATGAACGCCACCAGCAGGTTGCCTGCCGGGCCAAAGAAGATGCCTACAGCACCAGCCAGCAGCTGACCGCCATTTTCCACACCGCCCAATACGCTGGCGCTGGATGCGCCGATGTAAGCCAGCGAACCATAAACCAAAGTCATCAAGGCTACCGTGATAAAACCGGAGATGATGCAGATTTTGCTGACGGATTTGTTATCCGTCGTGCCGCGCATGCGAATGGCATTAACCACAATCGTACCAATGGAAAGCGATGCCAAAAGGTCCATCGTCTGATAGCCATCCTGGAAGCCCTGGGAGAACGGCGCCGTAATGTAAGCGCCCGTTGCATCGAGCACTTCGCCCAGCGGCGTTACAAAGGATTTCACGAACAGGATAACCAAAAAGATTAAGAGTGCCGGCGTCAGCATCTTGCCTACACGGTCAATGAGCTTGTTCGGCGTCATCGCCAGATAATAGGTTGCGCCAAAGAAGAACATCGTGTAGATGAACTGTCCCAGGGTCAAATCTTCTGCCGCCAGGAAGGGACGAATACCGATTTCAAAGGAAACTGCACCAGTACGCGGTACCGCAAACACAGGACCAATGGTCAAATAGAGAATAACGAGCAGTGCCGTAGCCAGCCACGGATAGGTTTTGCGGTTCATAAACTCCACATACTTACCGCCCTGCATGGCAATGGCGGTAATGCCCAAAAGCGGCAGCCCTACGCCTGTTACCAAAAAGCCCATCATGGCTATAATGCTGTTTGAGCCGGCAGCCTGCCCCAAGGCAGGCGGAAAAATCAGATTGCCCGCCCCAAAAAAGATAGAAAACATCATCAGGCCGACGGTCAGGATTTCGCCTTTGCTCATTCGCTTCATACTTACTCACACTCTTTTCTTACAAAATACACCTTTTGTCCACTCACAATGTACGCAAGTAAACATATAAAAAGCCCATGTCCCACTTTCCCGGACATGAACTCCAAGGTTCACCTTCGTTTTAGGATAGGTGTATTATAGCACAAAGACAAAAGACATTGCAAGAGCCTTTTTGTTTTTTCAGTGTAAACTCGTAAACTTTTATTTCCTAGATATATCTGTTATACTGTAAACAAAATTGTCCACGAAAATACATAGATTTAAGGAGGAAATGCCAAAATGGCTGAAGATAATGAAGAAAAAAAAGAACTTGACCCACTGATTACCCAGCCCCACGGCGTGGAACAGCAGGCAAAAATGGAAATCGTCCATATGATTCACAGCGGAGAATCCCCCTTTGACATCATCTACCATATCGCCAAACGGCTGGAAAAGTCCTCCGGCGAACCGGGCTATGCCCAATATGTAGAAGACCAGATACGCGCCGTCTACGGCTTTGCCCTGGAGCATGTAAAACCCATGCAGGACGAACTGCGGGATGTTGAAGAACGCTTGGAACGCATCAAAAAATCCTACGAAAATCCCGCCTTCACCGAGGAAGAACACATCCGTATTGGGTTCGCTATCGAACGCCACAAGAAAAATATCGAACGGCTCAAAATCATGATTCAAAAGGCAGAAGCCGACCACGCCGACATGACCATTGTCAAAAATTAAAGAAGCCGCTGCTCACCAAAGAGCAGCGGCTTCTTCTTTCATTTTTTCTTCTATCGCAGCAATCTTATCCGGCGCAATCTCGCGCAATTCTTCCATCAGCATGCTCAGCTGACTGGAGAGAGTCAGCACCGTACCGCCTCCATGCTCCGAATAGAGCGGCTCCTTATGCTCTACGACATAATCGTTTTTGATGAGTTCCTGATAATGCTCACCAGGTACCGGCTCAGAGAAGAAATATCCCTGGACATATTCACAGCCAATCAGCCGCAAAAAATCCACCTGCTTCTGCGTTTCCACACCCTCGGCAATCACCAGCAAATCCAGCCGTTTGGCCATGCGCACAATGGAATCCAGAATATTATCCGCCCGGCCGTTCTCCACGCCCTGCGAATCCGCCAAAAAGCGCAAATCAATCTTCAGCACGTTCACCGGCAAATCCTTGAGCATATTCAACGAGGAATAGCCGCTGCCAAAATCGTCCATCAGAATAATAAAGCCTTTGGACTGCAATTCCGCAATGATTTCAATAATCTGCTGCGGATTTTCCACATAGGCACTTTCGGTAAGTTCCAATTCCAGTAGGCGCGGGTCAAGGTTGTACTTTTTCACCAAATCCTCAAACACCTGCACCAGATTGGGGCTGTAAAAATCCACACGCGATACGTTGATGGATACCGGCAAAACCGTACGCCCCTCATCAATATCTGCACGCAGCTGCTGGCAGACTTTCTCCCAGACATATTTATCCAGTTGATAGATAAAACCGTTCTGCTCGAATATCGGCACGAATTTCGCGGGAGAGATAAACCCCAGTTTGGGATGTGCCCAACGCACCAAAGCTTCAGCACCCACTATCGTTTCCGTCAGCAAATCGTACTTGGGCTGATAATAAACGATAAATTCATCCCGTTCCAAAGAGCCATTCATATTGTTGACGATAACCTGCTCATTGACGATATTGGCCCGCATATCTTCTTCATACACGCCACAAACGGACAAACCATTGCGCGAAGCCTTAAATAAGGCCATCGCCGCCCTGTCCAGCATAGAATTTACGGACAACGTCCGATCTTTGACCGTATAAACGCCAAAGTAAAATTCAATACGATAGTCCAAAGCAAAGGACACGGCCAACATTTGCAAAGAATGAATCAGATGTTCCCGCAAATTTCCACGAGTGGGGTAACACAGCAGGAAATTATCCGCATAAAGCCGCCCATAAACACAGGGTGTGAGCTGAATACTGGACAAGAACTGTGCCACATAACGCAGGAGTTTATCCCCAGTATCCTCACCGAACAAGTCATTGATAACTTTAAAGCGGGCAATATTAAATCGCATGATTTCAAATTCCAGATCCGGATATTTTTCCAAAATTTCCGCAGCATTCCGACAGAACGCCTTTTTATTGTAAAGATTGGTCAACCGGTCATAATGCAGGTTGTACAAAAAGCTGGCAAACCCGCGCTGCACGTTAATACCGCAAAGCAGGTAGCCCTCCTCCCCCTCCCGGAACATCATCAGCAGGCGATGCGTGATGTGCTTGCGGTTATGGGTGGAAAACTCTACGGCCGCCCGTATGGTGAAGCCTTGCGCAGTCCCGACTTCTCCACAGGCAATTTTACACACTTTGACCATGGACAATTTATTCCGGTTAGCCGCCAAAAGCTCCATGACCGGCTCCCGTCCCTGAACGTAACTTAATGACCCCACGCCAAAGGCGATGACGTCTTCAGCCAACAAGTCATATATTCCAGTGGTACTACCGGATTCATAATATTCCTGGATAAACTTATTTACCAGACTTGTAATCTCGCTACGCTCCATTCCCCATCGTCCCTTTCAGGATATTTTGACTCTTTTATTATTATATCATATCCATTCTCAAAAATGTGCTTATTTTTTAGCTTAATGCTATGAGTAGTTAGCTGCACAGGTACAACAATACGTCCTACTTACATCATAAGAACCCCTTCTGCCTGATATCCTTCCTTAGCCCCAAAATGTTCAGCCTTTCCCTGATATTTATTACCCAAATTATAAAAACGCAGGCTATCCTTCTCTTCATCTATTATATTGAGCAGTTGATGCTGCATCTCTTTATACTGCGATTCGTCCAACACACATTCAAAAACGGAATTTTGTACGCGCTGACCGTACTTTACACAGCACTTTGCCACTTTTCGCAAACGAGCCTGCCCCCCCTCAGACTCTGTATTCACATCATAAGTCACTAAAATCAGCATATTTTGCCCTCATTTCCATAAAAATGTCGGATATTCATCTAAATCACCGCGTATGGTACGTACTAAAAGCAGCGACTGCACATAAGGTACCAACCCCCAAACAATTTTTTCTTCCAAAAATGGATGCACTATCGCCTCACGCTTTCTCTCCTGCCATTCCTGCAAGAAACGCCGCCTGCCACTATCACTTAAAAAAGTAACACCATTTTCCTTTTCATCAAAGTCATCAGGTTTAATCACCCGATTATTGATAAGTGTTATCACGAAACGATCCGCATATATCGCCCGTAATTCTTCCATCAAATCCAACGCAAGCGAAGTTCTCCCCGGTCTATCGGTGTGCATAAAGCCCACATAAGCATCTAAACCTACACTTTCCAAAGCCGATGCACAATCATGTGCTAAAAGCGTATAAGCAAAAGAAAGCAACGCATTGACTCTACCAATCGGAGGTCGCTTGCTACGCCCCTTAAACGTAAAATCCTTTTTATTCTGCAAAATCAAGTCTTCAAATACTGCAAAATACGAACTCGCTGCATTTCCTTCAATCCCTCTTAACTCATCAACATTTCCAGCCTTTCTTGCCGATTTTACCGCATACTTCAAGTCATTGCTGATTAAACGAAATTTTTCTCCATCAATATTTAGAGGATGATCCCTTCGTGCCCTTTCCAAAACAGACCTGGCATTATAAATCTTTCCTGCTATAAAGTTTCGTGCAAACCCGCAGCTTTTTTCTTTATCTTCAGATAATTTATATTGTTTCTTTCGCAGCAACACATTCCCCGGATTTTCTCCACAAACCCGCGCTAAAAAGCGACCATGTGTCGACAAAAAACAAAGTCCTATGCCTCTTTTCGCACATTCTCCCATTAAAAACGGACTGGCCCCCTTATAACCAAAATACAGAATATTTTCCAATGTAAGCAACGGTACTCGCCCTAGAACTGTCTCTTCCTTTTTCACAACAATATTTTCATTTTCCAAGGCCAAATAAGCATCTTCCGTTAAAATAAACAACGTATTGAGCAGCCGTCTCATATTACAAATCCTCCACATACGCTTGATAGTACGCATTCACAGATTTTTTCTTAGCCAACTTCGGCAAGCATAAATCTTTCAAGGAACAGGAATTACATTTTTTATTTGAACGTACCTTTGGTGTAACACCTCTTGCATAATAATCATGCATCTCCAAAAACATATTCTTTACTTCCTGGCGAAGTTCTGATGTCAGAACCACTCTTTCCCGACGATGTATTTCATCATAGAAGAGCTGTGCCTCAGGAATATCACAACAAAGCATTTCTTCCAAACACATAGCCTGAGCACACAATTGTAAAGCATCTGATTTATCCTGTTTCGGCTTTCCTCGTTTGTATTCCACAGGACAAGGTTGCCATGCGCCTTCACGTCCTAAAAGGAACGCACCTGTTTCACCTTTTGTAAATTCCACCACATCACATTGTCCTGTAACCCCCATCCGCGATGAAAATACCCGCATTCCCCGGCATATCAGCAAATCCCCTCGCTTTTCCGTAAACTTTTCGTCATGACATCGTTCATGTACAATTTTACCTTCCACCGTCCGTAGATTCTCCTGCCACTGCCACTCCACATGAATAAGCGCCCATTGACGACGACAAAAGGCAAAATGCTGTATTCCTGAAATCATCAAATAATCCTCTTCCCGATATTCCATATTCATGCCATCAACCTCATTTCACCCCAATTTCAATCTACCCCCCGTAAAGAGAGCGACTTTTGCAGTGCCAGACATTCATCTGACCTATTGGTAAATTCAATCCACGCTCCCCGTGAAGGGAGCGACGTGTACTCCTTGCCATTCTCCTGTTCTTCCAACCATATTTCAATCCACGCTCCCCGTGAAGGGAGCGACAGCGTATTGGCGCCGCCCATGTCCCGGATTTTCTATTTCAATCCACGCTCCCCGTGAAGGGAGCGACGTAGTTGTTATTAACTGGAATAAGCTGGATGATATTTCAATCCACGCTCCCCGTGAAGGGAGCGACCAAACGTATCGCTAGAATAGCTTGAATCGTCAAATATTTCAATCCACGCTCCCCGTGAAGGGAGCGACCTTCATCGTAGCCTTCAAATTCTTCTTTTATCAGATTTCAATCCACGCTCCCCGTGAAGGGAGCGACGGCACAGTGATGCTTGACTTCTACGGCGAGTTCACATTTCAATCCACGCTCCCCGTGAAGGGAGCGACAGCGCATCAAATCCAGCTCGAGTCATGTTAAGTATTTCAATCCACGCTCCCCGTGAAGGGAGCGACTTCCTTAATGGGCTGACGGGTATCAATGATATTATTTCAATCCACGCTCCCCGTGAAGGGAGCGACAGATATGAATTCCATTCTCGTGTCTCATATCAATCTATTTCAATCCACGCTCCCCGTGAAGGGAGCGACGTTGGAAATAGTTCACAGAAATTATTCCATAGATATTTCAATCCACGCTCCCCGTGAAGGGAGCGACCAATAATCGCGGGGAATTTAGCTGCATATAGTGATATTTCAATCCACGCTCCCCGTGAAGGGAGCGACCAGAGGATTCTGAAAATGGTATTATAGAGATAGGCAATTTCAATCCACGCTCCCCGTGAAGGGAGCGACCAAGATAAAGAGATGGGACAATCGATTATTAGGGATTTCAATCCACGCTCCCCGTGAAGGGAGCGACATTGGGCAGATATTCCTGCTGGTGATGGCGATGATATTTCAATCCACGCTCCCCGTGAAGGGAGCGACTGCGCTGTTAAATGCAAATAATCCTAATGATGATTTCAATCCACGCTCCCCGTGAAGGGAGCGACTGCCCGGCTGATGAACTGGCTATCGCTGGCAGCGGGATTTCAATCCACGCTCCCCGTGAAGGGAGCGACATTTGCCGTATTTTCCAGTATTTGCGGAATTTGTATTTCAATCCACGCTCCCCGTGAAGGGAGCGACCTAGCGGACGGGAATACGCCGCGAACTCTGACCTTATTTCAATCCACGCTCCCCGTGAAGGGAGCGACAACAGCTCGGGTGCAACATATGGAGCAATGAAAAATTTCAATCCACGCTCCCCGTGAAGGGAGCGACTTGCAACAACTTCTGATGAGCGCACAAGCTCCAGTAATTTCAATCCACGCTCCCCGTGAAGGGAGCGACGTTGAGGAAACCTTTGATACCTACATAGGGTACGAATTTCAATCCACGCTCCCCGTGAAGGGAGCGACCAGATAAGCTGCTCAATCTGAGCGCTCCTACCGGTATTTCAATCCACGCTCCCCGTGAAGGGAGCGACGAGAAGGTGCGGAAAAAGCGGAGGGCTGACAATATTTCAATCCACGCTCCCCGTGAAGGGAGCGACTACAACCCGAACAGCGTGGCACCGCCAGAGATATTTCAATCCACGCTCCCCGTGAAGGGAGCGACATTTACAACTTAGGACTTTTTATTTTTTTTAGTTATTTCAATCCACGCTCCCCGTGAAGGGAGCGACATCGAAAAAATGATTAAAGCAGATGCTATAAAAATTTCAATCCACGCTCCCCGTGAAGGGAGCGACCGGAACACCGTATCAGACATGGTCGGATGTATGGGATTTCAATCCACGCTCCCCGTGAAGGGAGCGACGGTATCTGCTTGTCTGCATACAAAAATTCATCATCATTTCAATCCACGCTCCCCGTGAAGGGAGCGACAGCCCAACATATGTGTTCCGAAAAAGAAGGCCTGTCACTTTATTTTTCGCGAACCTCTATATAAGGGCAATAAATTTGCTAATGCTCTTAGCTTATCAAGCAATCTAAATCATGTGTGATTCAACTTCGCACATAACAGATTCATCTCAATATCAAATCAATTCCGTACAAGTGACACCATCAGGCATATCACTTTGATTAACTTTTATCTCGTAATCACCAAAGGAACGCGGCGTTTCGGTCTCTCGCCGTTGCACCGTAACACGATCAAACAACTGATAAGCAGGTGCATTGCCCAATTCACTTTCATGCTTGAATACAATAAGTTTCCTCACCGCCATATTGCCACGAGCCGCCGAATGGTCCAGTTCAAACATGTTGATGATAGCCTTCCACAACAGTTCCAAATCTTCTTCGCTAAAACCGGTAGTCTTTCTGGCTAAATTGGCAGAGATATGACCCTCCACACGATAAAGGGCATACGGAACAATGAATTTCCGCCCCAGCATGGTATTCTTACCACTTTCCAATTCATTTTCTGTCGCAACCGTCAAACGAGAAATTGCAACTTCCTGCGGCATAATCGGGTCAATACTACGTGCAAATCCTAATTGTACAGGGCCACGTACCTGCCCACAGTTTAATTTTGCCGCAGTGAATGTAGTCATAACCGCCCCAAAAGTTCTAATGTCAAAGAAATTCTTACACATGAAATCACGAATCTTCACATCCGCATCAGGGTCTTTCTTCTTGATATCTTTTGCCTCTGCATCACTAATCCCCAAATAAGCAAAAGCCTCTTTATTGCTCCGTTCCAAGGGAACGCGCTCTTTTACATAAATGCGGCAGCCTTCCTTCCCCTCACAGGCCGCTTCCACATAGTTACGAATCTTACGCTTTAGGCAAACATCTGTTACCAGCCCATGTCCGGTTTCCTGGTCAATCCGAGGCATATTTCCTGCATCCGGGTCGCCATTTGGATTGCCATTCTCCACATCAAAAAACACCACAAAATCATAACGATTTTTGATAATCTCAGCCATTGTCCTCATCCTCCTTCTTCGTATACCGTGCCTGTACTTGATGATAATAACCTAAAACAAACATACCTTGTTCTTTTAATGGCAAAATATTGGGTATCGCGCCTGCATCTATCTTTCCCATAAGTAAGGTCAGCTGTTTTTCAAAGTAAATCTTCTTGCCATCTTCCAGTTTTCGCAAATGATGACCAGATAGTTTCTGCAAAATCGGGAAAATCCTAGCTGGAGTTGCACACGCTGAGTCAAAATACTTATCCTTAATGGTCGCATTAACCCCTTTATTTGCCTCCGCTTGGATATGTTCCCAAACTGCAAACACTCGCCCCAACACATATGCTACATCATTTTCATTTTCATTCAAAGCCACAGTTATCCCTCTCTTTCCATTGCGACACAGATATGCCTTAATTATCGCACAACGCTCATAGGTTATTTTATATGACGGCGGGCTTGCCTCTGTATCATCCTGCTCCGAACGGATACGCAACATAACGTATTGAAAAAACGAAGCCGGATATCTGCTGCCTGTCAGTATAGATTTCAATACTGCTCCCGATAAAAGTGGCGAAGCAGCCTTATCCTTCGATTTCGGCGATACTGTGGCTGCCAACATCTGCCATAATGGAATATGCTTCTTCTTTTTCGGTGGACGCACAAGCTCCATATTTTCCATATGTTTTGCGGCATTTTTTAGGATGTTTCCAAAAGTAGATTGCAAGAAAAACCGTACCGACAGCCGTGCCGCATTGGGTGACAAACCCAAAATATAAAACTTATTACTATACTTTATGTCTACGCCTTGAAAATTAATAGGTTCATCTTTTTTCAAGCAAGAGAATATATAATCCAGGTCTTTATCTTCCATAATATTCTCATCTTGCAGACAAAAACCTCCAAAGCAGTTCTGATAGGTTTCGCTATCCTGCTCCGCCCAATAAACCAATGTAGTATCACCAAATACTTTTACATGGCTGCTATCTGCCAACAAAGCATTCAATGCCGTAGTATAGGCAAATGCCGCATATTCAGATACTGGTGCATTCAATCCTTGTCCATTGTCACGCCCATAAGATTCATAAGCCGGTGCGTTGAAGGAAACCAGCGAAGCCCCAGAAGACTGCGCATTACGCACACCTTTTATGGAAGGGTGCAACCTGGCTACCGGGGATACTTCACCAGTAATCAGGCATTGCATTTTCACGGCTCCATCCTCTTGTTCACGATATCTCTGCCATGAATTACGGATTTCTTCATCTTCGATTGAAAACTTATCTCCCAACATGAAAATAAGATTACTGCTCTGCATCAATTCTTCCAAATCATCCTGTAAAACAGCACAAGAAGAAATTTCTGTTGGTTTCCAATTTGCAAAGAACTTCTTAATCGCTAACGCCATTTTTGAAGAACATTCAGACAAAATTTCCTGATGGAACTTTGCTGCGGCTTGGAAGCATTTTTCACTGCGCTCCGGTTTTCCCTTGTTATCTACCCCCAGCAAATAAGTAGAATTATCACAAAGGAACTGCGGGACTATTCCACTTGCTCGCTTAGACTGTTCCGGAACCCAATATTCGTTAGGAACTACGACAGATTTTTTCCCCCGCTGTTCCTCTTTACGCAAATCATGTACCTGCACCACCTTACCGTCATCGTCCAGACGCAAGGCAAATGACACTTTTGCCTTGCTCCAGCCTGGTCTGGGAACCTTCCCTTCAGCAGCCAGACTCTCATAATGTTTGACCAAAGCCTCCAGCATTATGCATACACCTCCGGCTTCGTTACATCTAAGACACCATTTTTCAGCACTGCCCGAAAGAACATCGGCCGAATATCTTCAGGATTCGAATAGTCCATATCATAGAGCATGAACCCCAAATCTTTTTCCTCGTCGGGATAGGCTGTGTTTATCTCTGTACCTTCATAAGGCCGCACATCTGCCGGAAATTCCCGGCACCCCAGATACGGCATATGATAACATTGCCCTTTCTTTAAGCGGCGTTGAAACATTTCATGAAATTTTGCGGTATTATCCGTAGCATTGGCCTTTTCCGTCATCACAAAATGCGCATCAATCACATAGTGCACATCCCGCAGAACCATCGATGCCCTCTGCTGGATATTTTCTGTTGTCGCCAAATACAGTTCACCACTCCCCTGATTGGCTACCTTCAAGACATTGGCTGCGGAAATCTTGGCCTTGACTTCATTCCGACGAACATTGTCAAACTTAATCGGATTCAGAACATATATCCGGTCAATCTTGTATTGCATTCCCGGATGCCAAAAAATCGCCTCCAATATCCCTCTAGCCGCCGAAGGTGTGATGCAATCATAGCTCACACGCTCCACTTTCATCTCCGGGCGGGAGAACAAGGCATAGTCGCCTCGCACATCCACACGAAATCCATAACTCATCTTGTCACCACCATTTCTTTTTTCACTTTATTTTTATGTTAATTATACATCTCTTATTTCTATATGTCAATAAATAACCTGTCCATAGACAACTGTTCTCTGATTTGTTATCATATACCTGTCGTCAAGTTTTTGACGTGGATTGAAATACTTTGTTTTTATGTTAAGACAGGGAGCAAAGCAGGTTCAGAGTTTATTCTCTGCACCTGCTTTGCTTTTTAGATAAATACGCCCTGCCCATCTTCAATATTCAACTGCAAACCCATTGTATGGCTATAACTCTCCATATCAATCAGTATGGCCACACTATCATCTAAAACTTCTATTTTGTTCGCTGCGTTCAACTTTTCAAAATGACTTTTGTAATTATCACCACAGTATACATTGACCATATACTTCCCTGCCTCCCGCATCAGACGCCGCGACTTTATGCCCTGACGGAGCTGTTTTTCAATCTCCTGTCCTGCTTCATCATAAGGAATGAACACTGGTCGCGTAGGCGTATCTATCAGCACAAACTTCTTTGCCGCATCAGCAAAAGGCATGAATTGTTCTCGTATCATCTTCATGATCCCCTTGCAATCTAACTTATTCTCTGTCCACTCACCTCCATCTATCTTATGCAATTGATCAAAATAAGCCGTTATAGCTATTGGATTATCAATATCATCACAATGCAATTCACAAACATTCTTTGTTGCATCACTGCGAACTCTCAAACTATGCTGAGAATTCCCCATTGCCTTATCCGCCCAGGTAAAAACATACACCAAACTTTCCTCTTTTGCCCTGCGACCTTCACGGTTGCAGCGGCCTGCCGCCTGAATGATGCTATCCAAGCCCGCCATTTCCCGATAAACACAAGGGAAATCAACATCCACACCAGCTTCTATCAGACTGGTAGAAATTACCCGACATGGCTTGCCATCCAACAACGCTTGTCTTATCTGTGCTAATACTGCTTTACGATGCTGCGGACAAAGGTTAGTGGATAAATGGAAACAGTTCTCCGCCCCGTCCAAAGCCGCAAATAGTTCTCTGGCGGCTTTCTTCGTATTCACAATGCAAAGAACCTGTTTTTTCTCCTGCAAGCAATCAGCCATATCCGCCAAAGTCACCTTCTGCGGCAACAGTTCTATCTTCGTCCTTTTGAAAAACTCGTATTCCTCCGTAACATTTCTACATATTTCTTTTATTTCCCTCTGATAATCTTCCCCAAAAATTTTATTCAAGGAAGGCTGCGTAGCCGTACAAAGAACTGCCGTTGCCAGATAATGCTGTGTAAGCTCATGGATTGCCGCAAGACAGGGACGCAGGTAATCAATCGGCAGCATCTGAGCTTCATCAAAGATGATTACGCTGTCAGCAATATTATGCAGCTTTCGGCACCTTGAAGTACGGTTGGCAAACAATGACTCAAAAAACTGCACATTAGTCGTCACGATTAATGGCGCATCCCAATTTTCAGTGGCCAGCTGTTTCTTCAACTGCTTGTCATAATCGCCATCATCAAATGCCGGCGAATAATCCACCTGACAATGGTGCTCAATAACATTTTCATCCCCCAGAATCTCCCGGAACACCTTGGCATTCTGCTCAATAATACTCGTATAGGGAATTACATAAATCACACGTTTTTTCCCCGTGCGCACGGCATGATGTAAGGCAAATGCCAATGATGCAATGGTTTTGCCACCGCCCGTGGGTACGGTAAGACTTAAAAGGCTTGAACCTTCATCCGCCTCTCCTGCCGCAATACACTCCCGCAGAATTTTTCGTCGGTGCTGATTGATAGGTTCGTCATAACGCTTGCCCTGTTCATTAAGAAATTTTTCCGATATATAGGCATCCAGTCTTTCCTTCAATTCTGATATAGACGCAAAATCTCCCCGTGCATTTTCTCCCAGCTGCATAAATTCTTCTGTATCCAAAAAATCTGCATCTACCAAACAGGAAAAAAGCATACGCGTGTAAAACTGGCCAGCAAAAAAATCCCGGCCAAACCGTGGGATTAGCTGTGATTTGTCTACCTCAAGCACATCAACCACTTCTTCCCGATATGCTTGATAGTTTGGTATATCCTGCCCCGGCTTCTTCTTTAAGCGCCCACACAAACTCCGACTTTCTTCCGTGTCCGCTTTTGAGTTTCCGCCATTCAACAAGCCGCTATGATGTCCGGCCACACAAAAAGCTGTTGGTATAGACAGCGGACTTTTCTTCTTCATTATCTCCAAGGCACCAGCCGTAGAATGATCAAACTTACGGCCGCCCCCTTGACGCAAATACGTCTGAAACTCCTGCGAGTATTTGCCGATATCATGATACAGCCCCACCATCCTTCCAGCTGCTTCTTCCCCAAAGGCAGCCGCGAAAGCGCCCGCCTTATCACTGACACCATGCAAATGATCAATCAACAGTTGTTCCCTTCCATTTTCTTCATCTCGATGTGCTAAATATTCCATAAGCTACCCTTCCTATTATTTTCGCCGAAATTCAATATCACGTTATAAAAGTAAGCGGTAAAACATCCGGTGTTATCAATAGCTGAAACGAGCCTGACCACGATATAGATGGTCAGGCTCATCTTTATTTGCATTTCTGCTGAACTTCT
>CACZIV010000049.1 GCA_902781305.1 Pseudoselenomonas ruminantium
ACACCTTGTATTTAGCCGCATAAAAAAGGCCGACAGACAAATCTGTCGACCAAAGAAATCTTATATTTTTTTATTGTCCTCTTGACGGGGAGCAGTTCAGGTATGAAAAGGCAGCCTCTCGTGGAGACATTACCGGCACATATTATCTGGGCAGACTCTACGAACTGGGCAAGGGCGTTACTCAGGACTACGGCAAAGCTGTAGAATTATACCGCAAATCAGCCCAGCGTGGCGACATTATTGCCGCCACGGCTATGGCCGCCTTAGGGCGTATGTACGAAAACGGCTTTGGCGTGGCCAAAGCTACAGGTTATACCAACTGAGAAAGGATGGACTATCATGAAAAAGAATTACTGCCTTGACTGGCTGCTATTCCTTAGCGGACTTGCTTGCATAGCCACTGGCCTTTTGCTGGACTTCCATTTGATTCCTGGCGGTAGAGAGGCAAAAGGCCCCTTTGTTACGGTGCATACATATAGCGGCTATCTCATGGCCGTGGGGATACTTCTTCATCTTGTCTGGCATAAGAGCTGGATTTCTACTGTCACAAAGAAGATTTGCGGAGAAAAATCGAAAAAATACTGAGAGCTGCTATGGCTGCTCCCGCTGCTGTCAATCAGCAGCCGTGGGAGTTTTATGTGGTGACAGACAAAGCTGTACTGGAAAAGCTTGCTGCAGCCAGCCCTTACGCTGCCATGACCGCCAAGGCACCGGCTGCCATCGTTCTCTGCTCCCGCACAGAGAATATACTTGTGCCTGAACTTGTAGATGTGGATATGGCCATCGCCACGGAAAACATCTTATTGGAAATAGAAGCACTGGGATTGGGTGGCGTAATGCTGGGTATTGCTCCCTTTGCCGACCGTATGGAAAAGGTTGCAGAGGCTCTATCCTTGCCAGAAACTCTCAAGCCCTTTACAATCGTGCCCTTCGGTTATCCTGCCAAGAAAAATCCCCAGCCAGACCGTTTTGATGAGCAGCGTGTGCACTATGTCAAATAAGGAGGAACTTATCTATGGCCGTTACGATACCACCAAGATGAGTGTATGTGAAGTAAAAAGTCTTGTCTGGCGTTATTATGAATCCTATTGGAATAATCGCCGTATATGCTCCGCCATAGGAGGGATGCCTCCCAAGGTGAAACTTGAGAATTACTATGATTCTCTACAGGCAGTAGCATAGTACAAATTTCTTGTAAAAAAAGTGTCAACTAATATTGACAACTTCATTGCCCCAGCCGTTGCCATTGCGTGTTCCGCCGAATAGGCGGCTTAGAAACATATCCTCCCGCCGAATATCCTCAATATCCTGTGTTCCGCCGAATAGGCGGCTTAGAAAATGAAGGCGGCTTTACAATTCCACATTGACGAGTGTTCCGCCGAATAGGCGGCTTTTTTTGTAAGTGGAAATCATGGTTGTATTTATAAGTCGATGTTTGCTATAATTTGCATGTATGGAAGGGGAGATGCCCGTGGTGAATTTTCAATTGATGTGCAAAGATGTTCTTGTGGCGGGATTTTCCGTAAATGAGACAACTGGACGGATTGTCAGTGATTTGCATATTGATAATCGTGAATATCTGCCTCTGTCAGTTCTTTATAGCGACAGTCAGCGGCTTGCTTTGCAGACTTGGATAGACAATCGCAGTGTGTCAGCTAACCGCAAGGATGTGTCGCTAATGTTAGAGGCTTTTCAGGTGGAAACGCCTAGTGCGTTATCGTTTAAGAGCCTGGGGTTGAATCTGTCTGACCAATACTGGTTCAAACCCAAGGGGGCGGATTTTGACTGGCATGATGTAAACTTGTTTGAAAATGCTTTTACGGAGCAGTCGTTTCGCTCTGTGGCAGGTGGGGATGGCTCAAGTTATACCCCTGATAGCAGTTCCAACGGTGACTTGCCCAAGTTCTGGAAAATTGAGGATGGCAAACGTGTTCTTTATAAGGAAGGTTCTGCCCCGTATGACCAACAACCCTATAATGAGGTGTTTGCATCGTGTTTGTTGGAATTGCTGGACTTGCCACATGTAAATTACTCACTGGTGCAGGATAAAGACGAAGAAAAGGCATACAGTGTATGTGAAACCTTTGTTGCATCGGATACCGAGTATGTTCCGGCATTGGAAATTCTGAAGGTAGTACCAAAATTAAATCACGAAAACAGCTACCAGCATTTTCTTCGTTGCGTAGAAACCTTGTCTATTCCGGTCAGCAGGCAGGAACTGGATGATATGCTGTTGTTTGACTATCTAATAAACAATGCTGACCGTCATTATGGTAACTTCGGTTTTATTCGTAATGTGCAGACGAGAAAGTTCTTAGGCATGGCGCCTATATTTGATAATGGTAACAGCCTTTGGTATTTGCAGCTGAATAAGCGCATGAAGCTAAAAGACCAGCCAGCCAAGCCTTTCCGCGATACGCATACGGAACAGGTGAAACTGTTGAGAGAATCGACTATTCGTTGGGAAAGGCTGACGGAAACGCTGTTGCGGCAGCTGGTTACGGATATTTACAGTAGAAATGATTTGTTTGATACAGAGCGCATGGATAATCTGGTACATAACATCAGCGTTGCTGTGCAAAGAATTATGGCAAGGCGATTGGTATAGGAAGTCTTGGCAAGTTGCAGCAAGTCATGTTAAGATAACATTGGTAGTTTCCGTCGTGCAGACGGCTTAGAAATCTATTAAATTTGTGGTTGAAAAAAAGTACCGCCGAATAGGCGGCACCAATCTAATACCCTCTATAAAATTTGTGGTAATTATTGACTAAAGAAGGTTATAGAAGTATAATGTAAACATAAAAGGAAATTTACAGATAATATTGAATAGTATAGTGAGTGAGGTGAAGGTGATGAGTATTTTGAGCGATTATGTGCAAGCGGAAGCTGAAAAGAAAGGCAGTCCTCCAGGAGAATGGCTCACAGATATTGCTAAAAATGCGGGCAAGTGTCAGTTTGCCACACATATTGGTCGTTTTGCCAATCCTGATGTAACGGTGAACTGGCAAGCGAAAATACAGGAAAAGCCGGATGAACCATATGTGTCCACGGCATCAGCAAAGTGTCAGACGGACATTTTTGTAGCGGCTAATTATTTGGCAACTGCCAGCCTGTTGCAGCTTCAATTAGAGGATGGCAAGACCTTTTATGAGCATTTGCAGGTTGATGACAGCCAGTTGCGTCAGGAATTTAGTCAATGGCAGTTGAACTATGAACAGGTTCGGGAAGATTTGTTGGCAATAAAATCCTATGAGGTGCCGACGGCAACGGATACGCGGTTAAAGCAAGTGTATTTCCCGGTTGGTGATAATGACTACCATTTATTGACGGTGTTGCCTCCGTCTAGCTTGATGCAGGAAGTAAGAATGCGTATTCGCAAGATGGAAATGGATGCACGGGAAGCCTGTGAAAAAAAATCAGCAAAATATGGTAGTGCGCACAGACGTATCTATAATCTGACGCAGACGAAGTTCGGAGGCACGAATCCTCGCAATATATCCTTTGCCAATATGCATAATGGGGGACGCAGTTATATGCTGCCAGCTATACCGCCACAGATAACGAAAAGAGATGTGTTTCTGCCTAAACGTGATTTTTTCAAAGAATCCTTGCGGTTACGAAATTTTGCCAATTTGCTCCGTCAGTTGCATGGACGTTATGCGGATAAGCGGAATAATATGGATATACGTCAGGCCGCCCGCAGCATAGAACGGCAGATTATGGAAGTCATACTGCAACAGGTCTATGTTTTGCGTCAGCAGGCAAAAGGCTGGAGTGATGGACACAAGTTGAATAGGGCGCAAGCCATTTGGTTAGACGATAAATATGCAGAGATTCGTCTGGAGGAAACAGAATGGCAGAAAGAACTGGCTGACCGATTCGCTCGTTGGATAATCGATACTTATCTGTTTGTATTGAAAAAAGATGGTGTGGAACTGGGGGATGGAGAACTGGCGGCACTAAAAAAGGAAACGCAAGAATTTATTAAAGAGGATTTGCGAAAGCAATAGGGGGTGAAGCGGGTGTCGGCAGAATATTTAGTTATACCGCATTTGCATATTCAAAATGCCAATGCAGCCAGCAGCCCATATATAGTGGGCTTTCCCGCAATGACTGCCTGGCTGGGGATGATTCATGCCCTGCAGCGTAGATTGCAGCAAAGGGAAGAACTGCGACAGGTAAGACTGTTACGCATGGGCATATCTTGTCATGCCTGTGATATGCAATCTTTTTCCGACAGGGATAATTATTATGATTACTTGATAGGTACAGCTAATCCACTGAAAAAAAGTAAAAAAACGGGTGAGTTTGAACGACCGCCTTTTGTCGAGGAAGCACGTTGCCATTTGGAAATCAGTTTATTGATAGAGATTGAAGGCTTTAAGGAGAGCTTTAGAGAAAACTTTTTGCGAGCAGTATGTCAGGAATTGCCGCGCTTAAAGGCCGCAGGCGGCGATATTATCCTGCAGGCGGGAGAATGTGAGCAATGGCAGGTAGTTACTGTGTTGGATGATGATGAATCTGCGGAAAGACGGATAAAACGCCTGTTGATGCCGGGATACGTGCTGAAAGAACGGCAGGATTTATTAAAGCCTGCTGCGGACAGGGATACCTTGGACAATCTGTTGGGAGCATTGCAAGTGGAATACACAGCAGAGGAACCGGCAGATGGCAAGGGGATTAGCTGGCAGAGAAAAAAGGTATTGGCAGATGGCTGGCTGGTGCCTATTGCGGTCGGCTTTCGGGATTTGTCCGGCGAAATAAAAGTAGAGGGACAGCGTTCTTATGATTATGAACATCATTTTGTAGAACCATTGGTATCTGTTGGGGAATTTGTGATGCCCTATCGATTGGAATCTTTACAGGAAATGCTGTGGGAGTATGTGTACGATGCAGCAGATGGATTATACCTGTGCCATAATATGGGCAAAGATGATTGTGAAATGGAGGAGGAAGAATAATGGCTAAGAAAGCTGCGGATATTGCATCGGTATTATCGTTTGAGAAAAAATTGGTGGTTTCGGATGGCTATATGTACGGAACCTGTTGGGATGATGAACATAAAAGCAAGGCTGAACCATTGAAACTGGTTGAAAAGTCCGTCCGGGGAACCATATCCAATCGTTTGAAACCGGCTGTGCAAAATGACCCGGCAAAGCTGAATGCGGAAGTAGAGAAACCAAATTTACAGCAAGTTGATGCCTGCGCCTTGGGAATGGAGCAGGATACACTCAAAATGACGTTCTCTGTTAAAGTGCTAAATGGTGTGGAAAAGCCGTCAGCTTGCAATAATGCTGCGTTTGCGCAAAGTTATGCAGAGGCAGCCAAGGGCTATATGGAAAAAACGGGTTTTAAGGAATTGGCTTATCGCTATGCATATAATATTGCCAGCGGACGGTTCTTGTGGCGCAATCGTCTGGGGGCAGAGAAATTGGAAGTCTGTGTCAAAGTGGATGATTTGGAACAGAAATTTTCTAGCTATGATTATTCCTTGCGTGATTTCAGCGAGCATACCGAGCTGAATGTATTAGCAGAAAAAATTGCAACTGTTTTGGCTGGGAAGGAACCATATTTGTTTATCGAAGTGGAAGCTTATGCAAAATTGGGCATGGGGCAGGAAGTATATCCCAGCGAAGAATTAGTTTTTGATAAAGGCAACAGCCGCAAGAGTAAGATTTTGTATCAGGTGAATGGCGTTGCGGCTATGCATTCACAAAAATTGGGCAATGCGCTGAGAACGATTGATACCTGGTATCCGTCCTTTGGCAGTGCAGAAGGTGCAGGTCCGATTGCTATTGAGCCTTATGGTGCTGTGACGACCTTGGGGAAAGCTTTTAGAAATCCGAAAGAAAAAGTGGATTTCTATACGTTGTTTGATAAATTTGCATTGGGCGAACCATTGGCAAACGCCGAGGAAGAACACTATGTTATGGCAGTGCTGGTGCGCGGCGGTGTATTCGGCAAGGGGTGATTAAGGTGAAATATTATCAGGAACTCACCTTGCTGCCGGATGCTGAGATTAGTGAAAACCATATTTGGAGTAAGCTTTATCAACAGCTGCATTTGGCATTGGCAACACAGATGACGGAAAATGAGAAGGGCAAAGTTGGTGTATCGTTCCCGCAGTATGAGGATAGTGGAAAACCACGATTGGGCTGCAAGATGCGATTGTTTGCTGAACAGGAAGATGACTTGGCGAAGATGGATATAAAACGCTGGCTGTTGCGCTATCAGGATTATATTCATATAACGGGTATAAGGCCTTTACCGCTGAAGGTGAAGGGCTATGCAGTTTATCGTCGTTATCATCAAGAGGCAAGCCCGGCACATAAAGCTAGACGATATGCCAAGCGGCATGGCATTTCCTATGATGAAGCGCTAAAACTGTTTCCAAGGGAAACTATGACGAAAAAAATTCCCTTTGTGCAAATGCATAGTGAAACCAATCAGCAAAAATATCGTCTTTGCATAGAACGTATTATGCAGGATAAGGAAAAACTGATGGGGTTTGGTAGCTATGGTTTGGATAATCTCTCCACAGTACCAGAATTTTGACCCAAATTTTGAGCGGGGCTGGGAAAGCCTGTAAAATAAAGGAGATTTTGCAAGGGAAAAATTAGGGTGATTCGCTGAAAGATGTAAAAATCCCAGTATTTTCGCCGTTGTTCGCAGTTTTTTGTGCAGTATTCCGCCGTATAGGCGGCTTAGAAAATCTGGCAAGCCCTGAAGTCGCTCACACTCGGGTATTCCGCCGTATAGGCGGCTTAGAAATCTACCAACTGAGTTATGGTTTTGTGGGTGTAGTATTCCGCCGTATAGGCGGCTTAGAAAATTGGGCAGTGATTCCGATACATTGGACGGGTGTATTCCGCCGTATAGGCGGCTTAGAAAATAAAGGTTGGTCTTGTGAAAGAGAACACTGCGTATTCCGCCGTATAGGCGGCTTAGAAATCCCGCAACGTGACACAATGGAGGCCGCTTGCGTATTCCGCCGTATAGGCGGCTTAGAAACGGATGTGCCTATTGAAGTTCTGAAACTTCCAGTATTCCGCCGTATAGGCGGCTTAGAAATAAGTTCTCAATCATCATCCTGTAAGCATTGAGTATTCCGCCGTATAGGCGGCTTAGAAAATGCGTGATGGATAACACCGCCTGTAGCAAGGGTATTCCGCCGTATAGGCGGCTTAGAAAAAATGAGTGATATAAAAATCTGTAACGTGCGTGTATTCCGCCGTATAGGCGGCTTAGAAATAACGGATATCTTACAACATTCCTTACAATGTGTATTCCGCCGTATAGGCGGCTTAGAAATGCGCCAACCGTAACTGTTAAGCCGCTGATTGGTATTCCGCCGTATAGGCGGCTTAGAAATTTATGACTCGATAAAGGGGTTAATTTTAGGAGTATTCCGCCGTATAGGCGGCTTAGAAATGTAAATGGCAAGCAACCGCCGTGTTATCAAAGTATTCCGCCGTATAGGCGGCTTAGAAATTCACGGCTTTCGTCCGGGCAATCCCCGCAGTGTATTCCGCCGTATAGGCGGCTTAGAAAGTCACAGTCGTATTATTCGACATACGTGCTTAGTATTCCGCCGTATAGGCGGCTTAGAAAGTAGTATTTATCATTCCCAAAAATCTCAATCAGTATTCCGCCGTATAGGCGGCTTAGAAAATGCCCATTATGAGGCCCATTACAAGACCTAAGTATTCCGCCGTATAGGCGGCTTAGAAATTACAAGTTACATACAAGCGACAAATACACTAGTATTCCGCCGTATAGGCGGCTTAGAAATGCCGTCTTGCCCTGATTCAGATAGCCACTCAGTATTCCGCCGTATAGGCGGCTTAGAAAAGAATTCAATCGTGAAATCTTGCCCACCTAAAGTATTCCGCCGTATAGGCGGCTTAGAAAAAATACCTGCATCCAGCCCATGAGTAAACCAAGTATTCCGCCGTATAGGCGGCTTAGAAATTTAAGCGATATGAGATTACATCAAAATGTGCGTATTCCGCCGTATAGGCGGCTTAGAAATTTTTGCGGATGACTGGGAGGTATTGGCAGGAGTATTCCGCCGTATAGGCGGCTTAGAAATTACCAGTTATCGTACCATCATCGAGCAATGTGTATTCCGCCGTATAGGCGGCTTAGAAAAACATTCTGAAAAGCTGGAACCCAGTCAAATCGTATTCCGCCGTATAGACGGCTTAGAAAATTACCTGTCGAACTGACCATGGCCAGCCGGGGTATTCCGCCGTATAGGCGGCTTAGAAAAGAGGGTCAAAAAAATCACGGTTTCGAGTCACGTATTCCGCCGTATAGGCGGCTTAGAAAATTGAAGAAAAAGCAGGAGAACGAGCTCCGGCCTGTGTATGATAAGCTCCTGCTGATTATCATGATGTCGAAATTCGAAGCAATCCCGGACGATTTCGATTATGACTTTAACCCGGTTCGCAGACCACCAGTCGATGAAATGGCTGACCTGGCCAGCAAAAACACTGATTCTGTGACCAAAGCATTCCAAGCAGGGCTGATAAGTCAGAAGGTAGCGCTCAAAGAGCTCCGCCAGCAGTCGGAAATGACGGGTATGTGGTCGAATATCACAGATGAGGACATTGAAAACGCTGACGATGAGGTCATGAACCCCGATGAAGGCATGGGCAGTGACATGTTCGGAAATCCCGAACAACAGGGGACGAGAGATAGTTCCCCTTTTGAAAAAGACCCTTGCCAATTAACCCAAGACAGGTTACACTTTATGCTTGACGAATGGAAAGAAAGTGAGCATCCTCGAAGAAAAGATGGAAAATTCGGCAAGGGCAGTGAAAAAGTAGTGGAAAACGAGGCAAAAAATGATATAATTGAATCAGAATTCGATGTCATGCGAACCTTGAGTGCAATGGCAAAGCAATTTCATGTAAAAGGGACAAAACCTTTGCGTGAGGAAGGCTGGACCTTAAAAGAGGGGAGCACGGTTACAGGTGTCAAGGCGATAGCTGTAGGCCGTAAAATCCGTGATGTTGATTTCTTAATCGAGAAAAACCTTTTGCCAAATGGAGAAAAGACCAAAGCAGAAGATTGGTATAAATGCCGTGGAACTGCGGATATTACCAATGGAGAAAAGACATTCAAAAACTGCGAGGTCCACTGGTATCAGTGCAAAAACATCGGCAAGATTGATTTCAAGGTGAAAAGATGGGGTGATGAGACATGACAGTAAGGTACATTGGAGAACGGAAAGCGGATATTATCCCGAACAAAGAGTATAAAGTGCTTTCCATTGAGCGTGGATGGTACCGTATTGTTGATGAATCTGGTGAGGATTATCTTTACGGACCATCTAATTTTGAAGTCGTTGAAGAATCCACAAAGGAAAGAGCAAGCGCATAACCTAAAAATTAAGCACCCGCGAGGGTGCTTTTCTTATGACCAAAAAGGAGGCAGCTACCGTGAACCAGAACCAGCTCTGGCAACCAGCACGACGAATAGAGTAAGCATTTGCCAGGGCCATGAGAAGACTGGCACGGAGGCTGGCAAGATTGGTGCGAGGTGATAACACATACCGACGAGCTCCGCAAGCGTGACATCTATCTCGAGGCGATGAAGGGAGAACTCGGAGCCTCAAAAGGCAACTGATACCAAATCAAGTACCAATGGGGAGCATTGAATAACGATAAATGGGGTTAAAGTGCTTGTAGATGGCAACGGGAATATTGTTGCTGGGGCAGGCGGAAATATTGATAAAAAACTCAACCGCATCAAAGAAACGTGATAAAATTGTTACAAGTACTCAATGGGCCAATAAATTAATATGATTTTATGAACCGTAACAAGGAAAAGAGCACGAGAAACATTTAATCGAGTTTGACGATATCACAACTATGGAGCAATATATTGCTAGAGGTATGGAACTGGTCCAAATGACTGTTGGTGGCGATATATTAGGGCACAAAGATAAGAACGAAATAATAACTCGTTACAACGTGAAAACTAATGAATTTGTAAAAAATAGACCTGATAGATGGATATATACTTTCTACAAAACATGGGATAAAAAGGCATATTACGATGCCATGAAAAGAAAGGATTTAGAGATGGAGGCTCAGAGTAAATTCCAGTGTGGATGCTGCGGGCAATATACAATCGAAGAAGAAGGGACAATGGAATCCTGTTCAGTGTGCGGGTGGATGCAAGACCCTTATCAGGCGGAGTTCCAAGATAAACCTGGTGGGGCTAATCTCATGTCACTTAATGAAGCCCGCCAAGCGTATGAGGAAGGAAGACCAATTCAATGAAAAAAGTGAACCACCCTTGCGGGTGGTTTTTTCTTAGGGGTGAAACATCATGGATAAAAAAGAAGCGTATTCCGCCGTATAGGCGGTTTAGGTATCATCTGTTGGACAGAAAAAGACACGTTTGCTATAATTTTATGGTAGGTTTTTATTTAGCAACGTTCATGATGATTTTGGAGATAACAGATGGAGATTGTAGTGCGCGTTCCCGGCTCATGTGGGGAATTGGTGCAGGGATTTGCAGGCGGAGAGCCGTTTTTAGGGACTTGTCCTATAGACCGATATACAACGGTACAGGTAAGTGACTGCTTTTTCGAACTCGATGGTTTGGGCGAGAAGTCACAGCAGGCACTAAGATTGGCGTTAGCTCGTCTGGGCAGGTCATCTTTTCCTTACGGAATGCGATTGACTTCAGAGTTGCCACGCGGGAAGGGGATGGCTTCTTCCAGTGCGGATATCGCAGCTGTTGTGGTGGCGGTGATGGAGGCTTTTGAGGAAAGCTGGACGCCGGAATTAATCATGGATATTGCTGTGCAGATAGAGCCGACAGATGGTGTTTTCTGTCCGGGGATTGTGCTGATGAATCAGGTTAATGGCAAAATTTATGCGCATTTTTCGCAGGTGCCGGCGCTGCGCGGTGCCGTTTTTGATGTGGGCGGCATGGTGGATACCTGTGCTTTTCATCAACAGGAGAATGTGGCTGAAGATATGCGTGAAATGTGCAATGCCTTTCGACAGGCAATGGAATCAGGACAGGCTGAACGTATTGCGCAGATTGCTGCGGAAAGTGCATTGGCCAATCAGAAGCTATTATATAAGGAAGAATTGGCACAGATTTGGCAGTTGGGGCAGTTGGCCGGAGCATGGGGCGTAAATGTCGCGCATAGCGGTACGGTTTTGGGACTGTGGTGGAGCGCAGACAAGGACGCGGCAGAGATTCACGCCTGTGCAGAACGCATAGCGCGAACTGCTGGTGTGGATTATCTGGGGCTTGTTTCTTTATGCTCCGGTGGCGTGGAGGTTAGACGAAGATGAATAATATACCGCGTGTGGTGATTGCCGCAACCCAGTCGGGGGCGGGGAAAACCACGATTGTAACAGGGCTTTTGGCCGCACTTCGGCAGCGGGGGATGAAGGTGCAGTCCTTTAAGGCAGGGCCGGATTATATTGACCCCGGTTACCATAGACTGGCCAGTGGTCAGCCTGCGCATAATCTGGACAGTTGGCTGACTCCGGCAGAGATTCTGCCGGAGATTTTGGCGACAGAGACAGTAAATGCCGACATTGCCGTGGTAGAAGGTGTTATGGGCCTTTATGACGGCGGGCGGCAGGGCATAAGTTCTACGGCGGAGATTGCTAAAATCATCGGCGCGCCGGTATTGCTCGTGATTGATGCCAAATCCATGGGCGCATCGGCGGCGGCAATTGCCAAGGGCTTTCGGGATTATGACCCTGCGGTGCAGGTGGCAGGTGTCATCCTAAACCGTTTGGGGTCGGATACCCATGAAGCCATGATTCGTGAGGCGATGGCGGGCATCGGCATGGAGGTTTTCGGTGCCCTGCGCCGTGATGAATCGCTCAGGATGCCGGAGCGTCATTTGGGGTTGCTGCCGGTGGAAGAAAATGAGGAACTTAAACTTATCGAGCGCATGGGGCAGGCGGCTGCCAAGCAAATCGATTTGGATAAGGTGCTGGCTTTGGCACGCAGCGCCAAGCCCTTGATGGTGAAATCAGCAGCAGAAGTTAGTAAGCGTTATTCCTGCCGTATTGGCGTGGCGCGGGATGAAGCGTTTTCCTTCTATTATCCGGCCAGTATCAAGGTGCTGGAACGGTTGGGGGCAGAGATTGTGCCCTTCAGCCCGTTGCATGATGAAGAACCTCCAAAAGTAGACGGCCTGTTTATCGGCGGGGGCTTTCCGGAAATGTTTGCGGAAAAACTAGCCGGAAATGTGGTTATGCGCAGGGCCATCAAGGCATTGGCGCAGAAGGGCATGCCCATGCTGGCGGAATGTGGCGGCTATATGTATCTGATGGAAGCACTGCAGGATTTTGCCGGCAGGGTGCATGAAATGACCGGCGTATTTTCCGGACGGGCGGTTATGACGGAGAAGCTGCAGATGGTAGGCTATGTGGAAGCCGAACTGCAGCAGGATGGTCTATTAGGCAGCAGGGGAACAAAATTAAAGGGCCATGAATTTCATTTCTCCAAAGAAGGAGAAATGATAAGTGCGGATAAAGCACCGTTTATTTTTCGGAAATTGCGGAACAACAGCGAGTATCCTGCAGGCCGTCAGGTGCAAAATGTATTAGGTAGTTACTTGCATCTGCATTTTGCGGGCTGTCCGCAGGCGGCGGAGAATTTTGTCCGTAAGTGTGCGGCTTATGGTAAGGAGCGGGATAATGGAAAAGTTTGAGCATGGGGGCAATATCTACAGCAAAGCCCCGCATGGCGGCAAGTGGCTGGACTTTTCGGCAAATATCAATCCTTTGGGCCTGGCACCGGAAGTAGCGCAGGTTATTCAGGAGAATATCGCCGGGATTGTCCACTACCCGGACCCGCAGGCAAAGGCCTTAAAAAAGGCATTGCGTGAGCATTATCGTCTGCCGGAGGAACAGCTGTTACTGGGCAATGGTGCGGCTGAACTCTTTTATCTGCTCGTGCATATGGTACGGCCAAAGCGGGTGGGCATTCCTGTGCCTTCCTTTGGCGAGTATCAGCGGGCGGCGGAAGCCGTGGGGGCAGAAATCGTCTTTTCGCCTTTGCAGGCAGCAGCGGAGTTTGCACCGGATATTGACCGCTTCAAGCAGGAAATCGAAAATGTGGATTGTATTTTTATCGGCAATCCCAATAATCCCACGGGAAAACTGCTGACGCGGGCACAGCTTATCGAATATCTGCCTTTTTTGGAAGCGCGGGGCATATGGACGGTGGTGGACGAGTCCTTTTTGGATTTTCTGCCGGATGAAGAAGCTTACACCGTCAGGGATTTGACCAGTCAATATCAGCATTTGCTTGTGGTGCGGTCTTTGACAAAATTCTACGCTATGCCAGGGCTGCGGCTGGGCTTTGCCAGTGCGCATCCTGACCTTGTGCAGCGCTTGGAACGGGGTAAAGATGTCTGGAATGTCAATTCGCTGGCACAGGCTGCAGGTGTTGCGGCTTTGGGCTTAAAGGTGTATCATAAGAAAAGTCGTGAATTCGTTCAGGCAGAGAAGGATTGGCTCTATGAGCGGCTTTGTGCCGTAACGGGGCTGCGTCCGATTCGGCCCAGCGTGAATTTTATTTTGGTCAATGTGGAAGAAACCGGTCTGAGCAGTGGTGAGCTTACCGCGCGGATGCGCGGGCAGGGCGTGTTGGTGCGTGACTGTGCCAATTACACCGGGCTGGAAGGGCGGCAATATATCCGTGTGGCTGTGCGCAGCCGCGCAGAGAATGAACAGATGCTTAAGGCATTGGAGGCAGTGGTTTGACAAAGGTTATTTTTATCCGTCACGGTCAGACGGAATGGAATGTGACGGGACGTTATCAGGGGCAGTCGGATGTACAGCTTTCGGAGGAAGGGCGTCAGCAGGCGGTTAAACTGGCGGAAAATTTCCCTGTGGAAAGGGTCGATGCCATCTATGCCAGCGATTTGCAGCGCGCCATGGTGACGGCAGAGACGATTGCCAAGCCGTTTGGCTTGTCGGTGCAGGCTGAGCCTGCTTTCAGGGAACTCAGTTTTGGTGACTGGGAAGGGCTGACGTATCAGCAGATTGTGGATAAGTGGGAAGATGCGATGGCTAATTTCCTGCAACATCCGGATATTTTGGAAATTCCTGGCGGCGAGAGTTTTCCGGCAGTGCAGAAGCGGGCGGTAACGCGGCTCAATGAACTCGTAAAAGAGCACGATGGGCAGACCATTGTGGTGGTGGCGCATGGTGCGGTGTTGCGGACGCTTTTGGCAGCGGCTTTGCATATGCCTTTGCAGTATCTCTGGAGTATCCGTCAGTTTAACACGGCGGTGAATATCGTGCGCTATGATGCGGACGCCAATCCGACAGTGGAATTATTGAATAGTACGGCGCATTTGGGCAGCTTTGTACAGCGGGGGATTATATAATGAATGTATTGGTAACAGGTGGAGCAGGTTTTATCGGTTCGCATTTGGTGCGTCAGCTTTTGGACGCTGAGCATCAGGTAACGGTACTCGATAATGTGAGCACGGGTACCTGGCAGCATCTGCCGCAGGGCAAGGAAACCTGCACATGCTGGGAAATGGATATCCGTGATAAAGCGGCACGTGAAAAGATTGAACAGGCTAAGTTTGATGTTATCGTGCAGCTGGCTGGACAGACTATGGTAGATGTGTCGATAAAAGATCCGGAATTTGACGCATCAGAAAATATCATGGGAACCATAAATGTACTGGAGGCAGCCCGGAATAGTGGTGTAAAGCGAGTAATCTTTGCTTCCACGGCGGCAGCTTATGGTGATGTTACCGAGGACAAACTGCCTATCCGCGAGGAAGAAACATTGGCACCGATGTCCTTCTACGGACTGACTAAGGTAGCGGTGGAAAAATACTTAAAGCTCTACCATGATTTGTATGGCCTGGATTATGTGGCGCTGCGCTTTGCCAACGTTTACGGCGAGCGTCAGGGTGATACCGGCGAAGGCGGGGTAATCAGCATCTTTGCCAAGCGCATTGCCAAAGACCAGGGCATTACGGTGTTCGGCGATGGCAAGCAGACCCGCGACTTCATCTATGCCGGCGATATTGCCTCCGGTATTATCGCGGCAATGACCACGGATAAGGCTAACGCTGTGTACAACCTCAGCAATCAGACGGAAACCAGCCTGCTTGAGCTCATCGAACTCATGGCCAAGGCATCGGGCAAAACGGTGGAACCGGCTTTTGCCGCACCGCGTGAAGGGGATATCAACCGTTCCATGCTCTGTCATGAGGCCGCCGTGCAGAACCTCAACTGGCAGCCCCAGATGGATTTGGGTGAAGGTTTGGCGCGCACGATTGCTTATTTTAGGAACTGCTGATTCCTGTGAAAAAATTCTACGCAAAATCAAAAAAAGTTCTTGACTTGAACTCTGTTTTTGCGTAGAATATTTTTATGTGATGTTACGGGCATGGCATCCATTAGCCCGAACTTATTAGGGGGGAAAACGCATGAAGACAACGTTTATGGCAAATGCATCCAACGTTGAGCGTAAATGGTATGTTGTAGACGCTGAAGGGCAGACTGTCGGCCGTCTCGCAGCTGAAGTTGCTAAAGTTCTTCGCGGTAAAAATAAACCGACCTTTACTCCGCACGTTGATACGGGTGATTATGTCATCGTCATCAATGCAGAGAAGGTTAAATTTACGGGTAAGAAACTTACGGATAAGACTTACTTCCGTCATTCCGGTTATCAGGGTGGCACGACGTTCACGTCCGCTGGCCTGATGCTCGAAAAGTTCCCGGAACGCGTTATTGAGCACGCTGTAAAAGGCATGCTGCCGCATAACCGTCTCGGTGCTAAGATGTACCGCAAGCTCAGCGTTTACGCTGGCAGCGAGCATCCGCATGCAGCTCAGAAGCCGGAAAAGCTCGAGCTGAACATTCGCTAATCTGGAGGAGGAACATATAAATGGCACAAGTAAGCTATTACGGCACTGGCCGCAGAAAGTCTTCCGTTGCCCGTGTTCGTCTGGTTCCAGGCGAAGGCAAGGTTACGATCAACGGTCGTACCATGGAAGAATATTTTGGTCTGAAGACTCTCGAACTCATCGTTCGTCAGCCTCTGAACCTTACGGAAACTGTTGACAAGTATGACGTTATCGCAAATGTTGCAGGTGGCGGCGTATCTGGTCAGGCAGGCGCAATCCGTCACGGTATCACCCGTGCACTCATGGAAATGGACGCTGAACTCCGTCCGGCTCTGAAAAAAGCTGGTTTCGTTACGCGTGACCCGCGTGAAAAAGAACGCCGTAAATACGGTCTCAAGAAAGCCCGCAAGGCTTCCCAGTTCTCCAAGCGCTAATCATTACGATTCGTATGGAATATACAAAAGTCCGTCAGTCTTGTGCTGGCGGACTTTTTTTATCTTTTTTTTATTTTTTTTAAAAAAAGGCTTGCATTAATCATCAGGTTACGCTATAATATTATTCGTTGCCGGGATGTGGCACAGTTTGGTAGCGCGCTTCGTTCGGGACGAAGAGGCCGCAGGTTCGAATCCTGTCATCCCGACCATTATTGAAAATGGTATCCCCCGCTGAGGAATCAGCGGGGGATTTTTGTATTTATAGATTTAGAACGTATCTTTGATTTTTTTGTCACCGATAAAGCGGATGAACATATCCGGAGCAATGATTTCATCATCGAGCTGAATCAGGGCTTTGTGCATATGGATGGAGACGAAGCGGCCATCATGCTCATTCTGGATTTCATCAGCGAATTGTTCTTCGTAGTGTTCCTTGAAGGTTTCGGCGGTACTCTTGCTGGAGGATACATTGAGGATACTGGAGTAAACATTTTCCTGGCCCTTGCCATACTCGAGTTTGAGGATGACATAGATGGTAATGTTCTTGATCATTTGTGAATCACTCTCCCAATTATTCCCATTAACTTACGGCAGGATATATCTCGTGATTTATCGTCTTACTTCGACAGGGAAGGTGAATTTCCTTCTTTTAGAAAAAATATATTACCAGGCAGGAATAAGAAAGTACGCCCTAGAATAGATATGAGATAATTAATATGAAAAAATTCTGTATTATCTTAATTTATTGGTAAAAAATATTCTTGGCAAAAAGTTGCTGTAGAGAATTTTTTTGTGGGAAAGGATGTCATTACCATGCGAAACAAAAGGAATTGTATATTGACGGCGGCGGTCTTATCCAGTCTGGCTATGCCGTTATCGTATGCTTTGGCAGCAGAGCCGGCAACAGAAGATCCTTATTTGGCAACGGAGTACTCTGTTTATGGCCGAGAGAATTTTGCTGAACTGAAATTTATGAAAAAGGATTACGGGATAGGTGATGGGAGTAAAAATAAGGAGAACTGGCTGGTTGATCCGGCGAATTATGATTTGGATGATGAACTTATCACAGCTACGGTGGCCGGTACGGATTATTGGACAAATATTTTGGCGCCTAAGGCAGAAAACACCACGCTCTGGCAGATTTTTGTCACAACGTTCGACGAGCAAAATGCTGAGGCATATTCACCGTCCATTGATGCTGATGGAAAGACGGAAATTGCAAAAAGTTCTCAGGATGCTGCGTTCTATTTGGGCGAGCAGCTGCAGGAGGGGAAAGTTTTTACACCGTTGTCCTATACTACAGAAAGTGTCCTGCCCAAAGGGAAATATACTTATAGTGAAATATGGATTGGTGAGCATTATGGGGCAAAGCGTAAGGGGGCTGAGGATGGCTGGTGGATAGATGCGGAGACGGCGCTGCCCACCAATGAACAGGCTGCTGATTTTGTGGGGATGTTTCGCCATGAACTGGGACATGCCCTGGGAATGCTCTTTATTACTAAAAAGAAAGCAAATGCACAGAAGGTAAATGAATATTTTGTTGATGAAAATATGACGGATAAGCTTTCCTGGACCTTGCATGTGCGGGATCAAAACGGCAAGCCGGCTCAGGCCGGTCTGCAGATTGTGGACACGAAGGATGCAACAGATCCCGCTAAAAATTATTTTGTGGTAGATAGGGAAATCACTGCTGATGGCAAAGGCTATGCGTATTTTTATGGCAAGCATGTGACAGAAGCCCTAGACGGGGCGAAGTTTTTTGGGCGTTCCGCCCTGCCGGTCAATGGCTGGGAACCGGACAGCACGGAAAAAAATAAAAAAGTGTATAAGTTTGAAGGTTCTCACCTGCAGACAGCCGGCATGATGAGCCATCGTCCTTACTCCAACTACACATCCCTTATGGAGGTTGAACTGGCGGTTATGCAGGATTTGGGTTATTCGATTGACCGCAAGGCTTTTTTCGGCCGTTCCATCTATGGCAATGGCGGAAGTATTGTCAACAATCAGGGATATTTCAAACGCAATGCCAAGGGAACAGCCTATCTTGATCATACCTACAGCCTGGAACCTTTGGGCGTGGGGCTGCATATCTATGGTTCAGATAATAAAGTGACGCAGAATGCAGATATTATGACCAAAGGTACAGGCGCAGTAGGTGTGCGGGTGGATGGCACGGGCAATACACTGATTGTGCCAAAGGAGACAGAAATCCATGCGGATGGCAAGCGTGGCAACGGGCTTTTGATTGCTTATGGCAGAAATCATACGGTAGAACAGGCCGGAACCGTAACGGCCGGTGGTGAACTCGGTACAGGGGCACGATTTGATTTCGGTTCCAGTTCCAATGGAGCCAGAGATGAGTATCGCGGCTCGTATATCCGTTATAAGCGAAAGCTTAGTGAGACGGGCGAGATTATCGATGCTGAAAATCTTGTCCTGAATGAACTGGACGTCGATAGCTACAATGCCAATAAAGACGAATTAAATGGGCCATTGGTAGAGAATTATAATCTGTCCGGTACGCTTGTTGGCGGGAAAGATGCCATCTACATCAGCAAGAATGCTTTTGTAAAAAATATCAATATCAATAAGGGCGCTGAAATTCAGGGCAATATCACTTCTGCCTGGAAACAGTTCGGTACAGAGGAATGTGAAGGTGCTTATGATAAAGGGAAAAATCGTACGATGTTGTATATCCAATACAACAATTATTTTGGCGATAATGCATATCACTATGATGTGTACATTCCGGAACAAGTGACCAATCTCAATTTCAATACGGATATGAGCTACAGCGGCAACATCACCGGCGAGGATAATATGAAAATGAAGGTTAATGCCGGAACGCTGACCTATGAAGGTGCATCCAATGTGGTAAATGTTCAGGTGGCAAAAGATGCGACGTTGTTGGACGGTACATATACCGTAAATGATATGAGCGACAGGCAGAGTGCTGATTTTGCCGCGGATACGACTACAGGGCAGTTTATCAATCACGGTACGATTGGGGCTTCAGCTGCCGACCGGAATATGACGATTAATGGCACACTGGTATCGGATGGCAGACTGCAGGCCTATGGCAGTGGTGAAAACGGCCGGATAATT
>CACZIV010000050.1 GCA_902781305.1 Pseudoselenomonas ruminantium
ACCTTGTATTTAGCCGCATAAAAAAGGCCGACAGACAAATCTGTCGACCAAAGAAATCTTATATTTTTTTATTGTCCTCTTGACGGGGAGCAGTTCAAATGTGACAGTTCCTTTTATTATGCACATAAAAAAGTGTAAACTGGAAAAAATAAAGGGAGATTTCCTGTCGCTAAGAATAGACAATAATAAATTGACTGAAAAATGTAAATTTCCTCTTGCAATTAACTTGAAACGTGCTATTATATTATCCATGAGAGAAAAGTGCTTTTTTTCACAAGTTAAAGTTAAAATTTTCACGAAGTGTGTATGCATAGGCTGGGAGGGCTTTTCATGGCAGATAAGAAACCGCGTATAGTGATTGTTGGCGCAGGCTTTGGCGGCGTCAAACTGGCAAAACTCTTTGCCAAGGAAGATGTAGATGTTACGATTGTAGATCGTCATAATTTCCATTTGTTCCAACCTCTGCTGTATCAGGTTTCTACGGCGGTGCTGTCCACGGACGAAATCGCCTATCCTGTCCGCACGTTTTTCCGCAAGAATCCCAATGTGGAATTCTTTATGGCTAAAGCACAGGGCGTGGACCAGTCGCGTAATGTGCTGTTGACCAATCACGGGGAAGTCGCATACGATTATTTGGTTTTGGCTGCTGGTGCTACGACGAATTTCTTCGGCATGAAGGAAGTGGAGGAACACTCCTTCGGCATGAAGACTTTGCAGGAAGCTTTACATATCCGTAACCATGTGCTCCATATGTTCGAGCGTGCAAATAAATGCCAGGACCCGGAAGAACGCCGCAAGATGCTGAGCTTTGTTGTTGTCGGCGGCGGCCCGACGGGTATTGAGGAAGCGGGCGCTATTTCCGAGTTGGTGGGTATCCAGAAAAAAGAATTCCACAATCTGGATTTTAGTGAAGTATCCATAAAGCTCATCGAAGCAACAGCCAATGTTCTGCCCATGATGCCGCAGAACCTGCGTGACCATACCGTAGAGGTCCTGCGGGGAAAAGGCGTAGAGGTTCTGCTCAATACGCAGGTTGTGGGTTATGATGGACATATCATCAAGCTGAAAAACGGTGAGGAGATTCCCACCAGCACCCTTATCTGGGCCGCAGGTGTCAAGGCCGTGCCGTTTATCGCGGAGTGTGGCGGCGAGGTTGACCGGGCTGGCCGGATTATCGTCGAGGAAAATCTGTTGGTCAATGGCAGCAAGAATGTCTTTGCTATCGGTGACTGCGCAAACTTCTGCCATGGGACGGAACGTCCTCTGCCGACCGTTGCGCCTGTGGCTACGCAGCAGGCCAAGGTAGCCCATGAAAACATTATGCGGTTGATTCGCGGTGAAAAAAATCTGCAGACCTTTGTTTACAAGGATTTGGGCGCGATGGCAACCATTGGCCGTGGACAGGCCGTAGTAGCCAAGACCAGCATGAATCCGGAAATGACGGGCTTTATCGCCTGGTGTGCATGGATGTTCGTACATCTTATCCGTCTGGCCGGTACGCATACCAATATTACGGTAGCAATCAAGTGGACGTGGAATCTGCTGTCTGGTACGCGCTTAGGGCGTATCATTACGAACATTAAACTATAATATTTTATAAGAAGAATACGATATAAGAAGGCGCCCGCCCGGCTGGTAATAACTTTCCTTCGCTTAGACAAACTTGTCAAACGCTGCGGAAAGTCATCACCAGCCGGGCGGGCTTAATGTATACATTACAACGTAGTATAAAGACGCCGTGGGGGCTGGTAATATTTTTCCTTCGCCATAGACAAGCTTGTCAAAAGCTACGGAAAAACACTACCAGCCCCCACGGCTTAGTGCGTAAATGATGATGGTATTAAGGTTAGGCTGGCAGTAAGGCAGGGAGGGGCGGCGATGACTTTCGGTCGCGTTTGACAAGCCTGTCTAAGCAGACGAAAGTTATTGCCGCCCCTCCCTGCCGGCCTTGTGCCACGAACAAAAAGCGAATTTACTTCTTGCTGCGTTCAATAATCTGCCGTGCCACATATACGCCGCTGGCGCCTGCCTGGGAGAGGCCGCGGGTTACGCCGGCGCCGTCGCCGATGGCGAAGACGTTTTTGAGTTCTGTTTCAAGCTGGTTAGTGAGTTTTACGCGGGAACTGTAGAATTTTACTTCTACGCCGTAGAGCAGGGTATCGTCATTGGTCATGCCCGGGGCAATCTTGTCGAGAGCCTGAATCATTTCGATGAGGTTATCCACATGACGCTTGGGCAGAACCAGCGACAAATCACCCGGAGTTGCCTGCAGGGTCGGGCGGGTAAAGCTCTTGCTCATGCGGTGCGCGTTCGTGCGGCGGCCTTTCATCAAATCGCCGAAACGCTGCACGATGATGCCGCCGCCGAGCAGGTTGGAGAAGGAGGCAATGCGCTTGCCGTACTGATGCGGGGAGTGGAAGGGCTCTGTGAAGCGGTTGCTGACGAGCAGGGCAAAGTTGGTGTTCTTGCTCTGCAGTTTCGGGTCACTGTAGGAGTGGCCGTTTACGGTGATGATGCCGTCCGTGTTTTCCATGACAACATGACCGTGCGGGTTCATGCAGAATGTGCGTACCTGGTCGCCATAGCGTTTGGTGCGGTAGACGAGTTTTGCTTCATATACCTGGCTAGTGATGGGGTTCCAGATTTCATCGGGAACTTCAACACGGACACCGACGTCAACGCGATTGTTTTCCTGTTTGAGTCCCAACGTATCGCATTCGTTGGAGAACCATTCCGCACCGGCGCGGCCCGGAGCGACAATCAGGTATTCGGCAGCGATTTTTTCGCCGTCATCCAGTTCGATTTCATTGCTGCCCTGACCATCGGAATGGATGTGGGCTACAGGGCATTCAAAGCGGAATTCCACCTTGTCTTTGAGATATTCATAGGTAGCCTTGAGCATTTCTAAATTGTTTTCCGTGCCCAGATGACGGACGCTGGCGGAGAGCAAGTGCAGGTCATGCTGCAGAGCGCGGTAGCCGATATCGCTTTTTTCGGTACTGAATACCTGTGCGGGCGCACCATGCTTCATGTTGATTTTGTCTACATAATAAATGAGGTCCATGACTTCTTCGTCGGACAGGTACTCGTTGAGCCAGCCGCCAAACTGGGTGGTGAAGTTGTATTTGCCATCGGAGAAAGCACCGGCACCGCCGAAGCCGCGCATGATACTGCAGGGCTTGCAGCCGATACAGCTTTTGACTTTGCCAGAGGAAATGGGGCAGACGCGGGTATAGATATCTTTGCCACTTTCCAAAAGCAGAACTTTCAGTGCAGGGCTTTTTTCAGCCAATTCGTAAGCAGCAAAAATACCGGCAGGGCCGCCGCCGACAATAACAACATCATACTTTTTCATAGGTACTTCCTCCTGAAAATGAACACACGAAAAGAGCGCAGATTGAGCCTGTATCAAGATACAAATATGTATACTAAGGCTATCTGCGTTTGTCTTGTTTTGTAGCTTTTCGAAAAACCTTAGCTATTATACGGGAACTTTTTCGATAATGCAAGTCTTTTTTCCTGCAAAATGAGAAAGTTTAAGAAAAAATAGTGATTTCATTGGTGATGATGATGTCTACTATAACAATAATAATATAGCTAATATAAAAATATAGTTGCCAAAAAGGCGCTAAACACAGTATAATTTATTCTATCGTTGTAAACTTATCATAATTTATGAACAGGGAGGAACTTGTATTGACAAATCAGTTGGCAATCATCAACATGTTTATTCTTTATATCGGCCTGATGATGGCTATTGGCGTTTATTATTATCGCCAGACACGCAACATGAGCGATTATTTTTTGGGCAATCGCAAATTGGGGGCCTGGGTGACATCCATGAGTGCCGAGGCTTCGGACATGAGCGGTTGGATGCTTATGGGCGTACCGGGCTTTGCCTATCTTGCCGGCCTGAATGCCGGATGGATTGCGGTGGGCATTGCGCTCGGCACCTGGGCAAACTGGCATTTTGTAGCAGCGCGTCTCCGCAAGTATACGGAGCTTGCTAAAAATTCGCTGACGGTTCCGCAGTTTTTGGAGAACCGCTTTGAGGATAATAGCGGCCTTTTGCGTACGATTCCCGCAGTCTTTATTTTGATTTTCTTTACCATATATACGTCATCTGGCTTTGTGTCCTCTGGGCGTTTATTTGAGACGGTCTTTGGCCTGCCTTATGAATATGCCATTTTTATCGGTGCAGGCTCCGTAGTCTTTTATACCTTAGTAGGCGGCTTTTTGGCGGTATCCCGTACGGACTTTATTCAGGGTGTGATGATGTTTTTCGCCATTTTGGTGGTGCCCATTACGGCGGCGATGGAAATGGGCGGCTATACGGCAACCGTTAATGCCATCAATAACGTGAGTCATTCGATGTTAGAGCCTTTTACCAAGCCGGATGGTTCGACTCTGGGTACGATTGAACTGATTTCTCTGCTGGCCTGGGGGGTTGGTTATTTTGGTCAGCCGCATATTCTCGTACGTTTTATGGCGATTTCGAGTTCCAAGGAAATCAAGCAGGCCACTCGTATTGCAATGACCTGGGTTGTGCTGTCTTTGGCAGCAGCGGTAGCTGTGGGCATGGTCGGCCGTGTATTCCTGTCTCATGAACTGAGTGGCACGGAGTCGGAAACGGTCTTTTTGGTTATGACCAATGAATTATTCCCGCCGGTAGTGGCTGGGCTTATCCTGTCGGCCGTGCTCGCGGCGATTATGAGTACGGCGTCGGCGCAGCTTTTGGTGGCCGCTTCGGCCTTTGCACAGGATTTTTACCGTACCCTTTTGCGCAAGGAAGCTGAGCAGACGGAGCTTATCTGGATCAGCCGGGCTTCGGTGCTGATTATCGCTTCACTGGCAATTTTCATTGGCCTGAATCCGTCCAGCTTTATTCTCGATATGGTGGCTTATGCCTGGGCTGGTTTTGGTGCGGCCTTTGGGCCGGCACTGCTCTGCTCGCTGTTCTGGCGGCGCACGACCCGCAATGGTGTACTAGCCGGTATCATCGTGGGCGGAATTACGGTATTGGTTTGGAAGCAGGTTGACTGGCTGGGTCTGTACGAAATCGTACCGGGATTTTTGCTTTCCTTAATTGCGGTTTTTGTGGTCAGCAAGATGGATAGAGAACCGTCGGTTTCAGTGGTAAAAACCTTTGATGCGGTGGGCAAAAGCGAAATCTAAAATTATTTTTTATTCAGGCAGGGATTTTCTACTACTATAGCGAAAAGTTAATCTATGAAAATTCTACAAGGCGTATTTATTTTTGCGTAGTTGATTGTAAGGAATGTAGAGAAGCAGGTGAGCATTTGTGGAGAAAGTCAAAGTAATGATCGTCGATGATTCGAAGGTCAGCCGTGCGATGCTTGAGGGAAATCTTTCCAGGACGAACTTTGAGGTATGTGCACAAGCCAAAAATGCTGCTGAAGCAGTAGCGCTCTATGAGCAGTTCAAGCCGGCTGTGGTGACCATGGATATGAATCTTCCGGATGCTGATGGTCTCGAATGCACCCGCAGGATTCGTGCTGTGGACCCGGAAGCTAAAATCGTGATGATTAGCGCGATGAAGGACGCCAGCCTGGTGGCAAAAGGCCGGGAAGTGGGAATCAGTGCGTTTTTGCAGAAACCGGTAGGGATTAATGAGCTCATTGACACCCTGATGATTCTTTGCCAGAGCAAGGCGGGCAAAGTGGCTGTCTTGCGTGAATCCTATGCCAAGCCCTTTGTAAAAGCGTTGCAGCAGGGCATTTTCAGCATGACCGGGGTGCATAGCGAGGTCGAACTGGAGGAAGAAGAACGCAGTTTCCTGGAAGTCAGCGGTATTGCGGTGATCGTAGGGCTTACAGGGATGCCTAATGGTCGTGCCATCGTCTATATGGATAGCAACACCATGAAGGATTTTGCTACGGTGATGCTGGATGCAGAGGAAAGCGATGAGATTACGGAAGATGAAGCCAGCGAGTCGGTAGAAGAAGCAGTAAATATCATTGTGGGACGCGGTGTGTCCAATATCAATGATGTGTTCAAGGACAAGGAAATGCGCATTACTCCGCCGGGAACCATCGTCGGGAACAAGATTCGCATTGCCAGCCCGAAACTTACGACCTTCCGTATATGCGCTAAGACGCGTTTAGGCAATATTAACATGAGTGTGGGATTTGCGGAAGGAGAATGATAAGATGGATGCAAAATTAGTGAATCCGTTCGTCGATGCATTCACGACCGTAATGCCGCAAATGGGGTTTCCAGAACCCAAGCGGCTTAAGATGGGAGTTAAGACGAAGAATGCGGTGAGCCTGGGCGTTTCGGTTATCGTGGGCTTTACCAAGCAGATTAGAGGTAATGTAGTCTACAATATGAGCGAAGACACGGCAAAATTTATTGCATCGACCATGATGATGGGCATGCCGGTAGCGGAATTTGATGGAATGGCGCAAAGTGCTATTTCGGAAATGAGCAATATGCTGACGGCCAATGCCGCAACAAATCTTACCGGGATGGGTCTGGAAGTTGATATTTCCACACCGTCGCTGTCCATTGGCGAGAATTTCCAGGTGAAGATAAGCGATGATAATTATCTCACGGTGGAAATGGATTTGGGCGGTCATGTAGTAGAATTGGATATTGCTGTTGAGCAACAGTGATGAAGTGGGACTGTAGCAAAGGGGAGCTTTTGTTGCGGTCCCTTTTTGGAATGAAGTTATTGAGCATATTGTTATGTAATTAATGATATATTGCCGTGGAATAGAAGAAATGATATACTTTACAACACTGTATTACATACAACTTAATGTATGTAATTCTTTTGGGTGTTTGGTATTTGGGATTATCAAAAGAGGAGGAGAAAATGAATTTTAACAGTTTACGCTTTAAATTTCTAGCAGGCTTCATTCCCCTGTTTGTAGGCAGTTTTGCGGTTTTTTTTGCTATCAGCTATTATATGTCCAGTTCGGCATTGACGCGCAATACGGATTTGATTGCTCAGGAAATTGGCAATAGTACGGCAAAAGAGATTGAAAAGATTTACCAACAGCGGGAACTCATCGTCGAATCGTTGACCACTAATCCGATTATTATGCATGGAACGCGGGAAGAACGCGTGAAAGTGCTGGCTGAAACTTTGGCTAAGCGCAAGAACTTTACCATGCTGGCGTATTCCGACCTGGCAGGTCATGCCGTCAGCGACAAGAATAAGGATATGGACCGCACCAGTCGTGCCTATATCAAAGAAGTGCGCGAGACGAAGAAACCCGTGATGACGGGGCCATCTGTATCGGGTACGAGCGGCAAGCTCATTACGATTATGGCTTATCCGGTGCTGGAAAATGGCGAAGTGATTGGTATTGTCTATGGCACCATTGAACTGGATGAAATAACGAAATTGGTGGGCGATATCAAGTACATGGATACTGGTCGTGTTTATATCGCTGACCAGGAAGGAATCTGCATTGCTTACGCCCAGCTGCCGGAAGAAGTGGGCAAGATGGATTTGTCCAAGGAGGTTTCTACCAAGAAACTCGATATGGCACTCGTAAATGGCTTTACGAGCGCAGTACAGCAGGATAAGCAGATTTCCACGGAATATACGACGGCCAGGGGAGAAGCCTCGCAGGCGGTGTTTACGCCGGTACATCTGGCTAACCGCACCTGGATTGCGGTATCGGTAGCCCCGCTTGCGGAAGTGCGGGCGGATGCCTATAGCCTGATGAAGATTATGGGGCTGGTTGCCGCTGTCATGGTGCTGATTATCAGCGGAATTCTTTGGGTCCTGGCGAAGAAACTTTGTGACCCTGTGGTGGCTTTGCGCGAAGAGTGCATGATTATCAACAAGGGCGACCTGCGTGACCGGCCGCTGACGGTGAACAGTAATGACGAATTAGGCGATTTGGCCCGTGGCTTCAATGAGATGCGGCGTACGGTTCGTGAGCTCATCGGTCATATTCAGAAGAATGCAGAGAAAGTATCGGCTTCGGCGGAGGAACTTTCGGCAGCTTCCCATCAATCGGCGGATGCGGCCAGCCAGGCAGCACAGCAGATTACAGATATTGCCGCCGGCATTGCCCAGCAGTCCGAATCGGCAGCTGATGCAGATAAAACGGCTGTGAAAATTGCCGAGCGTACTACGCTGGTGGCAAACAGTGCCGATGCGATTGCCATTGTTACGGAACAGACCGTAGGCAGTGTCAATATGGGGCGTGATGCCATTCAAACGGTGGTGGAATCCATGAATGCCATTGGCGACAGTACCACTACCGTGAAGTCGTCCATTAAGGAGCTGGCCAAGAGTTCGGATGAAATCGGCAGAATCGTGGAGCTGATTTCCGGGATTGCGGAACAGACGAATCTGCTGGCGCTCAATGCCGCGATTGAGGCGGCCCGTGCTGGTGAATATGGCCGGGGCTTTGCCGTGGTGGCCGATGAAGTTCGCAAACTGGCCGAGGAGTCTGCCAGCTCCACGCAGCAGATTGCCAATCTCGTGACCAAGATTCAGACGGATATGAAACAGGCGGTAGCTGCCAGCGAGGAAAGCGCGGAAAGCGTAACGAGCAGCATCGACTCGGTAAATGAGGCAGATGAAATCTTTAAGTCCATTAAGGTGGCAATTGACGCTTTGGCTGAGGGTATCCGCGAGGTTTCCAGCAGCATCAAGTCGGTTTCGGATGGTACGGATTCCATGCAGCAGGCGGTAAAAGACATCGCGGGCATCAGTAATACCAATGCCAGCCGGGCTGAAGCGGTGTCGGCAACGACACAGGAACAGTCGGCATCTGCACAGGAGATTGCCGCAGCGACCCGCGGCCTTGCCGAGCAGGCAGAGCAGCTGGCGCACGAGATCGAGCGGTTCAAGATTTAATCAGGGAGAATAGAAACGGCCTGTGGCATCCTTATTCGCTAAGGTGCCACAGGTTATTTGTTTTTCACGAAAAAAATAAGCCGCAGAAGTGCAAAAAACTGTTGGCAAGGTAGGGAGTTTGGTTTATAATGGTGTACAGTATGTTTTGAAGAGGTGGCTAAATGGCAGATGCTATGGTTGCGGTGACGGTGGAAGGCGTGCAGGTGGATACAGCGGGCGAAAAGACCGTGTTGAAATCGAAGGCAAACGGTAGATATGCGGCGCGGGCCGGCAAGCATTATGTGCGTTATGAGGATGCCTCACTTCACGATAAGGAAACGGTGCCCACGGTGCTCAAAATAAGCCGTGAGGGACTGACGCTAATCCGCCGTGGAGCTGTGGATATGCAGCTGGAGTTTCGGCTGGGGGAAAAGACCCGTAGTGTGTATAGAACGCCCTACGGTAATTTTGATTTGCTGGTAGAAACCAAAAGGCTGGATATTTACTTTAACGATGGTGAAGGCAAGGTTTGGGCGGAATATGATTTATTCCTCAATGAAAACCTGCAGAGTCACAATACATTGAATGTAGTAGTGAGTGCCGAACAGGCAAATAATTAGGAGGACTTTGGATTGGATATTAAAGACACACTGACAGAAGCCATTGAAGCAGCGGCTAAAAGCGCCATTGCTGATGGTGTATTCCCGGAAGGGGAACTGCCCAAGGTTATTTTGGAAGTACCGCCCCAGAAGGAGTTCGGTGATTTTGCTACCAACTTTGCTATGCAGTCGGCACGCGTGTTCCACAAGGCACCACGTCAGATTGCGGAAGAACTGGTGAAGCGCATCGAGGGTGACTGGCTCGACCATGCCCAGATTGCTGGTCCGGGCTTTTTGAACTTTTATCTGAAGGGCAATGTGCTCTACGATTCCTTCCAGAAAATCCTTGAAGCGGGCGAAAGCTATGGCCAGCTGCCGAAAAAAGATGCACCGAAGATTCAGGTGGAATACGTTAGCGCTAACCCGACAGGGCTGTTGCATGTCGGTCATGGTCGTGGTGCTGCAGCAGGTTCTGCGCTCGTAAATCTTCTGCGCGCAGCAGGTTTCCCGGTGGAAAGCGAATACTACATCAATGACGCCGGCAATCAGATGAACAACCTGGCGCGTTCCGTCAATGCCCGTTATTTGGAACTCCTGGGTCAGGAAGTCGAATTCCCCGAAGACGGCTATCATGGTCAGGACATCATTGACACGGCACAGCGCATTATCGACAAGGAAGGCGACAAGTACCTCTCCATGAGCGATGATGAGCGCATGGAAATTTTCAAGGACTTGGCTTATGTCGAAAAGTTGGCTACCCTTAAAGAAGATTTGGCCTCCTTCAATGTCACCTTCGACAAGTGGTTCAGCGAGCGTACCCTGCATCCGGAAGCCGTTAAGGCTGCCGTGAAAATCCTGCAGGACAACGGCAATATCTACGAAAAGGATGGCGCTCTCTGGCTCAAGTCCACGGCTTATGGCGACGACAAGGACCGTGTAGTTATCCGTGACAACGGCGTGCCGACGTACTTGGCTGCCGATATCGCTTACCATCACAATAAATACGAGCGTGGTTTTGACCGTCTGATTAACATTTGGGGCGCTGACCATCACGGCTATGTATGCCGCGTAAAGGCCGCTATGGACGCGCTGGGCCATGATTCCAATAAACTTACGGTATTGCTCCTGCAGATGGTTGCCCTTTACCGTGGCGGCGAGCTCGTGAAGATGAGCAAGCGTACCGGCCAGAGCGTTACGCTGAACGAACTCATGGAAGAAGTTGGCACCGATGCTGCCCGTTATTTCTTCTTGATGCGTTCCTTGGACAGCCAGCTCGACTTCGATTTGGATTTGGCCAAGAAAAAATCCAACGATAACCCGGTGTACTACATCCAGTATGCGCATGCCCGCATTTGCAGCATTTTCCGTCAGTGCAAGGAAACGGGACTTTCCCTCAGCGATAAGCCGGAACTTTCCCTGCTCACGGATGAATCGGAACTGGACCTCATCAAGAAGATTGAGGAATATCCGGAAGAAATCGAACGTGCTGCCCGTGATTATGCACCGCAGCGTATTGCCCGTTACAGCTATGATTTGGCCAGCGCCTTCCATAGCTTCTACAATAAATGCCGCATTGTCGGCGTAGAGCCGAAACTGGCGGAAGCTCGTTTGGCTCTGGTGACGGTTACGGCCCATGTCATTCGTCATTCCTTGGGAATTTTGGGTGTATCCGCACCGGAACAGATGTAATTTAGGATTTGGAAGGAGAACTTTTTGATTATGGATTTTATCAATAGCTCGGAAGTCGATATCGCATACCATGTGCTGACGGAAAAAGGTCAGACCATGTACTATAAGGATTTGGTTCTTGAGGTAATCGAGAAGAAGCATAAGCCGGTGCAGTCCCTGTCGGCCGCTATCTCGGAAGTGTATACCCTCATCAACATGGACAGCCGTTTCCAGCATGAAGGCGACCAGCAGTGGGGCCTTACGGAATGGAATCCGCCTGAAGTGAAGCGTCATTCTGCCCGCAGTGCAGCATCCCGTTCCAAGGCTGCCAACAAGGCAATCAACAGCCGTCAGAAGAAGCTGGAAAGCATTCAGGAATAAGGAGGTAAATCATGGCAAAGTATATCTTCGTTACCGGTGGTGTGGTATCGTCCTTGGGCAAAGGCATCACGGCGGCATCTTTGGGCCGTCTCTTGAAGAGCCGCGGGCTCAAGGTTACGATTCAGAAGTTCGACCCGTACATCAATATTGACCCGGGTACGATGAGCCCCTATCAGCATGGTGAAGTGTTCGTTACCGACGATGGTGCGGAAACAGACCTCGACCTGGGCCATTACGAGCGTTTCATCGACATCAACCTGTCCAAGAACAGCAACATCACCACGGGTAAGGTGTACTGGTCCGTGCTCCATAAGGAACGCCGCGGCGAATACTTAGGCTCCACGGTGCAGGTTATCCCGCATATCACCAATGAAATCAAACAGCGTGTCTACGATGTAGCCAAGGCTGACGGTGCCGATGTGGTCATCACGGAAATCGGCGGTACGGTAGGTGATATCGAAAGCCAGCCGTTCCTCGAAGCCATCCGTCAGGTCAAGAAAGAAGTTGGCCCGAAGGATACCCTCTACATCCATGTAACGCTGCTGCCGTATATCTCCGCTGCTGGCGAACTCAAGACCAAGCCGACCCAGCACAGCGTAAAGGAACTGCGTGCCATCGGCATTCAGCCGGACATCCTCGTATGCCGAACGGAAAAGACCATTTCCAAGGACATGAAGGAAAAAATTGCCATGTTCTGCGACGTGCAGCCGGAAGCCGTTATCGAAAACCGCACGGCCTCCACGATTTACGAAGTGCCGCTCATGATGCAGCGTGAAGGCCTCGACAAGATTGCCCTGCAGAAGCTCAACATGGACTACGGCCCTGCCGATATGTCCGATTGGGAAAAGATGGTCTATAAGATCAACAACCCGTCTAAGAAGGTCAAGGTGGCCGTTGTCGGCAAGTATGTAGAACTGCCGGACGCTTATATCTCTGTAACGGAAGCCCTCCATCATGGCGGCATCTACAACGATACTTCCGTGAAAATTCAGTGGGTCAATGCCGAAAAAATCGAAGACCCAGATACTGACCTTTCGGAAGTATTCGTTGGCTGCAAGGGCATTCTCGTACCGGGCGGCTTCGGCGACCGCGGCGTGGAAGGCAAGATTAAGGCCATCCAGTATGCCCGTGAGAACAACATTCCGTTCCTCGGCCTGTGCTTAGGCATGCAGTGCGCCGTTATCGAATTTGCCCGTCACGTCTGCGGCATGACGGATGCACACAGCTCCGAATTCGATGCGGAAACGAAGCACCCGGTTATCGACCTCATGGAATCCCAGCAGGGCATCGAAGACAAGGGCGGCACGATGCGCCTTGGTTCCTACCCCTGCACCCTGCGCGAAGGTACGCATTCCCTCGAAGCTTATGGTACGGCAAACATTGCGGAACGTCATCGCCACCGCTATGAGTTCAACAACAATTACCGTCAGCAGCTCACTGAACGCGGCCTCGTGATTGCCGGTACCCTGCCGGATGACAGCCTTGTGGAAATGGTCGAAGTAAAAGACCATCCTTGGTTCGTGGCAACCCAGGCTCACCCCGAGCTCAAGTCCCGCCCGAACAACCCGCATCCGCTGTTCCGCGATTTCGTGAAAGCGGCATTGCAGGTAAAGTAATAAGTTGTTAAGGCATTGCTGGCGGCAAGGGGAGATTTTTGCACGTTCCGCTTTGCCGTCAGGCTAAAACTATTTTTTGCCTTTTATGGCAGCATGAAAAGCCAAAACTCGCTTCGCTCAGACAGTTGGCTTTTCATGCTGCTTTTTATTGTTGGCAAAAAATAGTTTCTTCACGCCTGACGGCAAACGCTTCTCTTAGCAAAATTCGCCCCCTGCCGCCAGAAGATGGGGATAAGATTATATCTTAAAATTTTATTTGTAGATTAGGCTTGATGGGTTATTTTCATCAAGGTAAGCCAGCCCTCATACATTTCATCGACAGATACTTGTGTAATACAGTGAGGTTGCATTGCTGTACAGCCAAATACTTCACCCAATGGAGAGTGTATAGGTTTACAGGGAGATAAGGCTTTATCTGGTTGGACAAGAACTGCTGGGACATGATAGGGATAATAAGTTTCTACAGTAGAATGTCCATTTGGTGACAGGTCAGTAGCATAAGAGTAGACAACAAGAGATGGCACTTTCATCGCTGCTGCAATATGGGCGCAACCGGTATCATTGCCAATATAAAAAGAGCAAAGGGAAAGCAATGCTGCTGTTTGAGGATAGGAAAGTGCGCCGGTAAAGTTTAGGACATGGTTAGAGTGGAGTGATTTGGCTACGAATTTGCTGGCTTCGATTTCCGCATCTCCACCAACAATAATTATATATCTATCCTTGTCTTGTTTTAGGATGCGTTGTAGCAGTGCAGCATATTTTTCAGCAGGATATGATTTTATTCCACCAATGCCGCCCATACATAAAGCAACGAGACACGATGGAGAGGAACATGGGAGTAGTTTTTTCACGAGTCTTGTGTCTGCCTCTGAAAACCATACCTCTAATTCTCGATCTTTAATAGGTAAATGAATCAGATTATCCATTACGGCTAAGTATCGGTCAACTATGTGAGGAGATAAAATATTTTCAGGAGCCTGGATAGTTGATAGAGCTTGGGCAAATTGGTAAGGGATTCTATGCCACATATCCCAGCCAAATTGGTCAATATACATTATTCGCTCCTTGGCACCAGACATATAGGCTAAGAGTATACCCGTGAAATAGGTACCAAAATTGAAGGCAATGTCAAAAGGCGTAGAGAAATTTATTCTGGAAAAATCAGTTAGCCACAAATAGATTTCATCATTGAACTCGCTGGCATTAATATATTCGCAGGGGATAAGTGTATCAATGTAGGGACAGGGGGCAGCTAAGTTAGCGGTAGATGGGGGAAGAGTTAGGGCAATGTGAGCATGGGGATAGATTCGGCGGATTTCACGTAAACATGGGGAGAAGAGAACAAAATCTCCTACGCCGCCATTATGAATCACGAGAATGCGTGGTTCTGCCTGAGGGAACCCATGTCTACACCCCAATTGAGTGAATATTGGTTCCATTTTTTGTAAGAAGTCTTCAGTAGAGAACTGGTGTGTTAGCTTAAAGTGCTGTCCATATGTTGCTAGGCTGTTGAATATTTTGTCTGTGTTCATTATATTGATTAACCTCCAATGGTATATAATCGCTAATTATAAGGATTAAATTCCACGGGGGAGAATTCCTGCTTCACAGTTAATAAATTTTTATGAGTTGCATGTAGTGAGGCAGAAAAAATTTTTAATAAGCAGGATAAGCAATGGATACTGTAGAAATAGTGTATTATCAAAGGTGATACAGTCAATTGTAAGGAAATGACTGCAAACTGGGATTTTAGGGAAGAAAGGAGGATTTCTCATGCTTATCGATACGGCCTGTTCTTTGGCGTTCTACTGCCAGCGCTGCGGCCGAATCCAACTGCAGGATGTACCACTCTTTAGCGGGCAGA
>CACZIV010000051.1 GCA_902781305.1 Pseudoselenomonas ruminantium
TTTACGCTTGGGGAGAACGTGTAAGTCGAACTGGTTACGGCTAGGCCGCAGTGTTCAGCGAACCAAGAATCCCCTGCCTTTAGGCATGGGGAGTGTCAAGAAATGAATGTGGGGCGCAGTGGTTCCACGCTGGGCTTGAGCATCAGTCACATGAACTATGAATTGGGAAGTTACCTGGCGAATTTGGGGATGAAGGGCAAGGCAAATACAGTGAGTCTCTATGGGAAAACGCCCATTTTTCAAACTTCCAGAAGGTCATTGGCCGTAACTTATGGTTATGATTATCGGAAGCTGGAGGATAAGATAACAAATCCTTCATGGGACAGTGAACGCCATTCACATGCGTTGCATGTGGGACTTAGTGGCTCGGCGCGGCAGTCAAATTCAGCAGTTTTCTACGATATCACACTTACGCATGGAACCTTGGGCACGGATTCGGTTAATGCCGAACAATTAGACAATAGAAGTCATTTTTCCGGAAAGTTCACCAAGGGTAATGCCAATATCACCGCTGTGCAGGCATTGGGGCATAGTGTGGATATTTTGTTCAAGGGTCAGGGGCAAATGGCCAGCAAAAATCTCGATAGTTCCGAGCGATTCTATTTGGGTGGCGCTCAGGGAGTCAGAGCGTATCCTCAGGGCGAAGCCTCCGGTGATCAGGGAATTTTAGGAACTGCAGAACTGCGGTATCATACACCTGTGCGAGGGTTGACGCTGAGCTGCTATTTGGATGGTGGTGAAGTACGTTTGCAAAAGAGTGGCACTGGCACGACATCTCTTATGGGCTGGGGTATCGGCGTAAGCTACAGCAAGCCGAACAGCTGGTTTGCCCGTCTTGACTATGCAAGACGTATCGGCGGGGATGCTAATCTGTCCGATGCAGCCAAAGCTAAGGACAGAACATGGTTTATTCTGGGGAAAATTTGGTAATAATTTCATATAAAAAGCCGCCGGTCTCCGGTGGCTTTTTTAGTTCCCATATTTTTCTTGACAATTCCCTATTGATTTGTTATTATTTATCTTGTACGAAGCGGGATGGTTACGCAAGCGCGGCCAAACCTTGCAGGTGAAGTATGCCTCTTGGTTAATCCACGCTTTTTTTGTATGTTTAGGATGGTTACATTCAGTTGGCCAAACCTTCAAAGTTATTTAATTTTGGAGGGATTTATGATGAAGAAGTATGAAGAGCTGGCAAAGGACATTGTCCGGCATGTGGGCGGCGAGGAAAACGTCATCAGCCTTGCCCATTGCATCACGCGGCTGCGGTTCAAGTTGAAAGATGAATCCAAGGCCGATACCGACTATCTGAAGGCACGCGAGGGCGTGGTGACGGTCATCCAAAGCGGCGGCCAGTATCAGGTGGTTATCGGCAATGAAGTGGCCGATGTTTATGACACGGTGCTTGAGGTCAGCAATATCTCCGGCAATGCGCCCAAAGCAGGCGAAGATGAGGAGGACAAGAATCTCAGCCCGCTGGATAAATTTATCGATTTGATTTCCGGTGTGTTCCAGCCGGTACTCAGCGTACTCGTGGCTACTGGCATGATTAAGGGCTTTACGGCGCTCTTTATGGCTACAGGACTGGTAGCCAAGGACAGTGGCACCGCGCAGATGCTCAATATCTTAGGGGATATGTTCTTCTATTTCCTGCCGATTTTCCTTGGCCTTACCGCCGCCCGCAAGTTCAAGATGAATGAGTTTACGGGTATGGCGATTGGTGCGGCGCTCGTTTATCCTACGGTGTCGGCTATCATGAAGGGCGACACCCTGTACACGCTCTTTGAAGGCACGATTTTCCAATCGGCCATTCATATGGAACTGCTCGGGCTGCCGGTTATTCTGATGAATTACGCCTCCAGCGTTATTCCCATCGTGGTGGCTGTATGGTTCGGCGCCAAGGTAGAAAAGGCCGTGGCTGCGGCTATGCCCACCATGCTCAAAGGCTTTTTGACTCCGTTTTTCACTATTCTCATCGTAGTGCCGCTGACCTTTTTGGCTATCGGCCCGGTGGCAACCTGGGCAGGCCAGATTGTGGGCGCGGCGGCTATGGCTATCTATAACATCAGCCCAATGGTGGCCGGCCTCTTTATTGGTGCATTCTGGCAGGTATTTGTGATGTTCGGCCTGCATTGGGGCCTGATTCCCATTATGATCAACAATATCACGGTATATGGTTATGACCCACTGGTGGTTACGTATTTTGGCTGTTCCTTTGCGCAGATTGGTGTTGTACTCGGTATCTTCCTGCGCACCCAGGACAAGAAGCTCAAGAGCATTTCCCTGCCGGCCTTTATCTCTGGTATCTTCGGTGTGACGGAACCCTGCATCTACGGCATCACCCTGCCGCGGAAAAAATATTTCGTGATTTCCTGTATCGGCGGTGCTATCGGTGGCGCATTGATGGCACTCCTGTCCGTTAATCTCTATATGTTCGGCGGCTTGGGCATCTTCGGTTATCCGACCTTCATTGACCCGAAAACGGGTGAACTTGCCGGTATGTACGGCGGCATGATTGCTTCGGCTGTTTCCTTTGTCTTTGGTCTGGCGGTTACGGCGGTTCTGTACAAGGACGCTGCGCCTGCAGAAAAACTGACGGTAGTAGCGGAAAAAGCAGATGGCACGGCTGAGCGGGAAATCATCAAGGCGCCGCTGGCTGGTAAAATCGTGGCCCTGGAAGAAGTACCGGATGAAGCTTTTGCCATGGGCGTACTGGGCAAGGGCATTGCCATTGAACCCAGCGACGGCAAGGTAGTCGCTCCGGCAGACTGCACAGTGATGACGCTGTTCCCGACCGGCCATGCTATCGGTTTGGTTACGGATAAGGGCGCAGAAATCTTAATCCATATCGGTATGGATACGGTGAAGCTGGAAGGCAAATACTTCACCACCAAGGTAAAGCAGGGCGACCATGTACAGGCCGGCACGACTTTGATTGAATTCGACAAGGACAAAATCGCAGCAGCCGGTTACAACACCATTACACCGGTGATTGTCACCAACCATGCCCAGTATATGGATATGGTCATCACCGATGAAAAAGACGTAGCAGAAGAAGCAAACTTATTGACGGTTATTGCATAAGAAGAGGGGAGAAAAAATGGCATTTCCTAAGGAATTTTTATGGGGCGGCGCAGTAGCTGCTAATCAGTGCGAAGGTGCATACAACGAGGACGGCAAGGGCCTGGATATTCAGGATATCATGCCGCGTGGACTCGAGGGAGCACCTACAGCTGAACCGACCCCGGACAATATGAAACTTACGGCGATTGATTTCTATCACCGCTATAAAGAGGATATCAAGCTCTTTGCGGAAATGGGTTTTAAGGTGTTCCGCACCTCCATTGCCTGGAGCCGCATCTTCCCGAACGGTGATGATGCAGAACCAAATGAAAAGGGCTTGCAGTTCTATGACGATTTGTTCGACGAATGCCACAAATACGGCATTGAACCGTTGGTGACGATTTCCCACTATGAAACGCCGCTGAATCTGGCCAAGAAATACAACGGCTGGGTCAACCATGACCTCATCGGCTTCTATGAAAACTATGTGCGGGTGCTCTTTAACCGCTATAAGGACAAAGTCAAATACTGGCTGACCTTCAATGAAATCAACTCGGTGCTGCACGCACCACTCGTGAGCGGCGGCATTATGACCCCGCTCTCCGAGCTCAGCAAGTCTGACCTCTATCAGGCCTGTCACCATGAACTCGTGGCCTCGGCACTGGCAACGAAAATCGGCCATGAGATTGACCCGGATGCCAAAATCGGCTGCATGGTGCTTTCCATGCCGACCTATCCACTGACGCCGAATCCGGATGACGTCATCGCCACTATGCAGGCCAATAACCTCAACGACTTCTTCGGCGATATGCATGTGCGCGGCGTTTATCCTGGCTATATGAAACGCTATTTCCGCGAAAACGGCATTGAAATCAAGACCACGCCGGAAGAATTGGCACTCCTGAAGGAACATACGGTCGATTTCGTGTCCTTCAGCTACTATGTCAGCATTTGTGAGTCGGCTGACAAGAAGGAAGAAGGCAGCGGCAATATCATTCAGGGCGTGAAGAATCCCTATCTCAAAGAATCCGAATGGGGCTGGCAGATTGACCCGCAGGGCATCCGCTATGTGCTCAACCGCTTCTACAACCGCTGGCAAAAACCGCTCTTTATCGTAGAGAACGGCTTAGGCGCCAAGGATGTATTGGTGGATGACGGCCAGGGCAGCAAGACGGTCAACGACGATTACCGCATTGCCTACCTCAACGACCATCTGAAACAGGTCGAAGAAGCCATTGAAGATGGCGTGCCTGTGATGGGCTATACCACCTGGGGCTGCATCGACCTCGTCAGCTCATCGACGGCAGAACTGGCCAAGCGCTACGGCTTCATCTATGTAGACCGCAATGATGATGGCACGGGCACGCTCGAACGCTATCGCAAAAAGTCCTTCTATTGGTATAAGGACATCATTGCCAGCAATGGGGAAAAGCTGAAATAACGTAAAACGCAAAACAGGAGCTATGTGAGTGGAAAACAATCCAACTTCACATAGCTCCTTTTGTTATGGTACAATAGCCTTAGAGAAATACGGAAGGGGCGGGCGTGATGGCATATTCCAATTTTAATTTTTTATCCGAAAAATTCCCATTGCTGGCTCATCTAGGACGGTTAGCTGAACAATACGTGTACAGCGATTCCAATGCTTGCTTGTTCAAATTGGGCATGATGGGTGAAAACATGATTAAACTGATGTTTGATTATGATGGTATTGCCTTGCCGACTGAGGACAAGGCTGTAAAACGCATCAACAAATTGCTGCAGGAAGAATATTTGAATAAAGAGATGGCATCACTTTTTCATGCCTTGCGAAAAGTCCGTAATCTGGCAGGTCACGAAGGCTATGAATCTGTAGCTGATGCCAAAAATTATTTGGGCATTACCTACAGTTTGTCGGAATGGTTTATGCAGACTTATGGCGATTATGCCTATCAGAATCGCCCTTTTGTGATGCCTGCCCCGCAAGCGGAACCGGTCAAAAAAGAAATCGCCGATGAAGAAGCCTTGGAAAAGATACTCATGCAGCAGGCGGCTGAAAAAGCAGCCCAAGCGCCCAAGGTAAAGAAAGCTGACCGGCAGAAATACGCGCAGAAAGCTGCGGTTAAGCGTTATAAATCCGAAGCGGAAACCCGTGTCCTCATTGATGAACAGCTCCGGCAGGTCGGTTGGGAAGCCGATACCGAGCACCTGCGTTACAGCAAGGGCACAAGACCGCAGAAAGGCAGATGTATCGCCATTGCCGAATGGCCTACGGATTCTGCGGACGGCAAGGGCGGCTTTGCCGACTATGCCCTGTTCATTGACTTAAAACTGGTGGCAATTATCGAAGCCAAGGCGGAACATAAAGATGTAGCTGCAGTTATTGATGGCCAGTGCAAGACGTATCCGAAGTTCATCAAGGCTGAACATCAGGAGTACGTTATGGACAGGTGGGGGGAATATCAGGTGCCCTTCACCTTTGCGACCAATGGCAAGCCATACTTGGAGCAGCTTCGCACAAAATCCGGTATTTGGTTTCTGGATTTGCGGCAAAAGACCAATCGCCCGGAACCACTGCGCGGCTGGTTCAGTCCTTTGGGGCTTACGGAATTGTTAAATCGCAATGTAGAAGCAGGGAAGAAAAAACTCCAGGACCTGCCATACGCTGTATTGCAGGACCCGGATGGGTTGAATCTGCGTGCTTATCAGGTAGCCGCGATTCAGGCGGCAGAACAAGCTGTTCTGAGTGGTCAACAGGCTATCCTGTTGGCAATGGCAACAGGTACCGGCAAGACGCGTACCGTGCTGGGGATGATTTATCGTTTCTTAAAGACGCAACGTTTTCAGCGCATTTTGTTTCTCGTTGACCGCACTTCACTGGGAACGCAGGCGCATGATGTATTCAAGGATGTGAAGCTGGAAGAACTCATGTCTCTGAATCAGCTTTACAACATCAAGGGATTGGATGAAAAACTCATCGACCGGGAAACGCGGGTGCAGGTGGCAACCGTACAGGGCATGATTCAGCGCATTCTGTTCAACGATGATGAACGCAAACCGGCTGTATCGGACTATGATTTAATCATCGTGGATGAAGCCCACAGAGGCTATACGCTGGACAAGCTGATGGCGGAGGAAGAAATTGCCTATCGTGACCAACGGGATTTCCAGAGCAAGTATCGGGCGGTTATCGAGTATTTCAAAGCGGTGAAAATCGCCCTGACGGCTACGCCTGCCCTGCATACCACACAGATTTTCGGTGAACCGGTGTTCAAGTACACCTATCGTGAAGCGGTCATTGATGGGTTCCTCGTGGACTATGATGCGCCGCATATCATCAAAACCAAACTGAGCGAGAGCGGCATCCATTACGGCAAGGGCGATACCGTGGCGGTTTATGACCCTGCGACTGGGGAAATCACCAACAGCGAAGTCTTGGAAGATGAGCTGGACTTTGATGTGGAAAATTTCAATCGGCAGATTATTGTGCCGGATTTTAACCGCAAAGTGCTCGCAGAAATTGCCAAAGATATTGACCCCACGGACGAATTAAGCGGCAAGACGCTTATCTATGCCGTAAACGATGCTCATGCGGATATGATTGTGGACATCCTGCGGGAAATCTATGCCGAAATGGACATTGACCAGGATGCCATCATGAAGATAACGGGCAGTATCGAAAACGGCAATCCGAAGAAAATACAGGAGGTTATCCGCACTACCCGCAACAATCAGTATCCGAGTATTATCGTGACCGTTGACCTCCTGACTACGGGCATAGATATTCCCGCCATCAGCCGTCTGGTCTTTATGCGGCGGGTGAAATCCCGTATCCTCTTTGAACAGATGCTGGGGCGGGCTACGCGTCTGTGTCCTGCCATCAACAAAGACCATTTCGAGATTTATGACCCTGTGGGCACCTTTGCCAGTCTGGAAAAGGTCTGCACCATGAAACCCGTAGCGGCAAATCCCAATATAACCATTACGCAGTTGATTGATACTCTGCCGCAAGATGGAGAAAAAGCGGAGAGCGAAGCCGTGCTGACGCATCAGCTTGCGCAGATTCTCGCCAAAATCCAGCGCAAGGGGCGGACGATTACCGCAGAGCAGGAAGAACAGTTTAAGGCGATGACCGGGGCGAAGTCCTATGCCGCCTATATCCATGATTTAGCGGAACAGGAGGATAATACCATTTGTGCTAAACTCCTAAAGGATAAGGAAGCGTTCAGCTTTTTGGAAAATGTTATCCGTCCGGGCATGGCACAGGTGGTGTCCGATGCCGAAGATGAAGTGACTTATCACGGGCAGGAGTACGGCAATGAGGGGCGGCGCCCGGAGGATTATCTGGAAGAATTTACCGCCTATATCAAAGAGCATATTAATGAAGTGGCGGCACTCAGCATTATCTGTACCAGACCGGCGGAACTCACCCGCCAAAGTTTGAAGGAGTTATCGTTGCAGTTGGATAGGGATGGCTATGCGCCGACACAGCTTGATTCGGCAATAAGTGCCATCAATGCGGAAGAAGCTGGTGCCGATATCATCAGCATTATCCGTCGCTATGCCATTGGAGCCCGGCTGATGAATCATCGGGAAAAGGTGGAGCAGGCGGTGAAACGCCTGCGGGCCAATCATAGCTTTACGAAAATGCAGGCTACCTGGATAGAACTGATGAAGAATTATCTGATTAATGAACCCGTGCTGAATCGGGCTGCTTTTGACGAAGATTTCCGTCTGCGCAAGCAGGGCGGTTCTGCACGGGCAGACAAACTGCTGGACGGACAGCTCAATCCGATTATTGCGGAACTGAATGAATATATGTATGACGATGGAGGAAAAAGCGCGTGACAACTCAGGAAATCGTAGGCAAATTATGGAAACTTTGCGATGTACTGCGGGATGATGGTATCACCTATCATCAATATGTAACGGAACTGACTTATATTCTGTTCCTCAAAATGGCGAAGGAAACAGGCACCGAGGACACCATTCCCGCAGGTTATCGCTGGGATGATTTAGCCGTATTGGACGGTATGGAACTGAAAAACTTTTACAAGGAACTGCTGGAATATCTGGGCACAGAATGTCAGGGGCGCATCCGTGAAATCTATAATGGTGCATCCACGAGTATTGATGAACCGGCAAACCTCAAAAAGCTCATAACGTCCATTGATGAACTGGACTGGTTCAGTGCCAAAGAAGAAGGGTTAGGCAATCTGTATGAAGGTTTGCTGCAGAAAAACGCCGAAGAAAAAAAATCCGGTGCCGGACAGTATTTCACGCCGCGCCCGTTGATTGATGTGATGACGAAACTCGTGAAACCACAGGCCGGCGAGAAATGCAATGACCCTGCCTGCGGTACTTTCGGCTTTATGATTTCCGCCTTCCAGTACGTTTACAAGCATACGAACAACTTTATGGACTTGGACAGCGACCAGGCGCAGTTTGAATACGAAAAAGCTTTCACAGGTTGTGAACTGGTGCATGACACACACCGGCTGGCGCTGATGAATGCCATGCTCCATGAAATCGAGGGCAAGATTACCCTGGGCGATACGCTCTCGCCCTTGGGAAAATATCTGGATGACTATGATGTGGTACTTGCCAATCCCCCGTTTGGCACGAAAAAAGGCGGCGAACGTGCGACCCGCGATGATTTGGATGTCATCACCAGCAATAAACAGCTCAACTTCCTCCAGCACATCTACAAGAGTCTCAAAAAGAATGGCAAGGCGCGGGCAGCGGTAGTCCTGCCGGATAACGTACTCTTTGCCGATGGCGATGGCGCGAAAATCCGCGCCAATCTCATGGATAAATGCAACCTGCATACCATTCTGCGCCTGCCTACAGGCATTTTCTATGCGCAGGGGGTTAAGACTAATGTGCTGTTCTTTACCAGAGGAACAACCGACAAGGACAATACCAGGGAAGTGTGGTTCTACGACCTGCGCACCAATATGCCGTCCTTCGGCAAGAAGAATCCTTTGCAACAGGAACACTTTGAGGGCTTTATGAAAGCCTACGAAGCCGAGGACAGAAGAAAGGTAGAGGACGAGCGCTGGAGCGTGGTGAGCCGTGCAGAAATCGAAGCCCGTGGCGACAGCCTTGACCTTGGGCTGATTAAAGATGACAGCATCGTAGATTACGAAGACCTGCCCGACCCACTGGAAGCTGCTGAAAATGCCGCCGATACCTTGGAAGAAGCCGTGGATATGCTGCGGGCGGTGGCTAAGGAGCTGAAACAGTTGGAGGCGTAAGGGAAAAACGTTGATTTTATTTACAAAACTGATATAATGAAGTAAACAGGGAGTATTGTCTCTGGATTGGGGGCATAAATGGGCGTCTCGTCCGACAACAGGAAAGAAGTTGTAGTCCAGTCGGGGAGACTTAGTGATACCCGAACCAGAATATAATAATGCAGGGGCTTCTCAATGTGCTCCTATAAACATTGGCAAAAAGGAGGAGGCAAGGAGCTTCCTCCTTATTTTGAGTTATGTGCAAAGAGGAAAAGACAGGGGTGAGAGTATGACTGTGGCTAGGGTGAATATCAATCCTGATGTTTTGCTTTGGGCAATAGAATATAGCCAGCGTGGGATGGACGCATTCAAGAACAAATTTTCTCATGTGGAAGATTGGCTGAAGGGAAACAGCCAGCCCACTGTAAAACAGTTAGAGGATGTGGCAAAGTTTGCTTATATACCCTTTGGTTACTTGATGCTTTCTGCCCCTCCCGACATTTCTGTTAAAAGAATTGCTGATTTCCGAACGTTAAAAAATCATGGTTTTGCTACTACGGGGGAATATAGTGCGGCATTACGTGATACTATCAACATCATTCGTAGACGGCAAGAGTGGCTGAGTGACTATAAGAAGGACAATGCTTATGCACCCGTGGACTTTATCGGTAGTATAAATCGAAATATGCCTGATGATGAAATCGTTGACCACATAACTAAGACCTTGAAAATCCCTGTTGATTGGCGTAGTAATTTTCATAACAAAGAAAGTACACTGCGTTTTTTTGTGGATATAGTGGAAAATAGTGGTATAGCTGTCTTTATAAATGGTGTGGTAGGGAATAATACCAAAAGGAAATTAAATGTTGATGAATTTCGTGGCTTTGCTTTGGTAGATAAAATAGCACCAGTAATATTTATAAATGGTGCAGATGCTACAGCAGCAAGAATTTTTACGCTTTTTCATGAGGTGGTACATCTTTTCTTGGGGCAGGATGGACTTGATGACCGTTCTGAGCCGTTTTGTAATCGGATTGCGGCGAGACTACTGGTTCCGAAAGCGCTTTTTAATAAGGCGTGGGAAGATAACCCTCATGATTATGATGAGTTGGAAAAATATTTTAAAGTCAGTCAGTTGGTCTTGTATAGGGCGGCACTGACTTATGAAAAAATAAACGAAGAAGAATATGCCGATTTGTTGAGGCAGTATCAGGCTAAATATAGTAAATTGGCTAAAAATAGTGGTGGTGGCGATTTTTATAAGATCATTCCCTATCGTGCTGGGCGAGGCTTTTGCCGTTATGTCAATGAAGCAGTTAATAATGGTGGGTTATCTTATACAGAGGCATATCAGCTCGTTGGGGTCAAAGGGAATGCCTTTGCTAATGTTATGAGTATGGCAAAGGAGGGCTAATATGTTGTATATATTGGATACGAATACGTTTATTACAGCAAAAAATACATTTTATGCTTATGATATAGTCCCTTCCTTTTGGTCAACATTATTAGGAATGTTTAAGACTGGTAAGGTGAAAGTTATAGATGCTGTTGCTGATGAAATAGCTGATGGCAAGGATGATTTAACAGAATGGTTTGGTGAAAACATAAAGAAATCTGCGGATGATGTAGGCGAGGCGTATGTTATCCAAGCTAAACAAGATGGTACAGTCCTTCAAAACTATCAAGATATAGCTAATTTGGTCGTGCAAAATAATCAATATAAAGAATCTGAAAAAGATAGGTTCCTATCAAGAGCTGACCCGTGGATTATTGCAACAGGAAAGGCCTTGAATGCAACGATAGTAACGCAAGAGGTTTTATCGGGGAAAGGGACAAGAAAGGTAAAGATTCCAGATATATGCCAACAGGTTGGTGTAAAATATGTTAATTTGTACGAAATGATGAGAGCTGTAGGGATAAAAATATAACGTGATTATATGAAAAACGAGGAAAGGCACGCAGTAGATGGCAAAAAAGAAACTGACAATAGAAGAAAAATTACAAGCGGCACTGGTGCCGGCAGAGGAACAGCCATATAAGGTGCCGGAGAATTGGTGTTGGGTAAAATTTTCTGTAACTTATGATAATGTGTCAAGCAGTAAGAATAAGATAAAACAAAAGGATTATCAAAATGAGGGGAAATTTGCTATTGTCGACCAAGGTGAAAACTTAATCGGTGGTTATAGTAATAATGAAGATATAGTATATGATGGTGAATTGCCTGTAATTATATTTGGTGACCATACTAGGCGTATAAAGTATGTGGATTTTCCATTTATACAAGGGGCTGATGGTGTGAAGGTTTTACAGCCCAAGAATTATATAGTGCCTAGATATTATTTTTTTGGTTTGCAAAGTATGCAAATACCACATATGGGATACAGAAGACATTTTCCTATCTTAAACAAAATGGGTTTTCCGATTGCACCTATAGCTGAACAATCCCGCATAGTCGCTCGTATCGAATCCCTTTTCGCCAAGCTGGACGAAGCCAAGGAAAAAATACAGGAAGTTCTCGATGGAGCCGACCTGCGCCGTGCCACTATTCTTCATCAGGCTTTCACAGGTAAGCTGACGGAGAAGTGGAGAAAAGAAAATAGCGTAGACGATAAGAGTTGGGAATTTACAAGTTTAGGAAATATTTGTTATATAAACCCCAAAAAAATAGATACAACTAATTTGGATGATAATATGAAAGTATCTTTTATTCCTATGGCAGATGTATCGGATATATCGGGAGAAGTTATCGGTAATCAAACTAGACCTTTAGGAGAAGTGAAAAAAGGATTTACCAATTTTAATGAAGGGGACGTAGTTTTTGCGAAGATAACGCCTTGTATGGAGAATGGTAAATCTGCTATTATCGGCAAATTAAAAAATAATGTAGGCTATGGAACAACGGAATTTTATGTTTTACGACCGAAAGAGACACTATACAATAGGTATGTTTATCATTTGGTTAGGAGTAAATTTTTTAGAGATAAAGCAAAGTCGAATATGACAGGGGCTGTTGGTCAGCAGCGTGTGCCGAAAAAATTTATGCAAGAATATGAAATAAATTTACCATCAATGCCGGAACAACAAGAAATCGTCCGTCTGCTGGACAACTTGCTCTCCCGCGAACAATCCACCGTCACCGCCTGCGAAGAAGCCCTGACCACCATTGACACCCTCAAAAAATCCATCCTCGCCCGTGCCTTCCGTGGAGAACTGGGCACAAACGACCCCACCGACCCTAGTGCCCAGAAACTGTTGTGGGAAATTCTGTCAGCGTAATTCAGTGATAGTAGTAGCCTAAAATTTCACATAACATACATCTTGAAGTGTTTTGGCGGCTGTGATATACTTTTTATAAGCGACAAACCCGATTTGTCAAAGAGGTACAAAAAGGAACCCCCCGGGAGGAATGCGACTCCAACCGGGGGGTTCTTGCATAATTAGCGGCTATGCCAGACCGAGCCTATGTCACCCAAAGATTAATGTGATTAACAAGTCTAGGCATTTAGCGAGGTAATATGCGACAACACTCGCAGCGACTGAAACCACAAAGCCCCGAAATGTCAAATTGGCACCCCCCTTCCTGTTACCAGTATGGGGTGGGCAACATATCTAGTATAGCATAATCAAATATTACAGAAAAGCCCATGAACTTGTGCGTTCAGGGCTTTAGATGTGGAAAGGAAGTAGCATTGACACTCCCTATGGATAAATTATCATAAAGTAATGGACTTACGCCGCCAATCGGCTGTGCAGTATGGCGGGCTTTCCTTGCTGATTGGTTTCATGTGTGCTGCTGGCCTGTTTATCGGCAAGCAGCATTTTGTATTTTCGCAGGCGCATGTCCTGGGCAATGGTGTAGGTGGCGAGGCAGACCACCAAAACAATCAGGATAATATTCATAATTACTTCGTAATGGATGATGGCGTTAGTCATAGTGATACCTCCGTAAAATGATATGGGGAAAAGGATAATCCCTGTATTAGTGCATTATATCTTTGTAATCATATACGATTGGGAAATTTTTTTATTACAGACTAGGGGAAAATCATACGCGAATTTTTTTGAGGAACTGGCTGTCAACACTGTCGCTAGGACGGATATCGTAGCCGAGCTTGGCCATTTCCTGCAATTTGATCAAGGTCAGATTGATGTTGCAGTTCATCTTTTGGGCAAGCGTGAATTCGTCACAGCCTTCCTTTAGTTCGGCGTAAACCGCATCCGTATCCATCAAGAGATGGGCGGCAAAGGCGTTGGCTTCGTATTCGGTGCGGCTGTTTAAACGGAAAAGTTCAAATTCGTGCATCTGCTGATGTTTGGCAATGTCACGGTGCAGCTGGTCATGACCGATTTCGTGCGCCAGAACCATGTTCTGCCAAATATCATCCAGATTGGTGTTGAGGAAAATAAAGCGGTGTCGCCATTGGCAGAAGTACATACCCAAAAGTTTTGAGAAGTTTTCATTATAAAGAACCTTGATGTTGAGTTCCTTGGCCACTTGTCGCATATCCCGGCGGCCAACCTGCCGGATGATTTCCTGGGCACGTTTATGGCACTGTTCTGAATCCAAGGCCTTCACTCCTTAGTGTTTTTTCGGTACTTCCGGTTTTCCTTTTTTGCCAGCCAGTAAGCTTCCTGCAGGGATTGCATCACGGCATCGCGGTCTTCTTCGCTGAGCTCGCCCCCTGCAAAGAGGCCGGATAATTCATTGACCAGCATGGTGGCCTGTTTCATGCCTGTGCGGCCGTACTTTTCTCTAGCTTGACTCAAAAAGTCTTCGTTTTCGGTGTAGAGGTAGTTGGTGTCTACACCAAATAGCTCGGCAAGCTTGGCATAACGTTCCCGTGTTTTGGGATAGCGCCCGTCACGCTCGTAGGAAACATAGGTACGGCGGGTGACGCCAATGGCTTTGGCTGCGGCCTCCTGGCTTAATCCTTTCTGATTGCGCAGCTGGCGCAATTTTTCGGCGAAGTTCATAGTGCTCAAACTCCTTTTGTGATATCTGTGTAACTGAATTACTCAAAGTGTAACACAGTAAAACGAAGAAAGCAAGCAGAAAATATTTTTTACAGGATGGCAGGGATTTTTCTGTTTATGGCGAATTATATCTAATATGCGATTGTGAAGGAGGTGTTAATGATGGCAGATTGTATTTTTTGCAAGATTGCAGGCAAGGAAATTCCGTCCACGGTAGTCTATGAAGACGAAATGGTGCTGGCGTTTAAGGATTTGGAACCGCAGGCCCCTGTGCATGTGCTCGTGATTCCGAAAAAACACGTGGAAAGTGTAGCCGCATTAAAGGCTGAGGACAAGGAATTGGCAGCGCATATTCTGGTCGATGTGATTCCGCAGATTGCGCGCGATTTGGGCGTAGCAGAATCTGGGTTCCGCGTGGTTGCCAATACGGGTGACGAAGGCGGTCAGACCGTGAAACATCTGCATTTCCATCTCTTAGGCGGTCGCTCCATGCAATGGCCCCCAGGCTAACGATTTGTGCGGATTTGTGTTGACAGGCTCGCCATCTCTATTGTATAATATCGTGGTGTAGTTTTAGAAACACAAACTCCCATGTTAAGTGGAGGGGGGGAAAAATAGATGGCAAACGAAATTAAAGTTGGTAAAAA
>CACZIV010000052.1 GCA_902781305.1 Pseudoselenomonas ruminantium
CGACTATGTGATTGACTGGGGCTTAGCCACCAAGCCGGAACTGATTATCGCCATCGGTATTGGCGTGTTTATCCTGTACTACGGTATTTTCAGCTGGGCCATCCGTCAGTTCGATATCCCGACCATTGGCCGTTATGATGAAGATATGCCGGTAAGCAGCGGGGAAGTTACCATGAGTGAGCTTTCCCAGCAGGTGCTCGCGGCTCTGGGCGGCAAGGAAAATCTGGAGGAAATCTCCAACTGTGCTACGCGTCTGCGCTGCACGGTAAAGGACGTCAACAAGATGGATTTGGAGCGCGTTAAAAAAGTTAACGGCGTGCGCGGTGCTTTTGCTACGGGCAATGCGGTGCAGGTTGTAATCGGCACCAATGCTGAGCATGTGGCCAACGAGATTATCGCGCAATCCTAAATGCAAAATAAAAAAGCCTTCCCGAACAGGGAAGGTTTTTCTTATACCGTAGCAATATCCATACGGCCGAGAGCGGCCAGAATTTTTTCGTAGCTTTCGCGGCAAATGGGGCGTTTGCCTTGTTCAAATTCAATAATCAGGGAAGGACGCATACCGCACATGAGGGCCAGGCGGCTGCAGGACAGGCCCTGGTCTAAGCGGGCACTGCGCACGAGGGAAATTGACTTAAATGATTTAACCATACACACACTCCTGGATAAAAATAAAATAACCGGATAATCGTAAGATTATCCGGTTACGAGGTACTGCTTATTCAGCAGCGGCAACAACTTCCTTGCCGTCATAGTAGCCGCATTCGGGGCATACATGATGAGGCATCTTCGGTTCGTGGCACTGGGGGCAGGAAACAAAGCCCGGTGCTTCTAACTTCCAATTAGCACGGCGCTGGTCGCGGCGGGCCTTGGACATTTTTCTCTTTGGTACTGCCATTTGGTTTCACCTCCGGAACAATCCGACTTACTGTTTAGTGAAATCCATACGTAGCTAGGGTTGATGCTGAATGGATTCATTTCACAATTGATATGTGCATTGACACATGATAGTATTTTACCTTTTTTGGACGAATAATGCAAGCATTTTTTACGCAAATTTGCTTAAAAGCGGTATAATGGAAGAAAGATTCAGGTGGGGAGGATTGTTGTGGGTGATCGATTAAAAGGAAATGTAATGCTGCTCCTGACGGCGATGATTTGGGGCGGCGGCTTTGTGGCGCAGAGTGCAGGAATGGATTATATCGGGCCGTTTACCTTTTGTGCGGCCCGTTATGTGCTGGCGATGCTGGCCTTGATACCCGTGATCTTTTTGTTCAGCGTGCAGGCGCGGAAAAATCCGCAGGCTGGCTTGTGGGAAAAGTTTGCGCCTGACCGGCCAACGCTTTGGGGTGGCTTGTACTGCGGGCTGACCTTGGGCGTGGCCGATGCCTTGCAGCAGGTGGGCATCTGTTATACCACGGCAGGCAAGGCCGGTTTTATCACAGCGCTCTACATCATCATGGTGCCGCTGATGGAGCGAGTGCTGGGCAAGCGGATTCCGAAAGTGCTGGCGTTTTGCGTGCTGCTGGCCATTGTGGGCTTTTATTTTCTCTGTGTCAATGAGGAATTGTCCGTGGGCTATGGCGACTTTCTGACGCTTTGTTGTGCGGTGTTCTTTTCGCTGCATATTCTCGTCATCGACCATTTTATGAAGAAAAAGGCGGATGGAATCAAGCTGTCATGGGTGCAGTTTGCGGTCGCCTTTGGTTTTGCCGGCGTGCTGACGGCGGCTTTTGAGACCGTAACCTGGGAAATGCTGTGGGCGGCACGGTATCCGCTGCTCTTTGCGGGGATAATTTCGAGCGGCATTGCCTATACCCTGCAGATTTTGGGGCAGAAGTATACCGACCCCACCATTGCGACTTTGCTGATGAGTCTGGAATCCGTGTTTGCGGTGCTGGCCGGCTGGGCTGTGCTGGGCGAAGTGATGAGCGGACGCGAAATTTTTGGCTGCGGGCTGGTGTTTATTGCCGTTCTGCTGGCGCAGTTGCCGTTGCCTGCACTGAAAAGGTAGATTGCAGTGGGCCAAGGGACCAAAGAAAATATGCAGGAAATTTGCTTTGCGGAGCGAAGTCTTTCTATGTTTGGAGTTATCTGTGGAAAGGAAGATGAATATGGGCATGAAGAATATCGGCTTTATTGGTACGGGTATTATGGGCGCGGCTATGGCGGGGCATTTGCTGGATGCGGGATTTAACGTGAGTGTTTATAATCGCACCAAGGCCAAGGCGGAAGGGCTGCTCGCCAAGGGGGCGCAGTGGTGTGATAGCCCCGGGGCCTGTGCCAAGGGGCAGGATGTGGTCATTACGATTGTGGGATATCCTAAGGATGTGGAGGAAGTTTATCTCGGCGAGGATGGGATTTTGGCCAATGCCAAGGCCGGTGCCTATGTGGTGGATATGACGACTTCTTCCCCGATTCTGGCGGAGAAAATCTTTGCCTGTGCGCAGGAGCGGGGGATTCATGCGGTAGATGCGCCCGTCACCGGGGGGGACACCGGGGCGAAAAATGCCACGCTGTCCATTTTAGTGGGCGGGGAGGAAAGTGCCTTTGCGGCCTTAAAGCCGGTATTTTCAGCTATGGGAACAAATTTGGTCTATATGGGGACGGCCGGCGCCGGGCAGAAGGCCAAGGCCTGCAATCAGATTGCTATTGCCGGTGCGTTGGCCGGGGCTTGTGAGGCTTATGCCTATGCCAAGGCCTCGGGCATTGACTTGGAGAAAACCTATCAGGCGATTTCGGCAGGAGCCGCAGGCAGTTTCCAGATGAGCAATGTCGTGCGCCGTGGTTTGGATGGAGACTTTGAGCCGGGCTTTATGCTGAAACATTTTGGCAAGGATTTGGCCATTGGCACCGAGACTTCGGCGGCCTATGGCACAGCACTGCCCGTTTTGGCGCAGGTGCTCGGCGAGGTGCGGCAGATGGAGCGGCTGGGCGAAGGCAATAAAGGCACGCAGGCTCTGTTGCAGTATTATGGGTTAAAGTAAGCGCTGGAAAGTGGGGAATGAAAAAGACCGTCAGGCAAGAGGTTTACTTGCTTGACGGTCTTTTGCTGTTTTAATCACGACGGATAAAATCGGCGATGGATTTTCGAATAGGTCTATCCGGCTGTGCAGCAGACTGGCTCTGTCCGATGGCTTCGGCCAGACCTGGGATGTGCTTGGCGGGTTCCGCGTGGCGCATGGGCGTGGCGTCAGCGGCGTTGATGGTGCCAAGCGTGGGCACGCCGTGCACAGCTGTAGGCGCAGCAGATGGCGCTGCGGCACTTGGCGCAGCGGCGGTCATTCCCGCTGTGCCGCTGGGCATAGCGGAGAGTGACGGCGTGATGGGCACATCACGGCTGCTGAGTTTTACCTCCAGGGTATCGCCGTTTTTCACGGGGTCGGTGAAGTCTACAGGCATACCGTTGACCAGAATGGTGAAGTTCACCCGGCTTGTGGCAGCGGGCGGCTGGAAGTTCACGGCCAGCAGGGCATCGCTGACGGTGGTGGTCATGCGCTCGCTGGTATGGTAGGTTACTTCGCAGCCATCATCAATGATGGTGCCGGGGCTGGCCGTACGGCCATTGACCATCAGCTCTACGTTGGCGGAGGGGATGGCAAACTCTTTATTTTCGTAATAAATCAATACGTTGGTATCGGCGTTTTTGATGTTCAGAATATCGCCGAGTTTTGGGTCTTCGTCCGCGATGTATTCCACATGGTCGCCCTCGTGAATGGGCATGGAGATGCTGGCAGGGGCATCATTTAAGAGAATTTCCGGTGTGCAGCTGTAGGTGGTTTCCTTGCCGTTGAGGGTGTAGTGAATCTTGCGGCCAGTGGGCGGGTAGCCTGCGGCCAGCAGGGCTTCGCCCAGGCTCTTGAACTCGCGGCTTTCGATGATATCGCCGTCTGCCAAAAGCTGGTCGGCATCGGCTTCTTTGCCGTTAATCGTAACACGCTGGTGGATGTGTTTTTCCCGGCCGTTGATGTAGATGGTGTATTCCTGACCGGCTGTTACCAAATCGCCCAGCCGTACTGTCGGCGTGGTGCCGTTTTCGCCGGGGATAACGGTAATTCTGGAACCATCACGAATCACGGTATCGAGGCTGGCTTCTTCGTCACCCAGCATGATTTTGGCAAAGGTGCCCAAAGTGCCGGGGAAGAATTTTTTCTCGGTGCCGATATTGACCATGAGGCCCAAGCCGGGATGACCGTTGTATTTGCGCATATTGATGCCTGCGTTTAAGAGGGCGTCGGCAACGGTGAGCTCCCGGAAGTTAAAGAGGCTGTATTCTTCGTCGTTGACATAGACGGAGAGAAAGTGCAGGGTGTTCAGCGAGGCAATTTTGAGGATACCCAGCGGCGTTACGGCATCGGGATAGTGCAGTTCGGCAGGAATATCGACAATGCCATCCACCATATCCGGCTTGCGTACGGCGACGCGCGCCTCCGGCATGCCCAGCGCGTCTGCCACGAAATGGGCAAGGCCGGGTGTCTGGGAACCGCCGCCAACCAGCATAACGGCCTGTGGCGTATCGCCGTTGAGCTCGAAAATCTGCTTGGCAATGGCATTGGCCAGGTTTTCGATATTGGGCATAACCGGGTCGAGAATTTCGGCGGCCGACAGATTGTATTCCGTGCCCAGAATATCGGTAAATTTTACATCCTGTCCGGCAGCAGCTTCGCGTTTGATGCGTTCAGCAATGTTAAAGTCGAGCAGGAAGCGCTGACTGATGGCCTCGGTTACTTCGTCGCCAGCCAGCGGCACCATGCCGTAGGCGATGACGGAGCCGTTCTTGGTGATGGCCACGTCGGAGGTGCCGGCGCCGATATCGACCAGCACCAGATTGAGGTGGCGCATGGTGGGCGGAATCAGCACGTTGATGGCGGCAATCGGCTCCAAGGTCAGAGCGCGCATTTCCAAATTGGTCGCATGGAGGGCGCTCTGCATGGAGTCAATGACCTGCCGGGGCAGGAAGGTGGCAATGACGACGGCTTTGGCCTTTTTGCCCCGCTGGCCAATCAGCATTTTTAATTGGATATCATCCAGCACATAGCGGATGGTGCTATAGCCCACGCAGTAATAGCGGCTGGGGTCGTCTACCGTATGGCTTTCGGCCAAAGCTGCCTGCGCGGCCTGTACGCCGGCGAAGTCCAGATTGCGCTGCTGTTCGGCGGTGATAAGGCCGTTTACTTCCATTTCCGCTTCAGCGGTCATGGTGTAGAGGGCGCGGCCAGCAGCAGCTACAGCGGCGGTCTTTATTGGGCCGGTCTTTTCAATCAGGGAATTTTTGACCTTTTCCACGATGGCGGCTACCTGCGGCACATCGTGAATCTGGCCGTCGAGCATGGCACGGGTTTTGTGCTCCAGCCGGTCGGTGGCGATAACATGGAGATTTTCATCATCGCCTTCCTCGGCAACGATGCCGATAACGCTGCGAGTACCGATATCCAGCGCAAAAATCCGCTCATGCTCCTTGACAGCTTTGGGCGGTGGTGTTTTAATGACATTGATGGCCTCCACCACTTCGGGGCGCAGTTCTTCCATAGGTTCGTCAGCCGGTTTGGTTTTCCGCGTGGTGCGGACGGCTGGCTTTTTGGGAGCAGCGGCTTTTTCCGCTGGTGCTATATCAGTGGTGTTTTTCTTGATTGTTGGCATAAAAAAACTCCTCACTTTGCATAAAATAAAAGGTTATTTGTATTATTTCGCGAAATATACATTATAATCCTGTTTTTACGAGGAAAATCTTATAATTAGGCGTTACAGAAATGAGTGTGATACTATGACAGGAAATCGTGAAGTTATTACAGGCAGTGATTTTAAGCGCATGGTTGCCGGTGCTTACAGCGAATTTTTGTTGGAATATGAGGAGATAAACCGGATGTCCGGTGCCGGGACGATGCCGGGAACCCATGTCCTGCGGACGATAGGGGCAGCGGTTATGGCTCTGAAAGATACCAAGGAAGACAGCATTGGCGGCCTTTCCCGCCGGGTGGCTGCCGGTGCTATCTTTGGGGCCCGCGGCAGCGCTGGCGTGGTTCTGGCACAGATGTTCCGTGGCCTGGGTAAGGGGCTTTTGGGCAAGCATAATGCTACTTCTTCGGAGTTTGGCAAGGCCTTCCAGTATGGTATTCTCTATGCGCAGCGGGTGATTCCGGAAAAGCCGGAGCGTCCGATTATTACGATGGCCAAAGAAGTGGCTAAGGGGGCTTATCATGCAGTACGCGCCAACAAGCCGATTTCGGAGATTTTGGAAACGGCTATTGCTGCCGGAGAAAAAGCCTTTGCAAAAATCGGTGAGGAAGATGCCGGTGCACGGATTATGTTTGCGTTCCTGCAGGGTTGTCTGAAGGGGCTGGATGGCAACTTTGTATCGCCTGCCGTCAGCTTGTCCTTAGGACTGGAGGCGCAGCAGGCAGGTCTGCCTGACCCGCGCAATGATGTTGTCCGTCCCTACTGCGTGCGTTTTTCCGTGAAAAATGTGCAGGTGGATATGAAGGAACTGGAAGCGCATTTGCGGGAGTTTTCCACCTTTGCACTCGTGGAGCGGGCAGCAACGGGCGTAGATGTACATTTGCATACCGACCATCCCGGCAAGGTTATCGAGCAGGCTATCGGCTGGGGGCCACTGAAGGGAATCCATGTAACGAATATGAGTGAGCCGCATACGTTGTCGGCACATGATGCGATTATGAAGGTCGCACTTTTGGCAGTAGCAGAAAACAAGGTGCAGGCTAAGGAAATGCAGGACCAGGGCGTGCAGATTTTGGTTACGGGCAGCGCCATGGAAAGTCCTTCGGTGGCAGAGCTTATCAATGCTGCGCATAGTGATTTGGCTGATGCCTATGTGCTGGTTGCTTGGAACCGTGATTTCTGGCAGGCATTCCGGCAGGTTAAGCGGCTGCTGGGTGAGCGCATTGAACTGGTGCTCTGCGAGAACAAACAGCAGCAGGCTGCGGCTATTCGCGCATTTGATGCGAATCTGACGGCGGTGGAGAATGCCATCGTTATGCGGGAAGCGGCGGAAGAAGCAAAATAAGCAATATCGTTCGAGGTAAAAGGCGCGAGCCACAGTATAATACTTTTTATTTGCTGTTTATTGAATATTATTTGTACGTGCTGTAAAATGAAAATATGGATGTAGGTTTATTTTGGGGTACGTTATGCAGATTGAAGAATTAAGGAAAGCGTTACAACAGGGCATAACCGTGGAGTATAAGGCGCATTGTCAAAAGAGAATGTTGGAACGAGGTATAACAAGAGCCGATATAATTGAATGTATCCAAAAGGGTGAGATTGTAGAGGAGTATCCTCTGAATGACGGGAATACATCGGAAAAATCTTTTCCAGCCTGTTTGGTTCTTGGTATAGAAATCAACGCTCATAAGATGCTACATGTAGTTGTGGGGTATAATACCAAGAAAATGATAATAATCTCTGCTTATTGTCCTGATGATGAGCATTTTGAAAAGGATGGCAAAACGAGAAAGGGGAGATAGGGATGTGTAAAGCATGTTTTGAGGATGACCGAATTGAGACAACGACAACATTTACCGTTGATGTGAAAAATTGTGTGATTGTTATCCGCAACGTCCCCTGCTACGAGTGCCCGGTATGTGGAGAGATTATTTTTTCGGATGGTGTATCGGCAAAACTGGAAATGATTGTTCAAAAAGCAAAATCGTTTTTACAGGATGTTTCCGTTATTGATTACAGTAAGGCTGCATAAATATAAAATGCCAAGCGGGCGGTTGATTTTGAGTCAACCGCCCGCCTTTGTTTTTATTTATATTGGGGGCTATACTGCTTTTATGGGAGTAGGTAACGCACATAGACGTAGACGGTGGAGGTGATGATGGTCAGAATCATCAGGGGAAAGCCGATTTTGAGGTAGTTGATGAAGGTGATTTTTACCCCGCGTTCGGCGGCCATGCCGGCTACAATCAGGTTGGCGGAGGCGCCGACGAGGGTGCCGTTGCCGCCGAGGCAGGCGCCTAAGGCGAGGCTCCACCAGATGGGTTCTAAGTTGTCGATGCCCATGGCGCCCATGTTCTGAATCAGGGGAATCATGGTGGCGACAAACGGAATGTTATCCAATACCGCCGATACGAGGGCGCTGAGCCAGAGTACCAGGAGCGACGTGGCGGTTACATCACCGCCGGTCAGTTCTACGGCTTTGCCGGCCAGGCTGCCGATGATGCCGGTTTCGATAAGGCCGCCAACGGCGATAAAGAGACCGATGAAGAAGAAAATCGTGGCCCATTCCACGGCTTTCATGGAGCTTTCCACCAGATGATGGCTGCCACCGGCCAAGAGCAGCAGCAGGAAGCCGCCGGCCAGGGCAATCATGGAGGATTCAATATGGGTGATCGCATGGGTGAAGAAGCCGAGAATGACAAGCGTCAGCACAAACAGGGATTTTTTCAGCAGTTTGTGGTCTTTTAAGGATTTTTTCTCGTTCATGGCCATGAGTTCTGCCTGCAGTTCCGGCGTGGTATGGAAGCCTTTTTTGTAGATGACTTCCATGATCAGAATGACCAGTATCAGATTCAAAATGGCGATGGGGGCCAGATTGTCGATAAAGGCGACAAAGGTCAGTTCCTTTACAGCACTGCCAATCATGATGTTGGGCGGGTCGCCGATTAAGGTGGCGGTGCCGCCGATATTCGACGCAATAATCTGCGTTAGCAGGAAGGGCATGACCTTTAAGTGTAGTTTCTGCGTGATGCTGAAGGTTACGGGCACCATCAGGAGTACCGTGGTCACGTTGTCCAAAAATGCAGAGAACACGGCAGTAATGAGTGCCAGATAAATGAGTATCCGTTTGGGTTCGGCCTTGGCAACTTTGGCTGCCTTGATGGCCACATAGTCAAAGAGCCCGGTGTGGCTCGTGACCCCGACCAGCACCATCATGCCGACCAGCAGTCCCAAGGTGTTGAAATCCACATGGTGCAAAGCGGTTTCCTGGGAGAGTATTCCCAGCAGGACCATGGATACGGCACCGAGCATAGCGGCTACGGTGCGGTGGATTTTCTCCGATACGATGACCATGTACATGAAGATAAAGATAATTCCAGCGATAACGTCCATTGTAAGACCTCCTTCATTAATACAGCAAAAAAGCGCAGAAAAAGCCCTAAGCTGAACAGACTCCTCCTGCGCCTACGAATATCCCATAAGCGATTTGCTATTAACCTGATTCCATGATAGCATAAAAAAATAGGGATTGACAAGTCAATTTTTGGAAAATGTGTTGACGGTATGTTTACCATGTGTTGTAGAGGTGGAAGTTTATGCGAAAAAGAATACATATTTTGGCAATGGGCGGCACGATTGCGGGCAAAGCGGGCGATAGTGCCGCGACAACGGGCTATCAGGCGGGGGCTATGGGCATAGAAGAACTCGTGGCGGCAGTTCCGCAGGTAAAGGAGATTGCCGAGATTACCGGTGAGCAGATTGCAGCCATTGACAGCAAGGATATCACGGCGGCAGAGCAGCTGAGGCTGGCAGGCCGGGTGCGGGAACTGCTGCTCAAAGGCGATGTGGATGGTATCGTCGTTACGCATGGCACGGACACGATGGAAGAAAGCGTCTATCTTTTGGACTTGCTGCATTTTGCCGATAAGCCGGTGGTGTTTACGGGAGCTATGCGTCCGGCGACAGCATTAAGTGCGGATGGCCCATTGAATCTTTTGGACGCTGTGCGGGTAGCGGTAAGTGCTCAGGCGCGTGACCGGGGCGTACTCGTGGTGCTCAATAATGCGATTCACAGTGCTCGACTTGTGACGAAAATTTCCACCACGGCGGTGGAAACCTTTCAATCACCAAATGGCGGGGCAATTGGTGCCGTAAATGATGGCGTGGTAGTGTTCTATCACAGTGCGGAACTGCATCATCTGCCCAATGCATTGCGTGTCAGTGAACAGTTGACCGGTCAAGGTGAATTGCCCTATGTACCGATTCTCTACGGTCATAGTGATGATGATGGACGACTCGTTGAATCTGTTGTCGAAAATGGAGCCAAGGCCATCGTTTATGCTGGCATGGGCAATGGCAGTATTCCTGCGCGCGTCGAAAAGGAACTGGCGGCTGCTGTGCAGAAGGGGCTTTGGGTAATTCGTGCCAGCAGCAGTGCCTGCGGCATGGTGACCAGGGCGGAAGATTCCTATGAGCAGGCTGGTTTTATCGCCAGCGGCCTCATAAATCCCCGCAAGGCGCGGCTTTTGCTGCAGGTTGCGAAAAGCTGCGGCCTGACTCCTGCGGTGTGGCAGAAATTTCTTGGGTGAGCAAACAGGAAAATTTTTCTTCGTGGCGAATAGTACAAGCAAATAATGGTAGTTTTGTCAAATCCCTTGCGTTTTCCCGTAAGGGATTTTTTTGCCACAAGGAGGATAGAAAATGATTCAATATAACTACAAGTTGAATTGGAAAGCCGGGGATCAGGGATTTGAAAGCAAGCTGAACAAGATTTTGCAGACACTTTGTATGCGCCCGGCCAGCAAGCAGGCCAATGCGATTTTTATTCAGCTGTCGTTCCATAATATGGGAATGGAAATGGCAGAAAAAGTCCGGGAAAAGATTCGGGAGTTCCTGCCGCGGGCAGTTGTGGCCGGTATGACGGAAATGCTGTTCAATCCCAAAGGGACGACCAGTTATGTGCGGATAAACTGTGCTTTTTTTCAAAAGGCGAAAGTGCGTATGCTTGAATATGATGGCGTGCCGGATGATTTTGGCAAATTAGGTCTGGAAATGGGACAGAAAGTCGCAGCTATGCATGACGTGCGGGCGGCAATGATTCTGGGGGTCATGGCACCGAAACTGAGCAAGTTCATCGATAATTTTGTGGTAGGGAATGAAAACCTGGTGGTTTTTGGCAGTATTGCGGGAATGTATGAGGATGCTCTTGAGGAAGCTGAATTAAACAGCACGCTGTTTTCACTGGACCCTGGCAATAAAGAAGCCAACCAGTTTATCTATGGCAGTTCCCCAATGCGCCGCGGCCTGGTAGTGGTGTTATTCAGCGGGGAGAGCTTGAGTGTTCGTGGGGATTATACTTTGGGCTGGAAGCCTCTGGGCAAGGAAATGACCATTACGGAAACCGTGGGGTATAGCGGTATCGGCAAGCTGGACGATATGCCCGCTGTGGATATTTATCGGCATTATCTGAAGGTCAAGCCGGATGACCATTTCTTGCAGAATATTGTTGAATTCCCGTTGGTCATTGACCGTGATGGCTGCCTGATTGCCCGTGTACCGCCGGGATTCGATGAAGAGGGGCGGATTTTCTTTACCGGGGATGTGCGGGTAGGAGAACGGGTGCGTCTGTCCTATGCTGTGCAGGAGGACTTTTTGCATGAGACGGAATTGGCCAGTGAGAAGATGAGTCAATTCGCTCCGGAGGCGCTTTATCTCAATGTCTGCGGTACTCGTGAAATGTTCCTGCAGGACAAGGCGCAGCTGGAAACGATTTATTATCAGCGCAGTGCCAGCCAGCTTAATGCCTGCAGCGGCACTGGTGAAATCTATTACTATCAGGGGCAGGGGGGCATTTTGAACTGTGCCCTGGTAGCTGTAGGATTCCGTGAGGGGCATAGCAAGTCGGCCCTTACGGTGTATGAGGCACTGGAAGAGACGGAGGATAATGCACCAGTGCTCCTTTCGGCAAGAATGGCAGCCTTTTTGGATGCCGTGACCCGGGAACTGGAGGAATCAAATCGGGGATTGCGGGATATGGCTATGGAAACGGAAAAAGCCAGCATTGATAAGTACCGGTTCTTGTCCCGTGCCAGTCGGGATATTGCCGAACCGCTGCAAAAAGTTATGGAGATGGAACGCCGCGTGCTGCAGGAAAGCAGTGAGCCGCATATCAAGGCTTATGCTGCAGAAGGGCGCAAGGCGGGCGAAATTGTTTACAGTATCATTCAGCGTTTATTTGATTTTTTGGAGATGGAGGCGGGCAACTTCAAACTCAATGAAGGAGAGTACCGCTTGGATCACCTGTTGGATTCCCTGCGGGAAGAACTGGCAGAAACGGCTGGAGAAAAGGGCATAACGTTGAATTTTGAGCTGGAGGGTAAGGTGCCCAGTGTGCTCTATGGTGATGAACTGAGGATTCGTCAAATCCTGTTGAATCTTTTGGGCAATGGGTTGAAATACACGTTGCAGGGCAGTGTGACCTTGCAGTTGAAAGCAGAAAAGACCGGGGCAGCAGAAACTGCGCTGACGGCCCGGGTCATGGATACAGGCGTAGGCATGACGGATGAGCAGCAGGCTGAACTGCAAAATATTCTGGACCTGAATGTGGATAAAAAAGTCAGTACACTGGCTGATACAGGGATTGGCATCAGCGTGAGTCAGCGTCTGCTCAAGATGATGGGCAGCGGTTTGAAAATTTCCAGTAAACTGGGAGAAGGCTCGGAAGTATCTTTTGTCCTGAAACAGCGGGTGCTCAGCTGGATTCCTCTGCGTCATGGAGAGACTGCTCTAACCGAGAGAAGCAAGGAGGAAAAGCATACCATCAGTCCGGAGGAACTGGCGGAAAACTGGGAGGCTTTGCGGGAAATCGCCGATGCCTGTGAACGGGAAAGTCTTGACTATATGCTGGAAAACCTTGAGGGATACACCCTGCCAGAACGGGAAGCCCGCCTGTTGTTGGAATTGCGAACCGCAGCGCAGGAAGAAAATTGGGCGTTGATTCAAAAACTTGTGCAGTAAAGTAATTTTTTCTTTTTGACCTATTGACTTTTTGACTATTTGGGCTATAATAAAATTGTAATCAGGAAAGAGAAAAGAAAGACCGGATTACAGAAATGTTACAAATAGTCAAGAGAGGCACAGCAAGCTCCCTTGACCGGTATAGATTTTAGAAAGGGGTTGCTGATTATGTTTGGTTTGGTTCCATTTGGTACGCGTAAGGATTTGGCAGCGGGGAATGCTCCGCAGAGCATCTGGGATGTGTTCAATGAGCCATTCTTCAATGATGATTTCTTCCCCACCATGTCAGGTTTTAATGCCAATGGCGGCATGCGGGTGGATGTCAAGGATAACGGCGACAGCTACGAGCTGACGGCCGACCTGCCCGGCATGAAGAAAGAGGATGTAAAGCTCAGTTATCAGAATGGTTATCTCACGATTGCTGCTCAGCAGCAGGCGGAGAACAACCAGCAGGATGACAAGGGCAATTACATCCGCCGTGAACGCCGTATGGGCTCGGTAAGCCGTTCCTTCTACATCGACAATATTGATGAATCTCGCATTGATGCTGAGTTCAAAGATGGTGTATTGCATGTGAAGATGCCAAAGGCCGCAGAAGTCGAGCATACGACGACGATTCATATTCGGTAAACTATGCAGAGGGCTGTGAAAAATATGTTGTGCATTTTGGACATATTTTTCACAGCCTTTTTTGTTTTATGGAAATATAAATATGAATTATTGTATTCGCGGTTTTACCATTATTTGCAATTATTTCTTGCCTTTTGATCATAATTTGCCTATAATAGTCATTGCGACAAAATGCGATAAAATTTAACTATTGATTTATCGTAATATAAATACCAATAATTACATCATAAAATCTCATAAATAATTCCGACCTAAAGGCGAAAAAAATGCAAAAAAAGCGGATAAATTTTTCTTGTGAAAAAGGATATTTGCTTTTTATGTTGAATTGTTAAAAATGGGCAATAGCCTAATATTCAACTGACAGGCATTTTTGCCGGAGGAGGAATATGAAAGAAGTTTTGCCGATATTCATGAAAAGGCTTATAATGGGGTTGGGGGTTATCACCTTGGCGGTAGGCAGTATGCTCGTGGCAAGCGGGCAGACGGAGCTTATCGGGGCGCTGATCATCGGCTTTATGACGGGCCTGGTATTCTTGGGAAATATGTCCTTGCGGCTGTGGAGAGCCGCGCACGCTACTGCTAACCATGCGAAAAGGCAGATGCTTTGGGGGCTGGTTTTGCGTTTGCTGGTATTATTTATAGTACTCTTCGCAGCCGTCCAGATTTCTACGCAAGTGTTCAGCATAGTGGCGCTGGGGTTCGTCCTCTGTTATGCCTGGGCTATGGTTCTCATGATCCGCATGAATAGCGCGAAATAAGTAACTCAGGAATTCCTGGGAGGAGGTTGAGGTATATGCATGAAATCGGTGTTCGCGAAGTAGTGCAGTTTGCCGGCTTTACCTTCAATTGGGAGACT
>CACZIV010000053.1 GCA_902781305.1 Pseudoselenomonas ruminantium
AAAAAGTAATTGTCCACCTTCAATTACTTACGTAAATTCGGTGGACACGCCTTATATCCCCATAACTAAAGTTAGGGGTTTTACGGCGTTTTGGATAAAAATAACGATTACCGACTGCGGAAGTATTATTTTTTACTGACCAATAGATGACCTGATTTTTTACGGACGGCCATTATTTTTTTAGCCGCGGCACCATGACCGCAATCAGGATATCGAGGGCGAGCAGGGCGGCGAGAATGAGGAAGGCGCCAGTGAAGCCGAAGTGTTCGTGGAGGAAGCCGAAGGAGGCGGAGATTACCGTGGCGCCAATGCCCGTGGCTACGGTGATGGCGGCGGTGACGGTGGCGGTGCGGCCGCCGGCAAAGTCAGCCACATAGGTCAGCACGTTGGGATAGACCGCGCCGCAGAAGAAGCCAAAGACGAATACAGCGGCAAAGACGAGGATTTCCTGCGTCAGACAGGTCAGCAGGGCGAGCATGATGGCTGCACCCAATGGGGCGATATAGATAAGGCGGCTGCGATACTGGGCAAAGCAGCCGCAGAGGAAGCGCGAGGGAATCATGGCCAGCCAAAAAAGCGACAGCGCCAGATAGCCGCGGCCCGAATGGATGGTGTCGGCCATAAAGCTGTTCAGGAAGAAGCAGAAGCCGTTTTCTACGCCCACATAGATGAACATGATAGCGCAGAGCAGGGCCACGCCTTTGAAGTACATTCTGCCGTCGTTTTGGGCAAGTTCTTCAGGCGTTGTTTCTTCACGCGGGCTGAAGTCGGCTTTAGCAAGGCCGATGGTCAGCAGGAGGAAGATAAGAGCGCTCAGGACGAAGAAGCCCCGCCAGCCCCACGGGGTATCAAGGGAGGCACCGACTACAAGCGGTGCGATGACGGCGCCGAGGGCAAACATCGCGGTGATATAGCCCATGCGCGCATTGCGGGTCTGGGGATAGGCGTCCTGCATGCCGGCTATGGCCACATACTGCACGATGCTGCAGGCAAAGCCCAAAACAAAAATTCCCAAGGCAAAAATCAGTGAATTTGTGGCGAGCAGGATAATCGCTGCCGACAAGGTGCGGGCGGCGGTGAAGAAGACGAGCATGATTTTCTTGCCAATTTTGTCGGCCAGCGGGCCGAGCAGCAGCGGCGCAATCATGGTGGCAAAGAGCTGCACGGCGGCAAGCAGCCCCTGCTGGCCGATGGACAGGTCAAATTCCTGCCCGACATAGAGCAGCGCCGCCTGATAGCCGCCGGTCTCAAAGCCGTTCATGAAGATGGATAATAGGAATAACAAGGATAAGTCATTTTTTTTCCAGTAAGCTGTTTTTTCCATCATGTCACCTCCTGAATCGAAAAAACGGCATTCGTTTTTGCTTATATTCGCGGTGGATAATTGTTTATCCTGCCGGGGGAGAGAATAGGGGCTTTTTTCCTATTTTTTTATTGCGTCCAATGCTTTTCGGGGGTATAATATAGCTATAGAAGTGTATATGTTTTTAAGATGAACGATTCGTAGTAAGGATATGGGATTATTCTTCAACAATAACGGAAGAAAGGAGAGATTTTTATGAGCATCAGCGGTATCAATAGTTCGCTTAACCAGCTGAATCGTGCCCAATCGCTGCAATCCCAGAGCATTCAGCGGATTGCAACGGGTTCTAAGCACCCTAGTGCGGCATCTGGCGCGTCCGATTATGCGATTGCGCAAAAAATGCAGTACAATTTGGGAGGTATCCGTCAGTCTACAGCCAATACCCAGACGGCCAATTCCATGCTGAATGTGGCAGGCGGTGCGGTGAGCAATACGATAAGCTCGCTGTCTTCGCTTAAGGAAACGCTGCTCAATGCGGCTAATGGCACCAATGGCACGACGGATGTCGCTGCTTTGCAGGAATCGGTGAATCAGACCCTTTCCCAGATTAACACCAACGCGCAGGTTGAATACAATGGGCAAAAGCTCTTAGATGGCAGCCAGACCGTGACGGTGGCGGGGATTGATGGTTATGATAATGTTTCTTTGGGCGATATGAGCACGAAGGGACTGGGCCTTACCGACAGCCAGGGCAACAGCAACATCAATCTGCAGGAAGCCAATGGTTCGGTAAGTGGTCTTTCGCAGGCACTCGACACGGTGGATGCGGCGCTCAATAAGGCGCTTGACCAGGCCACGAACATCGGTGCGGCACAGCAGGGCATGGAGTACCAGTCCGCCAACTACACGACGATGGAGGAAAACCTCCAGTCGGCACTCTCGACCAGCGATGATGCGGATATTGCCGCAGAATCGGTGAACAATGCCAGCGCCAACGCGCAGAGCCAGATGGCCCTTTTTGCGGTGAAACAGGGGCTGCAGAACTTCAGCCAGCAAATGCTGGGTACACTCAACAATCACAGCCGGGGCGCAGCATATAATATGTTGTCCTAACCGGAATAGCGCAAGGATAGCAAATGCCGCTGCATGGAAATGTGGCGGTTTTTTGCCTGCTTGCAACAAGCTAAAATTTGCGGTATAATTGAGCATAACAAAAGGACAGTTGATGTGTGGTGCGTCGACTCTCCCTAGTATTTATTAAGTGAATTTGGAGAAAGGTCGCCTCGTACCGCGTGGGCGGCTTTTTTCACGCTAAATTACTTTAGCAATCCAAGGATAGAGACAATCAGCGTCAGAAAGGCAAAGAATAAGGATAGTTTTTCATATAGCGTCATGGCTCTCACCTCCCCGTTAGGGGAAAGCCGGCTCATCAACTGTCTGAATGATATTATAACATAAGGGTGAAACGATTAAAATGGTTTATTTATTGAAGTTTGGCGCCGCCTGGGTACTGCCGCCGGGGATATTTTTCCTCGCGTTTTGGTTTGTGGCCTGGCGGCTGTATCGCAAAAAGGAAAAGAGGCTGGCGGCTATGCTTGCAGCTTTGGTGTTTGTGTTTTATCTCCTGTGTACCCATCTGGTATCCGAGCGGCTGATGGGGGCTTTGGAAGGAACTTATCAACCGCCGGAAAATCCGCAGGGGGACTGCGTGATTATGCTCGGCGGCGGGGCGTTTCCCGATACGCCGGATGTGAGCGGGCAGGGAACACTTTGTTCTTCGCCGGCGAACCGTCTGCTGACGGCCGTCCGTCTGCAGAAAAAGCTCGATGTGCCCATCATCCTTTCGGGTGGACAGGTTTATAGCGACAGCGGCCCGGAAGCGGTCATTGCAAGCCGCATCCTAAAGGATTTGGGCGTGCCTGAGGACAAGATTATCGTGGAGGGCAAAAGCATCAACACCACGCAGAATGCGCAGTTTTCCACGGAACTTATGCGGCAGCATGATTTAAAAAAGCCAATCTTGGTGACTTCAGCGTTTCATATGCGCCGTTCCGTGTTGAACTTTGAAAAATGCGGTGTGGAGGTTACGGCCTATCCTGCCGATTACCGCACGAATTTGCGGCATGATTTCCATTACAACAAGCTAAAGCCCAGTACCGACGCGCTGGACAATAATGTGATTGTATTGCAGGAAGTTCTGCGGGCGTTTGTTACGAGGTACCTTGAATGACGAAAAATTTAACCGAAGGCAGCCCCGCAAGGCTGATTCTGATGTTTACCCTGCCGCTGATTGCGGGCAACATCTTTCAGCAGCTGTACGCCTTCGTGGACACCTTGATTGTGGGGCGCTTCCTGGGCGTTGAGGCGCTGGCGGCGGTGGGCTGTACCGGCAGTCTGATGTTTTTGATGCTCGGCTTTGTGATTGGCTTTTCCACGGGGATTACCATTTATACGGGCCAGCGGTACGGCGCCAAGGATTATGCCGGCGTGCGGCAGAGCGCGGCTGCTTGTGCCGTGCTTTCCTTTTTGGAGGCCGTGGTGCTGACCGTTGTGGGCGTTTCGCTCTGCCGGCAGCTGTTGATTTGGATGCAGACGCCGCCGGAGATTTTGGAAGGCGCGTACAGCTTCATCAGCATTGTGTTCGGCGGGATTGTGATGTTCGTCTGCCTGCAGACGCAGACCAACCTCCTGCGCGCGCTCGGCGATAGCCGTATGCCGACGGTGATTCTGGCAACGGCGCTCATCATCAACATCATTTTGGAGCCGATTGCGATTCTCGTCCTGGGCTGGGGCATTCCCGGTGCGGCGCTCGCGACCATTGTGGCGCAGTTTTTGGGCAATGTGATTTGCTATCTGTACATCTGCAAAAAGGTGCCGGTGCTCCGCACGTACCGCGAGGACTGGCAGATGAGCTGGCCGGTGCTGAAGGCGCATTTGAAGCTGGGCCTGCCCATGGGCTTTCAGTCCTCGATTATCGCCATCGGCGCGGTAATCCTGCAGGTGGCGCTCAATAACCTCGGACCGACAGCCGTTGCGGCCTACGCCGCGGCGCAGAAAGTCGACTCCATCGCCCTGATGCCCATGATGTCCTTTGGACTCGCGATGGCGGCCTATACCGCGCAGAACTACGGCGCACAGAAATACGACCGCATCGCTGAGGGCGTGAAAAAGTGCAGCTATATGTCCGTGGGCTTCAGTATCCTCGCGGCAGTCGTGCTGATTACCTCCGGCCCCTTCATCATGGAACTCTTTGTCGGTGAAGGCCAGCAGGAAGTCGTGGACATGGGGCATATGTACCTGATTGTCAACGGCGTGAACTACTGGATACTCGCGCTGCTGTTCATCTTCCGCTATACCCTGCAGGGCCTCGGCCAAAGCGTCGTGCCCACCATTGCCGGCGTAATGGAACTCTTGATGCGTGCCGGCGCTGCGATTTTCCTCTGCGAAATCTGGGGCTACTTCGGCGCCTGCGTCGCCAACCCCATGGCCTGGGCAGGCTCGTGCATCCCCTTGGCTATTGCGTTCTTCTGGACGCGGCGGACGTTTCGGAAAAAATACAGCTGATATGCAAAAACGGGAAGCCCCTGTTCTCCTTAAGGAGAAGCGGGACTTCCCGTTTTGTGTCTGCTCATCATCATTTTGTTATTTTAATTTTTCCCGGACCATCTTGAGTACCTGATTATGGCTGACGACACGGCCGTTGACCGTGTATTCGGATGCAGAGTTGACGAGTTCAAATTTACGGAGAAGGGGCTGGTCAATGAGGATTTTGAAATTTGCGGTTACGTTGCAATTCGTCTGCAGCCAGGTCTTCAAATCCTTGGCGCTCAACTTTTCTACCGGGTTGCCCGGATGCTTTTTTTGTTCTATAGACTGAATCAGACTGGCGATTTCGTCGTATTCTCCATAGTTGCCGCCGGCTACCTGCTCCAGTTGATCTATCGTCATTGCATTCATTTCCATGATCGTATCCTCCCTATCAATTACTTACGCGGATATTTCTGACGGACAAGCTTCATGACTTCCAAATGTGTCATTGATTTGCCGGTTTTTTTATTGATATAATAATTTTTTTCCTGATCGCCGAAATATGTATCATGGCCTCCGTGCATTACGGCGGTTATCCCAAATTCATCATTCAGGCGTTTGGCAATTTTTTCAACATCTTTTTTGGCACCCCATCTTGTCTTGGAGTCTGTGGAAATGCCGAATGCTTCACCCAATACATCGATTTCCTCCTGATGTCCACCAGCTACCTGGTCCATCTGTTCCATCGTCATCATTTTGCTTTCCATTTTATTTCCCATTTTATTTCCCTCCATATTCGTTTGCTTACACATCCAGCCCTACTTTTATCCGCAGCAGCGCTTTTACCTCTTTATGGGTGTATTTCCTGCCCTTGTCATCCCAATACTCTGCCTCACGATTCAAAAATCCCTTTACCGTAGTTATCTCTCCGTTGAGCCGGCTGTGGATGCCCAACTTATCCGCAAGATAATTCTGCGCTGCTGAATCTCCGTTACTGCCGTATCGTTTCAGATAGTTTTTGAAATCGGGGTCATAGTTCATCACATTCTCAAGCTCAAGTCTTTCCATACGGCAGCCGCCTGCCACCGTGTCAAGCTGTTCATCATTCAATACATGGTTGCGTTTCGTTTCCATTTTCAAATCCTCCTCATGTTCCCTTACATCTTTAGGCTTGTTCTGTTTAGCTCCCTCAAGTCGGGGGAGTTGTTTTTGCCTTTCTGACTATACATACGAAGGAGAAAACAAAGCATTACAGAACCTTTTAAAAATTTTTAAAAAAATCACCATGACATTTGTAACATTTTACCGGGATTTACATTTTCAGGCAGGATTTTCCTGTCGATTGTCGTATATGATACATATATATTGATTCAGACTAAAGAAGGGTGGATTTATTATGTATCAAGATGAATACAAACGCTGGCTGGGTGCTGACCTCATTGACTGCGACCTGGGCAAAGAACTCCGGGACATTGAAGGTGACGACGAAGCCATCAAAGAGCGTTTTGCAGCTGCGCTGCAGTTTGGTACAGCAGGCCTGCGCGGTACGTTAGGTGCCGGCACGAACCGCATGAACATCTGGGTTGTGCGTCAGGCCACGCAGGGCGTAGCCGATTGGGTGAAAGGTGAAGGCGGCACGCAGACGGTGGCCATCAGCTACGATACCCGTCTCAAAGGCTGGACCTTTGCCAAGGAAGCTGCCGGTGTCCTGGCTGCCAATGGCATTAACGTGCGCATTTACGACGAGCCCATGCCGGTACCCGCCCTTTCTTTTGCCACCCGCTTCTATAAGGCCAATGCCGGCATCATGGTGACGGCCAGCCACAACCCGGCCAAGTACAACGGCTACAAAGCCTACGGCCCGGACGGCTGCCAGATGACGGACGATGCCGCAGACGTCGTATATAACGCCATTCAGAAAACCGATGTGCTCACGGGTGCAAAATATATGTCGTTTGCCGAAGGCGTGGAAAAAGGTCTCATCAAGTTTGTCGGGGAAGACTGCAAGGAAGGCCTGTATAAAAACATCGAGGCCTGCCAGGTTCGTCCCGGTCTCTGCAAGACGGCCGGCCTGAAGCTCGTCTACAGCCCGCTTAACGGCACCGGTCTTGTTCCCGTTACCCGCGTACTGCGCGATATCGGCATTGATGATGTCACGATTGTGCCGGAACAGGAATACCCCAACGGCTATTTCACGACCTGCTCCTATCCGAACCCGGAAATTCTTGCCGCGATGGAAAAAGGTGTGGAACTGGCCAAGAAAGAGGGCGCAGATTTGATGCTCGCCACCGACCCGGATGCTGACCGCGTGGGCATCGCCATGAAGTGCCCGGACGGCTCCTATGAGCTGGTTTCCGGCAACGAGATGGGCGTGCTGCTCCTCGACTACATTTGCGCCGGCCGTCAGGAAAAAGGCACCATGCCCAAAGACCCTGTAGCCGTTAAATCCATCGTGTCCACGCCGCTGGCTGATGCCGTGGCCAAGCACTATGACGTAGAACTGCGCCACACGCTTACGGGCTTTAAGTGGATTGGCGACCAGATTCTCGGTCTGGAAAATAAGGGCGAAGTGGAACGCTTCATCTTCGGCTTCGAGGAAAGCTACGGCTACCTCGCCGGCCCCTATGTCCGCGATAAGGATGCCGTGGTCGCTTCCATGCTGATTTGCGAAATGGCCGCTTACTACCGCAGCAAAGGGTCGTCCATTAAGCAGCGTCTCGAAGAAATCTACAGCCAGTATGGCCGTTACCTCAACAAGGTCGACAGCTTTGAATTCCCGGGCCTGTCCGGCATGGACAAGATGAAGGGCATGATGGAAAATCTGCGCAAAGACCCGATTCAGGAACTGGCCGGCAAGAAGGTTACGAAGGTTATCGACTACCTCGATACCGCCGCGACTGGCCTGCCCAAAGCCAACGTGCTGACCTACGAACTCGAAGACGGTTCTTCCGTCATCATCCGTCCGTCCGGCACCGAGCCGAAGATCAAGGCTTACTACACGACGAAGGGCAAAGACCTCGCCGAAGCACAGGCAGCCAAGGATAAGATGGCCGAAGCGGTTAAGCCGTACCTGTCCTAAGTAAAATCATAAAGGAAAAACAGTCTCTCCATGTGTTGAGAACTGCAGCCCCCCATAAGTCAGACCGGGAAATCCGGCTTATGGGGGGCTTTATCTATTTCCGGTTTGGATAGTTTGGACAATGCGGTTTAGCAGGCAGGGATAGTTTGGCTAAGGATAGAATAAGATAGTAAAGATGCGATTCACAGGAATGATGCGACAATGAAGCAGGTGGGAATATGCTGGATAGGGGCTTGTTTTTGGCGTTACAGGAGCTGCCGGCAGGCGGCAAAAATGAAGTGATTACCCTGTTGGCCGGCCCGAAGCGCGGGGCCAAAGCGCTGCTGTCTGACGGGAAAGTCTTATGGCAGCATGGTGCAGGGGATTTTGGGCAGGTGAAGGATTCGGCGGCGCTATTGATTGAACCTGTGCCTGCGGAGCGGGAACTGATTATCTGCGGTGCCGGCCATGTGGCACTGGCGGTGATTGTGCTGGCAAAGATGGTGGATTTCCATATCACGGTGATTGAGGACCGTCCGGATTATGCCGAGGAGGCAAGTCGGGCAGGGGCGGATACGGTGCTGGTGGAAGGTTTTGAACAGGCGCTGGCCAAAATTCCGGGAGGGGACAACACGTATTTTGTGGTTCTGACCCGGGAACATCAATATGATGCAATCTGCCTCAAAGCCATTTTGCAAAAGGAGTTTGCCTATGCCGGCGTCATGGGCAGCAGGCGCAGGACGGAGCTGCTGCGGCAAAAACTCATTGCGGAAGGTATTTCTGCGGAAGTGGTAGCCCGGCTGCATGCGCCGATTGGCCTGGACATTGGTGCTGAGACGGAAAGGGAAATCGCTGTGGCGATTGTGGCCGAGCTGATAAAATTCGGCAGGAGGGCCGGCACCTTCCCCAAAAAGCTCATTGCGGCTGCCTTGCAGGCAAAAGAGCCGTTTGTGCTGGCGGCCATCATCCGCCGTAAGGGGTCAGCACCGCGGGATGTCGGTACGAAGATGCTGATTTTTGCGGAGCATATCGTGGCAACAATCGGTGGCGGCGTATGGGAAACAAGGATTATCCGCCGGGGGCGGCAGATGCTGGCGGGAAAAGAAACGCAGGATGTCTGGGAGCAGGTGGACATGCGTGGTGATGATGCCGCTTTGGGGCATATGGCATGCGGCGGCATTGTCGAGGTGTTATTGGAGTATGTGGAACCGGGAAAGCAGCGTTGAGGAGGGATAGTCATGGAAGATATCAGCAAAGCCGTTGAGCGGAAAGACCATCGGCTGAAGATGTCCGGGCGGGCAGAATACACGTGCGACAAACGCTTGGAGGGCATGCTCTATTCGGCGTTTGTGCGCTCGGAAATCGCGCATGGCCGGATTTTGGACATAACGCTGCCGGATTTGCCTGCGGGGTATGTGGCAGTAGGCGGCCATGACCTGTATGACAATCATCTGCCTGTCGTTACGGACGAGCAGCCTGTCTTTGCCGTTGATGAAGTCTGCTTTGTCGGGGAGGCCATCCTGCTGCTGGCCGGACCTGATTTGGCAACGGTCCGGCGCCTGTGCCGGGAGACGAAAGTAACTTATGAGGAATTGCCTGCCGTGCTGACCTTGGATGAGGCCACGGAAATGGCCGCGCATTATCATTACCGCAAAGGGGATGTGGAAGCGGCTTTTGCACAGGCGGCACAGGTGGTGGAGGAGACCTTCACCACCGGCTATCAGGAGCAGGCCTATCTGGAAGTGCAGGGCATGGTGGCCCAATGGGATGCCGAGAACGGGAAAATGCATGTCTTTGGTTCGCTGCAGGCGCCGTATTATGTGAAAAATGCCGTGATGCGTGTGCTGGGGCTGGATGATGAGCATGTCCGCGTGGTGCAGCAAGTGACCGGCGGCGGCTTTGGCGGCAAGGAGGATTATCCTTCGCTCATAGCCTGTCAGGCGGCGGCAGCGGCGAAGAAGGCAGGGGCACCGGTTCGTGTCGCCTATGACCGCCGGGAGGATATGACGGTTACGACCAAGCGCCATCCGAGCAGGCTGCACTATGCCGCAGCCCTGGATGCGCAGCACCGCATTATCGCGCTCAAGGCCGATATCTGTTTGGATGCCGGGGCGTATCCGGGTTTGTCCGGCGTGGTGTTGCAGCGTTCGGTGAATGTGGCAGCCGGCGTCTATAAGATTGAACATCTTGACGTGGATGGACGGGCTGTCATCACGCATACCGTGCCCAATGGTGCCTTCCGTGGCTTTGGCGGTCCCCAGAGTATTTTTGCCATGGAATCGTTGATGAATCATTTGGCGGCCAAGGTGGGAATGACTCCGCTGGCCTTCCGGCAAATGCATGTCGTGCAGCAGGGCGACGATACGGTGACCGGCGGCAAGTTTCATCAGTATGTGCCCATTCCGGATTTGCTGGCCAAGGTGGAGGAAATGTCCGCTTACAGCCGCAAATATGCAGCCTATTCACAGCCGCAGACGGGGCGGTACCGCAGGGGGATTGGTTTGTCGCTATTTCTGCATGGCTGTGGTTTTACCGGTTCGGCAGAGAAGGATATCCTGCGCGCACGCGTGATTTTGCGCAAATATGCGGATGATACGGTGGAAATACTGGCCAGCAACGTGGATATCGGCCAGGGCCTCAAGACGACGTTCAGTAAGATTGTCGCTGCGGTTTTGGACCTGCCGCTGGAGAGGATTATCTGCCCAAATCCGGATACCGACCGTGTGCCGGATTCCGGGCCGACGGTGGCTTCCCGGTCCCTGATGATTGTGGGGAAGCTCGTGGAGCGGGCGGCCAGGAAACTGAAGGCCGGCTGGGAAAGCGGCAAGGAGCAGGAAGCGGTGGCGGACTACGAAGCGCCAGAGCTGATTCCCTGGGATATGGACAAGTTTAGCGGCGATGCTTATCCCGCGTATTCCTGGGGAGTCAATGTCGTCGAGCTGGAGGAAGACCGCCTGACCGGCATGACAAAATTATTGGGCGTTTGGGGCGTCTTTGATGTGGGCAAGGTTATCGACAACACCGTGATGTTGGGCCAGGCTGAAGGCGGCATGCTGCAGGGAATCGGTTATGGTTCCATGGAAAAGATGGAAGCGGCAGCGGGGAAAATCCGTCAGAACAGCTTTACCGACTATATGATTCCCACGGCCATGGATACGGTGCCGAATCAAATTGCTTTTATAGACAATTATTATGCGGACGGCCCGTTTGGGGCCAAGGGGGCAGGTGAATTGACCCTGCTGGGCGGTGCACCTGCCTATACAGCCGCAGTTGAGCAGGCCGCGGGCAAGGCCTATCCGAATATCCCGTTGACGCCGGAGCGTATTTTGGCGGCAGAAGCGAAATAAGCGGAGGTGGAAAAATGTTGGACTTTATCTTGAACGGCAAAAAATGCACAAGCCAGCTGCCGCCGCAGAGCCGCCTGCTGGACGTATTGCGGGAAGAATTTGGTCTCCATGCCCCCAAGGAAGGCTGCGGCGAAGGAGAATGTGGTGCCTGTGCGGTGCTGGTGGATGGGATGCTCTGGAATTCCTGTATCACCCCTTTGGCGAATGTGCAGGGGAAAAGCGTGCTCACGCTGGAAGGTTTCCGCGATACGGAAAAATACAAGCTGCTGGAACAGTGCTTCGGGGAAGCCGGGGCGGTGCAGTGCGGCTTCTGCACACCGGGGATGATTATGGCGGCAGAAGCCCTGCTGCGGCAGAAACCACATCCGCAGGAGGCCGAAATACGTGAGGCGATTTCAGGAAATCTCTGCCGCTGCACGGGATATAACATGATTATCGCGGCTGTCCGTATGGCGGCAGAAAGGGGGGCGGGATTATGGTGACGACCTATAGGCCGGCCTCTGTGCTGGAGGCCCTGCGCCTGAAACAGCAGGCACAGGCCGAGGCGCTTTTTGTGGCTGGCGGCACCGATATCATGCCAGCCGGCCGGACGGCTCCCGTGCTGATTTATCTGCAGGGAATTGATGAACTCCGTGAAGTGTCAAAATCCGAGGACGTTCTGCGGATGGGGGCCGGCTGTACCTATACACAGCTTATTGGGGATAAACGGATTCCGGAAATTTTGCGGGAGTCCATGCAGGAGATTGCATCCCCTGCCATCCGCAACGTGGGTACGCTGGCCGGCAATATCTGTAATGCTTCCCCGGCCGGCGATACCCTGCCGCTTCTCTATGTCCTGGATGCGATACTGGTGATAGGGCATATGGATGAACAGGGAAAGCTCAGGACGCGCAGACTCGGCATTGAGGCGTTTATTCAGGGCGTGCGCAGGATTGCGCTGAGACCGTCGGAAATGGTTTTGGCAATCGAGATACCCTGCGCTGCTTATGAGCAGATGACGAAATTACAACGCTTCAAGGCCGGCGCGCGAAAAGCGCAGGCCATAGCGAAACTCTCCTTTGCCGGACTCTGCCGGGTGGAAGGGGAGGTCTTGCAGGATGTGCGCATTGCCTTTGGGGCAGTCGGGGCAACGGTCATCCGCAGCTGGACAATCGAGGCAAAGATGCAGGGACTGACCCTGACGGAACTGGCCGCAAGGCGCACGGCAATCGTGCATGAATATGGAAGGATATTGCGGCCGATTGACGACCAGCGTTCCACAGCGGCTTATCGCCGTCAGGTATGTCTCAATCTGTTGGAGGATTTCCTGCGCTTATGAAAATTGGGGCATTGATATTAGCCGCAGGACTATCCTCCCGTATGGGGGCGTTTAAGCCCCTGCTGGAACTGGCGGGAAAAACGCTGATTGAACACGTTATCGGCCATTTCAGCCAATTTTGCTGTGAGCCCATTATGGTGGTGACCGGCAGGGACGCGCAGCTTTTGGAGGATTTTTTAACGGAAAAATTTTCCGGAAAGATAAGCTTTGTGCGCAATCCGGACTACGCCGCAAGCGATATGTTTGCTTCCGTGAAGCTCGGGCTAAAAGCGCTGCCGGCGGATTGCAGCGGTACTTTTCTGACACCGGCGGATATCCCGTTGTTTGATGCCGCGCTGCTGAACAAGATGGCGGCCGTTCCCGCGCCGGTTGTGCGTCCTTCCTATAAAGGAAAGGCCGGCCATCCCGTGCTCGTGCGAAAAAGCGTCTGGAGCCGCATTTTGTCCTATCGCGGCGAAGGCGGCTTGAAGGGCGCCTTGCAAAATGAGCCGCAGGCGTTTGTGGAGGCTGACCATGAAGGCACCCTGCTGGATGCCGATACGCCGGAGGACTTCCGGCGGCTGCGCACATTCCTGTCCGGGAGAATGACGAAACGCGAATAAGTGATTTTGCCTATGGCAAAATTTGAACAACTGCGTTATGTCGAATCGACGAAACGCAAATAAGTAATTTTGCCTATGGCAAAATCAGAACAACTGCGTTATAATAAATTCGTATGTAACAATAATGATATAGAATGATATTGTTTATGGAATGAACTAGAGGAGTGTAGACAATGAGTTTGAAGCTTGCATCCGGTTTTGAGTTTGATTACGAGAACCTGTATGGCGAAGGTAAGGTTACGGAAGCTGACCTGAAAAGCTATGAAGAAGATTTGAAGAAGGCTCACGAAGCCATGAAAGTTATGCGTGAGAAGGGCTTTATCCGCGCGCATCTGTCTAAGGACGGCGAGCCGGAAAAGGTTCTGTTCTCCCAGCTGCCCTATATTGAGGAAGGCCACCTCAACAGCCCGTCTTCCCTGAAGCACCTGCAGGAACTGACCGACCATGTAAAGGACAACGTGGATTTCGTTGTATCCCTGGGTATCGGCGGCTCCTTCCTGGGCGACAAGGTTATCTTTGACGTGCATTGCGGTGAATTCTGGAATGAACTGCCGAAGGCAGAACGCGATGGTTTCCCGAAAATCATCTTCAGCGGTCAGAACATCGACCCGCGCCGCACGGGTGACATCATCCATTACCTCGAAAACAGCGCCAAAGTCACCAAGTCCCACGAAAAGCGCAACCTCAAAGTGCTGCTCCTCGTTATCTCCAAGTCCGGCGGTACGCTCGACACGATGAGCAACTTCATGGTCATCTATGATGCCCTGCAGAAGCTCGGCGACATTGATGTGGAAGTGGTTGCTGTTACCGACCCGAATATGGAAAAGCAGACCCTCCTCAAGAAGCTGGCTATCGAAAAAGGCTGGCCGCAGTACGCTGTACCCGATGGGGTGGGCGGCCGTTTCTCCATCTTCTGCGAAGTCGGCCTGACGCTGGCTGCCTGCGTCTGCCTGCGTGGGTTTTGATATTGAGTCCTTCCTCAAAGGCGCCCGCGATATGGACAAGGCCTGCCAGAATGATGACCTTTGGCAGAACCCGGCTATGCTCAATGCTGCACTGAAGTTTGCCGCTTCTGAAAAACATGGCCGCGATATCGAAGTCATGATGCCCTATGGCGATTACATGAAGTCCGTTTCCGAATGGTACATCCAGCTGCTCGCTGAATCCCTCGGCAAGCAGTACAACAAGGACGGCAAGGAAGTATGCTACGGCCGTACGCCGCTCGTTGCTGTCGGCACCACGGACATGCACTCCCAGACGCAGCAGCATCAGGAAGGCAAGCTCAACAAAGTCGTTCAGTTCATCCGTCTGGCTGACTGGGAAAATGACCTCACGATTCCTGACGTATTCCCCGAAGCCAAGAAGCTGTCCGATATCTCCGGCGTAACCATGGGCCAGGCACTCGAAGTTGCCCGCCAGTCCAACGCTGACGCTCTGGCATCCAACAAGCGCTACAACGCTTGCTTCACCCTGCCGAAGCTCAACGCTTACCACCTCGGCGAACTCCTCTACATGCTGGCTATGTCCGTAGCTTACGAAGGCGAACTCTCCAACGTAGACGCCTTCAACCAGCCCGGCGTAGAATCCTACAAACGCATCATGGGACCGAAACTGGCTGAAGTTAAGGCTGCTAACCAAAAATAAGATAGTCAAAAGTCAATGCGCAGCGGCAGGAAGTTTTTCCTGCCGCTATGTTTATGCCTACGGATGGGGGGCTTCCACTACGCCTTTCTATCATCCGGAAGGGGGCGATTTTGCATGGATTGCCAAAATGTTGAAGTAGTATGTCAAAAATGATACAATGAAGTACAAGTTAGGTGAAAGCAGTTGACAATGTGCAGTATATAGTAAAGAAGAATAAACAAACTATTCTCAAATATTAAATATTTTGTTATAATAAGTATAACGAACCTACGAAAACTGTGCCTTAGAAAGGTTTTTGTCGGGAAGATGGCTGAAACACCGCCCCGCTGACAATGTAAAAGTGCATTAGGCGACGTAGACACCTCGTTCAGCGGCAAAGCCGCCTATTTGAAAATAAAAAAAAACAATAAACAATAAGTATTCCCAAATAGCTAATGTCTATGGGATAGAGGGCGTAGTGCTGCGTCCAGTTGTGGTAGTTGCTGCGTAGACCGCTTGCCTGGTGCGGACTTATCCGATACTCAGCTTGTCGAGAGCAGTTGTAGACCGCTTGCCTGGTGCGGACTTATCCGATACTCAGCTTGTCGAGAGCAGTTAATGAACAATAAAATTTGTAAAAATCTTTAACAATATTTGTTAAGGTTGCTTATAAATACAGCATGAACTCCGTCATAACATTCCAGCATGTGGAGGAGAAAAGGTATCGTCGGTATATCAAAAATGCAAAAATCCTTTACCAACGTGAGGGGTTATAGTATAATTAAAGCAAGGGTAGAGATTCTTTGAGGTGGACAATTTCGTGGCATCCACACGCCGATGGTTAGACAGGGGCAACCCGAGAGATGCAGGGGTACGCCACGCCTGCCAAGGAATCTTTACAGGTTACGAGAAAGCGCTTGCATTTGCAGGCGCTTTTCCTTTTTTTATCCTACAGCCCATTGATTTTGTTACGAGGGAAACGAATTCGTGGCAATAGCACAGAACGTATCTTGGGGCGAACGGGGGAGTGCTTTTTCTGTAGGAGCGACTGCCTGAACGAAGTGAAGGCCGGCCCGACGTAGGCAGTTACCGGAAAGCACGTTGAAAGACGCGCCGCCGGCCTGCCCGGCGCATATAGCTAAACAGCGATTTCTTTCAGGGAGGGTCGTTTAGCGGAAGCAGAAAAAGTACTCCCCCGTTTGCCCCTGACCACGTATGAACAGGATACCTTCAGCACGAACCGACCTCCTCACAAATTGCAAATGATTAATTTTCAATTAAAAATCATTCTCTTAGCAGGGATTTCCCCTTCCATAGCGAAAAATAATATCTATCAAAACTTTTTTGCATAACCCTATTAATCATTGACGAATTTCACCGATATATAGCAAAAGGTTGCTAAACGGTGAGAAAGGAGGAGAAGAACAATGATTTGCAAGAAATGTGGCTGTATAATTGAAGAAGGTGTCAAAGAATGTACCTTCTGCGGCGAACCGGCAGAAGCCGGACAGGAAGATGTAATGACCCGCTTTGTAGGTGATGATGGAGCAAGGCAGATTTTGGAATCCATGCCCCAGCTGATTGCCCTGCAGCATCTCGAGGATGTGCCGCCGGAAAAAGAACGCATGCTCTCCGAGCTTCACCGTCTGCAGGCCTACTTTGCCCATATCCGCGGCAAATATGCGACACTGGGCGATTTGTGGCTGATGCGTTCCCAGAGCGCGGAACCGCAGCTCAGCAACTACACGATTGGCGGCGGGATTGCGACCTTGTTCTTCTATTTGATTCTCACCGGCTTTTTCCCGAGCGTGCCCTGGACGTTTTTCTTCGTCGTCTGGCTCGGCGTGACCAGCGTTTCCTACGTGCAGGCGGGCAAGGCCCATGAGCGGCGCAAGGCCAAACTCGAGGCCGATATCCGCGGCATTGAAAACGAAATGCGGACGTTTTACAATCAGGCAGAACATTGTTTCCTGCCCTTTGACTACACCGACCCCAAGATTATCCGTGAACTCATCGACGGTGTACAGAGCGGCACCGTAACCTCCTTCCGTGAAGTCCATTTGCAAGGATAAATGACCGCCATCCCCAAGGGATTTGGGACTTTAGCCCCGTTTTCCCTTGGGGATGGCTATGTTATAATTTATAATGAAAAAATGATTGGCAAAACGATTACACAGGGGGAATTCTATGTCATTATTTGCACTTTGCCTGCTTATGGTCTGCCCGGTGCTGCTGCTTTTGGTGGCCGTCCGTTATTTCCGTCTGCGCAACTACAGGATGACGGCGATTTTTGTCCTGCTGGCCTTGTCCGTGGGCTTTATCGGCGGCTTTAAAGGCTATGGAGAGATGGACAGCCGCACGAAGAGCAGCACGGCCTCGACCTTTGACCGTGACCAGCGGGAGAATATGACGCAGCGTTATGAGCAGGCTGTGGATATACTTTCCCAGTTGAACTTTAAACACCCCGACCGGGAAAAAACAGAAGAAGCGGTGCGTCTGCTGCAGGATTTCCGCGATGAAAAAATGGTGGAAAACCTAGACGGTGCCTGCCCCGATGCCGCCATGCTGCTCGCCTATGCCGAGGCCATGGACCAGGTGGCAAGCTACCGGGGCCGCATGACGAATCAGGATGTACACGCCGACCGGAAGCTGTTATCCATCGTGCAGGATATGCCCGCGGGCTACCAGGGGAAGCTGGCCGAAAAAATCGTGCCTTTCCAGCGGCTCATCATTGCCATGAATGACGAGGCGGAGAAAGAGGTGAAACTGGACAAGGAAAATGCGCAAAAACATGCGGAAAATCTTTCTCAGGGAAAATATGGAGGAATTCGGCCCGGTGACAGCGAAAATAATATAACAGCTGCTTTTGGCAAACCTGCCCGTGTGAGTGAAACCGACGAGAACGGACAGCATTTGAAGCAATATGTCTTCAACCATAACGGCAAGAGTATTTATGTTTACACAAAGGACGGCATCGTGACCGATGTGTCCATGTAGAATTTTTATGAGGTGATTTAGATGAAAAAGAAGATTGCAGCTTTGGTTTTGGGTGCCCTGTTAAGTGTTTCGGCAGCAGCGATGGCCGCTACGCCGGATGCTGAAATGATGTCTACGCAGCAGGAAAAGGCAGCAGCCTGGGTGGATACCATGCTGGTGAAGAATGACCCTGCCGCTTCGCTCAAACTGATGGGCGCTGAAGCACAGAAGGAAATCGATGTGAAGAAGGCAACGGCCATCCATCAGGATATGGACAAAAATCTGGGCAAGTATAAGGGCGGCCGTTTTGTGGGCTGGACCCGCTTTGACCAGGCTGACCAGATGATGTACCTGCTGTCCTTTGAGAAGGAACCGGTGGTGCGCTGCGTATTCCTGTTCGACAAAAAGGGCAATCTCCAGAACTTCGCCCTTTCGCCGGTGAAGCAGACCGAAGTGAAAAAAGACGAGAAAAAGAAATGAGCATGAGAAATGATTGTTGACAGCCATATCCATACGGCGTTTTCCGCCGATTCCGAGATGCAGGCGGCAGAGGCTCTGGCAGCTGCCGCAAGGCAGGGCATAGGCCTGGTCTTTACGGAGCATTTGGATGCGGATTATACCAGCAAGGAAGGCAAGGTCTTTGCCTTTGACCCGCAGGCTTACTGGCAGAAATACAGCCAGCTGCAGGGCGACAACCTGCATTTGGGCGTGGAAATCGGCATGCGGGAGAGCACCCGTGAATTCAGCGAAGACTTTTCCCGGCAGGTGCCCTTTGATTTCATCCTGTGTTCCCAGCATATGGTGGATGATTTGGATATCTACTATCCCGACTATTATGAAGGGAAGGACAAGCAGGAGGCCTATCACCGCTATTTCGTGCAGATGGCCGAAAACATCAAGGCACACAGCTTTGCCCATGCCTTGGGGCATATCGACTACATCTGCCGTTATGCACCTTATGATGATGCGGATATCCATTATGCCGAGTTCGCTGATGAAATTGATGCGGTCCTCCAAAATGTTCTTGCCTGTGATGTGGTTATGGAAATCAACACGCGCAGGCTGGGGGCCAAAGAGGCGCTCGATAGTCTCGTGCCCATCTACCGGCGGTATCGGGAACTCGGCGGCCGCTATGTGACCTTAGGCTCCGATGCCCATACGCCGGAGGCGGTGGGGGCACATCTCAGACTGGCCTATGATTTTGCCGAGAGCTTAAAGCTCACGCCAGTTACCTTCAGCCGTCAGCAGATGGTGACTTGTTCGAAATAATTCGTGAATCTCCTTGTATTATGGCACTTAACGTGCTATCATATATAGGAGATTCTATTTTTTGATAGGAGGGCTAAATGATGAAGCACATCAAGACGGTCAACAAACCATCCATGCAGAAGACCCTGAAAACTGGCGGCTGCGGCGAATGCCAGGCATCCTGCCAGTCCGCGTGCAAGACTTCCTGCACGGTAGGCAATCAGGTTTGCGAAAAGTAAGCGATTGGCTTATATTACGGGCCTTCCCTCAGGGAGGGCCTTTTGTGTTTGCGAAAGTTAGGAGTTGTAATGAAAGCGAAGATTCATAAATTCGTGCAAAACGGTACCTATATCCTGCTCGACATCAACAGCGGTGCTGTGCACGTTATCGATAAAATGATTTACGACATCATGGACACCTTCACGGGCGAAAATGATGATGAGGTGATTGCCGCTTGGGAAAACACCTATAAAAAGGACGATTTAACCGAGGCACTCGATGAACTCCATGCACTGATGGACGAGGGCGAGCTCTTTGCCCCCGATATCGACGTGCCGCCGACCTTCAAGCAGAAGGGCCTTGTTAAATCCCTGTGCCTGATGATTGCCCAGGACTGCAACCTGCGCTGCAAATACTGCTTCGGTGACGGTGGCAGCTACGGTCAGGAACGCGCCATCATGAGCCCCGAAACCGGCATGAAAGCTGTTGACTTCTTAATTAAGAGCAGCGGCCCTAGAAAGCACCTCGAAATGGACTTCTTCGGCGGCGAGCCCCTCATCAACATGAAGACCGTCAAGGCCGTGACCGAATACGCCCGCAAGCGCGAACAGGAAACGGGCAAGAAGTTCAAGCTGACGCTGACGACCAACGGCCTCTTATTAAATGATGAAAACATCAAATGGCTCAACGACAACGACTTCTCCCTCGTGCTGTCGCTCGACGGCCGTAAGGAAGTCCATGATGCCATGCGTCCCGATGTGGGCGGCAACGGTTCCTATGATAGAGCCATCAAGAACTTCCACAAGTGCCTCGACTCCCGCAAGGGCGGCGACTGGGATTACCGCGGCGTCTACACCTACCTGCGCGGCACCTACACGAAGAACAATATGGACTTCACGAAAGATGTGCTTTCCATGAACGACGAGGGCTTTGACATTCTCTCCATGGAGCCGGTGGTCCTGAAGGACAGCCCGCTGGGCTTTACCGAGGAAGACCTGCCCCGTATCAGCGAAGAATACGACAAGCTCACCGAAGCGTATATGAAACGCCATCATGAGGGCAAAGGCTTCTTCTTCTTCCATTTCAATATGGACCTCTCCAACGGCCCCTGCGTGGCTAAGCGCCTCTCCGGCTGCGGTGCCGGCCACGAATACTTCGCTGTGGCTGAAAACGGCGACCTCTATCCCTGCCATCAGTTCGTGGGCCGCGAAGGCTACCGCTTAGGCTCCTTAGATGAAGGTGTAACGGACACGAAGCTGCCGCAGTACTTCCGCGAAAGCCATGTGCTCAACAAGGAAAAATGCCGCGACTGCTGGTCCCGTTTCTTCTGCTCCGGCGGCTGCCATGCCAATGCCGACCTGTTCCACGGCGATATCCGCAAGCCCTACGAAGTCGGCTGCGAAATCCAGAAGAAGCGTCTTGAGTGCGCCATCTACGTGCAGGCCATGCTCGAACTCGAAAAACTGGAAAAAGAAGACGAAACGGCGTAAAAAGTATAAACAATATTTATCGCACATTACAAGCGGTGACAAGGTTAAAAACTTGTCACCGCTTATTTGTATGCAATTAATAGTATTGTTTTTCAGTATTTATCGCGGTTTTGTCCGAATATAATGTATGTACCTATTTAGGTATGAATTTTTTGAAAAAAATCTCTGCGATTCATTGAATAATTGCTGTAATTTATGATAAAAAGATTGACAATTGAGGGGGAGTTATTGTATTATAGACAACGTAAGAACTGAAACTTCTAAAAAATTTAGGGGGTATTTTTCAAATGGCAGTAAAAGTTGCTATCAATGGTTTTGGCCGTATTGGCCGTCTCGCTTTCCGTCAGATGTTCGATGCAGAGGGTTATGAAGTAGTTGCAATCAACGACCTCACGAGCCCGAAAATGCTCGCACACCTGCTCAAGTATGATTCCACGCAGGGTAAGTACAAGTACGCTGACAAGGTAGAGGCTGGCGAAGACAGCATCACCGTTAACGGCAAAGAAATCAAAATCTATGCTGAAAAGGATGCAAAAGACATTCCTTGGGGCAAGCATGATGTAGACGTAGTTCTCGAATGCACTGGTTTCTACACTTCCAAAGAAAAAGCTTCTGCACATCTGGCTGCAGGCGCTAAGAAAGTTGTTATCTCCGCTCCGGCTGGTAACGACCTCCCGACTATCGTATACAACGTTAACCATGAAACCCTGACGAAGGAAGACAAGGTTATCTCCGCTGCATCCTGCACGACGAACTGCCTTGCTCCGATGGCTAAGGCTCTGAACGACCTGGCTCCGATTCAGTCCGGTATCATGTGCACGATCCACGCTTACACTGGCGACCAGATGACTCTGGATGGCCCGCAGCGTAAAGGCGACCTCCGTCGCAGCCGTGCAGCAGCTTGCAACATCGTTCCGAACTCCACGGGTGCTGCTAAAGCTATCGGCCTCGTAATTCCTGAACTGAAGGGCAAACTGATCGGTGCTGCACAGCGCGTTCCGACCCCGACTGGTTCCACGACGATTCTCAACGCTGTTGTTAAGGGCGACGTTACGGTTGAACAGATCAACGCTCAGATGAAGAAGGAAGCTACGGAATCCTTCGGTTACAACGAAGAAGAAATCGTATCCAGCGATATCGTTGGCATGCGTTTCGGTTCCCTGTTCGATGCTACGCAGACGATGGTTAACCCCGTTGAAGGCGGCACGCAGGTACAGGTTGTATCCTGGTACGACAACGAAAACAGCTACACGAGCCAGATGGTTCGCACGATCAAATACTTCGCTGAACTCGGCTAATTATTTGACCGCAGCATAACTTCATACTACGAAGATCGATTGAGGTCCGGCCTGGCAAACTTGGGCCGGGCCTCAATTTATTATTTTTGGAGGTTTACATAATGGATAAGAAAACCCTGAAAGATATTGACGTAAAGGGCAAAAAAGTATTTGTCCGCGTTGACTATAACGTTCCGTTCGACGAAAATCAGAACATCACCAACGACACCCGTATGGTTCGCACGCTGCCGACCATCAACTACCTGCTCGATAACGGCGCTGCTGTTATCCTGGCTTGCCACATCGGCCGTCCGACCGAAGCTCGTGAGCCGCAGTTCTCCACGAAGCACCTCGTTGCACATCTGTCCGAACTCCTCGGCAAAGATGTAAAATGGGCTTCTGACTGCGTAGGCGAAGTTGCGGAAAAAGCTGCTGCTGACCTCCAGCCGGGCGAAGTTCTGCTGCTCGAAAACCTCCGTTATCACAAGGCTGAAAAGAAGAACGACCCCGAATTTGCAAAACAGCTGGCCAGCCTCGCTGACGTTGCTGTTGACGATGCTTTCGGTGTATCCCACCGCGGCCATGCTTCCAACGCCGGTATCGCTCAGTATGTGGAAGTTGTTGCCGGTTTCCTGATGGAAAAAGAAATCAACTACATCGGCAAGACCCTGGAAGCTCCGCAGCATCCGTTCGTGGCCATCATCGGCGGTGCCAAGGTTTCCGATAAGATCGGCGTAATCAGCAACATGATTGAAAAAGTCGACAAGATCATCATCGGCGGCGGCATGGCTCATACGTTTGACGCTGCAAAGGGCCTGCCCATCGGTGCATCCCTCTGCGAACCGGACAAGTACGACCTGGCTCGTGAACTCTTAAAGAAAGCAGAAGAAAAGGGCGTAGAAGTAATTCTGCCGGTTGACCTCGTTATCGCCGACAAATTCGCTGCTGATGCCAACACCCAGACCGTTGACGTGGACAAAGTTCCCGAAGGCTGGCAGGCACTCGATTCCGGCGTGAAGACTTCCGAAAAATACGTTGAAGCCCTCAAAGGCGCTAAGACGGTTGTTTGGAACGGTCCTATGGGCGTGTTTGAATTCGACGCTTTCGCTAAAGGCACCCTGGCTGTGGCTGAAGCTGTTGCTAAAGCAACGGACGAAGGCGCTATCTCCATCGTTGGCGGTGGTGACTCCGTAGCAGCCCTCAAGAAGACTGGCCTCACCGACAAGATTTCCCACGTTTCCACCGGTGGCGGTGCAACGCTGGAATTCCTCGAAGGCAAAGAAATGCCGGGCGTAGCTGCTATTGCTGATAAATAATTCAATTAAAACGATTTGGGAGGCTATAAATAATGGCTAGAACTCCGATTATTGCCGGTAACTGGAAAATGAACAACACGATTAAGGAAGGCGTTGAGCTCGTAAAGGCTCTGGCTCCTCTCGTTAAGGACGCTACGGTAGACGTTGTGGTTTGCCCGACGGCTACGGCTCTTTCCTCCGTTTGCGAAGCGGTAAAAGGCACCAACATCCACGTTGGCGCACAGAACGTACATTGGGAAGCAAAAGGCGCTTTCACGGGCGAAATCTCCACGGGTATGCTGAACGAAATCGGCGTAGATTACGTTGTCCTCGGCCACAGCGAACGCCGTGATTACTTCGGTGAAACGGACGAAGGCGTAAACAAGCGCGCTCGTGCTGCTTTTGCTGCTGGCATCACCCCGATCATCTGCTGCGGTGAAAGCCTCGAAATCCGTGAAGCTGGCACTTACATTGACCATGTAGTTGCTCAGATTAACGCTGCTCTCGAAGGCTTTGCAGCTGACGAAGTAGCTAAACTCGTTATCGCTTACGAACCGATCTGGGCTATCGGCACGGGCAAGACGGCTACCTTTGACCAGGCTGAAGAAGTCTGCAAAGCTATCCGTGAAGCTGTTGCCAAGAAATTCGACCAGACGGCAGCAGACGCTATCCGCATCCAGTACGGCGGCAGCGTAAAACCGGCTACGATTAAAGACCTCATGCAGCAGCCGAACGTTGACGGTGCTCTCGTAGGCGGCGCTTCCCTGAAGGCTGAAGACTTCAGCGCTATCGTTAACTTCTAATCCGTTTCCTTTGTGTTTTTTAGAAGGAGCAAAAATTAAACATGGCAACTCTTAAAAATGCACCGGTGGCCCTCATCATCATGGATGGCTGCGGCCTCGGTGATAAAACCGACAAGAACAACGCTGTACAGGTAGCCAATACCCCCGTACTCGACGGCCTTCTTGCCAATTACAAGACCAGCCAGCTGCAGGCTTCCGGCGAATTCGTCGGCCTGCCTGACGGTCAGATGGGCAACTCCGAAGTTGGACATACCAACATCGGCGCTGGCCGCATCATCTATCAGCAGCTGACCCGCATCACCCGCGACATCAAGAACGGCGACTTCTTCAAGAATGAAGCTCTCCTTTCCATCGTCAACGGCGTGAAAGAAAAGAACGGCGCCCTGCACCTTATGGGCCTCGTTTCCCCGGGCGGCGTGCACAGCCATCAGGAGCACCTCTATGCGCTGCTCGAAATGGCCAAGAAAAATGACATCAAGGAAGTCTATGTACATGCCTTCCTCGATGGCCGTGATGTACCGCCCCAGAGCGCACAGCCTTTCCTCGAAGAACTCGAAGCAAAGTGCAAAGAAATTGGCGCAGGCCAGATTGCAACCGTCAGCGGCCGTTACTACGCTATGGACCGCGACAACCGCTGGGAACGCGTAGTCAAGGCTTATGAAGCCATCACCCATGCAGAAGGCGTAAGCGCTGATTCCGCAGTAGCCGGCCTCAAGGCAAGCTATGACAATGACGTAAACGACGAATTCGTTGTGCCGTTCGTAGTCAAAGGCTACGAAGGCATGAAGAATGGCGACGGCGCTATCTTCTTCAACTTCCGTCCGGACCGTGCCCGTCAGCTCACGCATTCCTTCGTGGATGAAAGCTTCGACGGCTTTGAACGCGACGAAGACCTGAAGATTCCGTTCGCTACCTTCTCCCAGTACGAAGACGGCATGAACGCTCTCGTAGC
>CACZIV010000054.1 GCA_902781305.1 Pseudoselenomonas ruminantium
TTTCGCTGTCCATCACGAAAGCTAACTAATAGCTTCGCTAAATAAACAGAATAAACTCAGGGGAGTGATGTTTTCCATCACTCCTTTGTTTAATTAGAATTAGAATGAAAGAGAAGATGTATGAGCAGAGAATACGCTGGGATAATTTCCAGAGTAAATGAGGGGAGTCTGGCCGAGGAATTGGAGCTGGTTCCCGGTGACAAAATCATCGCCATAAATGAGCAGCCTTTGCGGGATATCATTGATGTAAGCTTTGCCATGGCCGATGAAGAAATCGACCTGACCATAGAGCATGCCGATGGTGAGCGGGAAATCATTTCCTTTGACAAGGATTTTGATGAAGAACTGGGCGTGGAATTCGAGTCGGCAGTATTTGACGGCATCCGCAAATGTGCCAACAACTGCTATTTCTGCTTTGTCAATATGATTGCCCCGGATATGCGGGACAGCCTGTCGATAAAAGATGATGATTACCGCCTGTCCTTCCTTTATGGTAACTTTGTGACCATGACCAATATGGGGCCGGCAGATTTCAAGCGTATCGAGCAGTTCCATCTGTCGCCGCTCTATGTGTCCGTGCAGTGCATGAATCCGGAACTCAGGGCACAGATGCTGCGCTGCAAGGGGGCGGCTAGAATTACCGAGCAGCTTGAAAATCTCGAAAAGGCCGGCGCCGATTACCATACGCAGATTGTCCTCTGTGCAGGACTCAATGACGGCGAGGAATTAGAGCGCTCCATTCGCGAAATCGCCGCCCGCCGTCCTCATGCCTTGTCCATGGCCATTGTGCCTGTGGGCATCACGAAGTATCGCACAGACCCCTATCCCTTGCAACAGTTTGACCGCGAAGGTGCCGCGAGAGTAATTGATATGGTGGAGAAGTGGCAGAAGAAGTTCCAGCAGGAAGAGGGACGTACGTTCCTTTACTTAGGGGATGAGTTCTACTTTTTGGCTGGCCGCGAAGTGCCGCCGACGGAATTCTATGACGGCTTCCCGCAGCTCGATAACGGCATTGGCCTGACTCGCAGCTTTATCAATGATTGGAATTTGACCTGTCAAAATGTTGAACGGTCAAATGGTTATGATGAGCCTTTTGTGATTGATGTGGTGACGGGAACCTCTGTTGCGCCGGTTATGGAACAGCTGGCGAAATCCTTGCAGGTCAAAAATCTGCAGGTACGCATTGTGCCTGTGGAAAATAAGCATTTTGGCTCTACGGTCAACGTGTCCGGCTTGCTGACGGCCAAGGATATTCTCGACACCTTAGCCAATATGCCGGAGGCGGACAAGCGTCAGGCGCTGATTATTCCCGAACCGGCGCTTAGAGCAGGGGAAGATATCTTCCTTGACGATATGACTCTGCAGGAATTTACCGCGCATTTCCCGAATATCCGCGTAGAGCCGGTACAGAGCGGGGCCGATTACTACCATGCGCTTACCGACTGGGCAAATTATCATAAGAACCGCAGCGGCGAAACTGCCTATACCTGGCAGAGCAATGCAGGCTATACGAAGCCTGTGGAATAACTAGAAGAAAGAAGGCTGACAATGAGCAAACCTATCGTTGCCATCGTAGGACGCCCAAATGTGGGCAAGTCCACCCTGTTCAATCAGATTGGCAAGAAACGCGTTTCCATCGTTGACGATATGCCCGGCGTTACCCGGGACAGAATTTATTTGGATGCAGAATGGCTGAACCATGAGTTCACCATGATTGATACCGGCGGTATCGAATTCGATGAAAGCAACCATATCTTAAAATCCATGCGCAGCCAGGCGGAAATCGCCATGGAAGAAGCTGACGTTATCCTCTTTTTGGTGGATGGCCGAACTGGCCTTACGACTTCTGATGAAGAAGTGGCCAAGATTCTGCGCAATACCAAGAAGCCGGTTATCTTAGGGGTCAACAAAATTGACAGCCCCCAGCTCGAAATGAACATCTATGAATTCTATAATCTGGGCTTAGGTGACCCGATTCCTCTGTCGGCGACCAACGTCATGAACCTGGGTGACCTTTTGGATGCCATTGTCGCGGCATTCCCCGAAGAAGTGCCCGAGGAAAAGGACGAGGACGAAATCAGCATTGCCGTTATTGGCCGTCCGAATGTGGGCAAGTCTTCCCTCGTTAATCAGCTGCTCGGCGAAGAACGCGTTATCGTCAGTGATGTGGCCGGTACGACCCGTGATGCCATTGACACGCATTTCGTCAAGGACGATATGAAGTTTATGTTGATTGATACGGCCGGTATGCGCCGTCGTGGCAAGATTGATGAACCGGTGGAGCGTTACAGCGTGATGCGTTCCCTGCGTGCCATTGACCGTGCCGATGTTGTCCTCATGGTTATCAATGCCTTTGAAGGCATCACCGAGCAGGATAAGAAGATTGCCGGTTATGCCCATGAGTCTGGCAAGGGCGTGGTGATTGTCGTCAACAAATGGGATATCTATCCCGAAAAGGATGACAAGTCAACCCTGCGCTTTACCGAAGACTTGCGCGAGGAAATTGGCTTCCTGCAGTATGCGCCGGTGCTCTATGCTTCGGCTCTGACTGGTCAGCGTGTGGGCCGCGTGACGGAACTCGTGAAGTATGTGGCTGAACAGCAGTCCATGCGCATCAAGACCAGCGTGCTCAACGAGCTTATCCGCGATGCGGTATCCATTAACCCGCCGCCGATGCACCGTGGCCGCCGCCTCAAGATTCTCTTTATGACTCAGGCTGATATCAAACCGCCGAAGTTCATCATCTTCGTCAACGACCCGGAACTCATGCACTTCTCTTACTTGCGGTTCATCGAAAACCGTCTGCGCGAAATGTATGGCTTTGAGGGTACGCCTCTGCGCCTGATTGTGCGTGCGCGTGATGAGGAGGAGGATTATTGATGGAGAACATGCTGATAGCAGGGATTCTCTCTTACCTTCTGGGCTCGATTCCCAACGGTCTGTGGCTGGGGAAAGCCATCTGGCATACAGACCTTAGGGAACATGGCAGTCATAACATCGGGGCGACTAATGCCTGGCGTACGCTCGGCAAGCCGGCAGGAATTTCCATTTTCCTGCTGGACTTTGCCAAAGGCGCGGTGAGCGTTTATCTTGGTTCCCTGCTCGTGGGCACGCCAGTCTTTATGATTGTCTGCGGTATCTTAGCCATTGTGGGTCATTCCTGCTCCTTGTTCCTGAAATTCAAGGGCGGTAAGGGCGTGGCTACGGGCTTGGGGGTAATGGTCATGCTGATGCCATTGCCGGCTCTGATTGTATTTTTACTGTGGCTGGCTATTGTAAAGGTCACAGGCTATGTGTCCTTGGGCTCCATTGTGGCGGCAGCCTGCGTACCGTTATTGGCCTGGCTGATGGATTATTCTTTGGAATTTATTCTCTTTGGCGTGTTAGCGGCGGTATTCATCATTGTCCGTCACCACAGTAACATTGGCCGTCTGCTGAAGGGCACAGAAAGCAAAATTCAGGCGGCAAAACGCTGAATTTGTTGATAGTTGTAAAATTTTGGGATGACAAATGTATACATAATGTGGTATACTATCTTTTGTCAGTAGAAAATTATCCATTGGAGGCGTAATATATGAACGAACAGAAAAGCGGATTTTTCCTCGTCCGTGAAGAAATTCTTCCGGAAGCAATCAAGAAAACCATCAAAGTAAAAGAAATGCTCAAACGTGGCGATGCCCGTACCATCAACGAAGCCGTGGAGAAAATGGAGCTGTCCCGCAGTGCTTATTACAAGTACAAGGATTATGTGTTCCCCTTCTACGAAGCCAGCCAGAATAAGATTGTCACCTTGACGTTCCTGCTTGAACACAAGAAGGGCGTACTTTCCAGTGTTCTGAATACGATTTCGCAGGATTCCGGCAGCGTTATGACCATCAATCAGGGCATTCCCCTGCAGGGCGTGGCCAATGCTACCGTATCCATCGAAACCATGAACCTCAGCGTAGACCTCGAAGCTTTGCTCGATAAACTGCGCATGGTGGATGGCGTGAAGCGTCTGGAAGTTTTGGGTCAGGCTTAATTGAATAGTTGAAAAGGGGTGTACCGTATGCAGAAGGTTATTAAGATAGGCTTGTTGGGAGCCGGGACTGTTGGCTCCGGCGTGATTAAAGTGCTGGAGATGAACCGGCAGCAGATTACCGAGCGCGTGGGAGCAGAACTGATGATTAAAAAAGTTCTCGTGCGCGATTGCAGTAAGGTGCGCCCCTTTTTGGCGAACTATCAGGTCACGGATAAGATTGAGGACATCTTAAATGATGACGAAATCGAAATCGTCGTCGAGCTGATGGGCGGACTCAATCCCGCCAAGGATTATATGCTGCGGGCTATGGAAGCCGGCAAGAATGTCGTTACAGCCAATAAGGATGTCGTGGCCCAGTTCGGCAAGGAAATGTTTGCCAAAGCCGAAGAAAAGGATGTGGACTTCCTCTTTGAAGCCAGTGTCGGTGGCGGTATTCCCATCATCACGCCGCTCAAGCAGTGCTTGACGGCCAATCAGATTACGGAAATCATGGGCATTGTGAATGGTACGACTAACTATATGCTCACGAAAATGACGGAATGCGGCAGCGATTACGCCAGCGTCTTGAAAGAGGCACAGGAAAAAGGTTATGCCGAGGCCAATCCGTCTGCTGATGTGGATGGTCTTGACGCGGCGCGCAAGGCGGCTATTCTTGCCTCGCTGGCCTTTAATACCCGTGTGGAACTCAAAGATGTGTCCGTAGAAGGTATCACGAAGATTACCCCGGACGATATCGAATATGCCCGGAATTTAGGCTATGTAATCAAGCTTTTGGCTGTGGGCAAGGAAACGCAAGAGCATGGTGTAGATGTGCGGGTACATCCGGTATTCCTGCCCAAGGAACATCCGCTGGCTGCGGTCAATGGCGTGTTCAATGCCATCTTTGTCAAGGGCAATGCTATCGGTGATGCCATGTTCTATGGTCAGGGCGCCGGTTCCCTGCCGACGGCATCGGCAGTTGTTGCGGATGTGATTGACGCTTCCCGCGATATCCTGCATGATAACTTTGGCCGGGTACGCTGCACCTGCTATGAAGAAAAGCCCATCTGCCCCATTGAGAAGACGAAGTCTTCCTACTATGTGCGCCTGCTCGTCGATGACAAGCCTGGTGTATTGGGGTATGTGGCTACGGCTTTCGGCAATGCCGGCGTAAGTTTGGAATCCGTTATTCAGACGCATCGGAACATCGTTGACCATGCCGAAATCGTGGCGATTTCCCACCGCGTTGAGCATGCGCAGATTGAGGCGGCTTTGGCGGCGCTCAAAGCTCTGCCCGTGGTAGATGAAATTCGTAGTGTCATTCGTGTTGAGCAGGAACGGGGGTAAGTCAGTGGATAGTCGCAGCATCTGGGTTAGAGTCCCGGGAACAAGTGCCAACTGCGGGCCGGGATTTGATTCCATTGGGCTGGCTTGTACGGTCTACAATGACTTGCAGTTAAGATTGACGGAGGCTCCCGGCTGCCGTATAACGATTAACGGTGCCGGTGCCGAAAACATCCCCCGTGACGAGCGCAATATCGTCTGTCAGTCGGTACAGTATCTGCTTAAAAAAGCTGGGCTGACTGACACCTATAAGGGCGCGGTTATCCATATGGAAAACCATGTGCCCCTGTCCCGTGGCTTAGGCAGCAGTGCCACAGCCATTGTGGCGGGGCTGAAAGGGGCCAATGCGCTGATTAACAACCGCTTTACCCGCCGGGAACTTTTGCAGTTCGCAACCGAGATTGAGGGGCATCCGGATAATGTGGCACCGGCCATTTATGGCGGTTTTACCGTTAGTACCGTGACCCGCGGGGATGTGGAGTGCTTTACGCTGATTCCCAAGATGCGGTTAAAGCTCGTGGTGGCGGTGCCCGATTTCCCCCTGTCCACGAAAAAGGCACGGGAAGTCCTGCCCAAGGAAGTGTCCATGAAGGACGCCATCAATAATATCGGCCGTGCCGGTATGCTCGTGGCAGCTCTTTGCAAGGGCAATGAAAAATTCCTGCGCAATGTGTTTGAAGATGCCCTGCATCAGCCGTATCGGGCAAAACTGATCCCTGGCATGTATGATGTGTTTAACGCTGCCAAAAAGGCAGGTGCCTTAGGCGCTAGTCTAAGTGGTGCCGGGCCGTGTCTTATTGCCTATTGCCTGCAGCGCCGCCATGTGGAAGAAGCAGTGGGACAGGCGATGAAGGAGACTTTTGCCCGCCATGGGGTAACGGCAGATATTTTGCTGCTGGATTTGGATACCCGTGGAGCGCATATTGTGAATGACAGATGAAGTAAATGATGACTGAAAACGAATTTGTAAATCAAGTCCGCACTGCAGGCGCCCGCGTGTTTATCGTGGGCGGCTGGGTGCGGGATTTTTTGCGTCAGGTGCCCGCCCACGACAAGGATTATATGGTGGCCGGCATTGACGAGGAAAAATTTCAACAGGTATTTCCTAAAGCACCTAGAGTCGGCAAGGCCTTTCCCGTATATCTCGTGGAGATTGACGGACACCATGCCGAGGTGGCTTTTGCCCGCAAGGAAGAAAAACAAGGGGCCGGCTATCGTGGTTTTGTGGTGGAGTATGGCCGTGAGGTAACACTCGAAGAAGATTTATACCGCCGGGATACCACCATCAACAGCATGGCGATGGAACTGCCCTCAGGCGAGATTTTTGACTTTTATGGGGGAAGACATGATGTGGAGCAGAGGATAATCCGTCCGGTTTCCCATCACTTTGCAGAAGACCCGGTGCGGGCGCTTAGAGCTGCCCGGCAGGCTGCAGAGTTTAACTTCACCCTGGCTGAGGAAACCAAAACGGCAATGAATGCCTGCCGGGAAGAACTGGCAGGGGAACCGGCTGAACGGCTTCTGCAGGAACTCAAGCGCGCCTTGATGACGGAGAAGCCTTCACGTTTTTTCCGTGCATTGCAGGAAACAGACCTTCTTGAGGTGACTTTTCCGGAATTGGCCAAGTTAATTGGCAAGACTCAGCCGGAAGCCTTTCATCCGGAAGGGGATGCATTTGAACATACCATGCTGGTTGTGGATACGGTGGCGGCAGAAACGGATTCCCTGCTGGCGCGTTTCTGCGGTCTTGTCCATGATTTGGGCAAGGGGGAAACGCCGGCAGAAATGCTCCCGCATCATTATGGCCATGAAGTTCGTGGGCAGGATGTACTGCGAAAGTGGAATCAGCGCATGACCCTGCCGAAAAAATGGCTGCAGGGAGGACTGCTCGTTATTGAGCAGCATATGCGGGCACCCAGACTCACCAAGGCTGGCAAGATTGCGGAACTGTTGCTGAAGGTAAATTCCTCACCGTTGACGATGGCAGAATTTCAAGCCGTTATCCGGGCTGACCATCACAGCCTGCCCTTTTATTTGGAACAGGCGCCGGCAATTCTTGCCCGAATGCAGCAGGTAAATGGCAACCAGGCACCGAATACTTTAACTGGGGCAGCAATTGGTGATTGGGTGCGGAGTCAGCAAGTAAAAGCATATCAAGAGTTAAAAAATCGAAATCAAGGAGACACAGAGTTATGACCTGGTGGCGTCAAAGACGCACATATATTATCTTTATTGCCCTGACCATTTGTATCATTGGCGGAGCTATGGGCGGCATACTTTTCTATCAGGCACAGTTGCGGGCAAAAGAAGTGCCAGAGGCAGAAGCCAAGCTGATGAAGACGAGCCAGCATAGTCCGGTATCTTATTCACCGATTTTAGAGTGGGCTAAGGATATAAATGCTGTATTTTATGAGGTGGAATTCTTTTCGTCAGTACCATTCTTTTTGGATGCAGAAAGCGAATCGACAGCAGCTATTTATCGTACGCGCAGGGTATATCAAAATCGTTATAACCCGCCTTTAAGGGAATTTGCTCAGGATTTGTTGGGCAAGCGTCCTATTTATTGGCGTGTGCGTTCTATGGATTTTGATGGTCAGCCGCTGACGCCGTTCAGTAAATTGGCAGAGCTTTGGACCAGTCCGGATATTGCACCGATGAATGCGCCGCTACCCGTAACGGATTATTCGGGCAAGAATGGTACGGTATTATTGTATCCTGTCTATCATTGGGTACAGCAGGCCGGCGCTAAGCGCTATGAAATTGCTTTGTATCATGAGAATCCGCAGCTAAATGAACAGGCACAGCCTTTTGCAACATTGTTTGCGGATATGTCAGAGCTGTATGACTCATCGCCGCGTCCATTGCCCAATGGATTTTTTTGGCGAGTGTTGTCCTTTGATGGGGACGGAAATGTGATGGGGACATGGTCAGAGCCTCAGTATTACCGAGTATCGCCTTTGGATAAATGGGAAGCAGGCGTTTTGGGCGATAGTATCAGTCATGGCGGCGGCCATTTTTCCTTTGGCCCGGCAGATTTTGAATTCAGCTATTTAACGTATTTAAATTTCCCGGCCATAAATCTTTCCCAAAGTGGTGATACAGCACAAATGACCCGTGACCGCTTTGAAAAGGATGTATTGCCATTCAGGCCGCATTATCTGTTGATTATGACGGGCAGCAACAGCTTGCGGGCAGGAGAAGACCCACAGGTGGTTATTGACTGTCTGAAGGATATACAGCGTATGTGTCTGGAAAATAATATTGCACCGATTTTATTGACCTTGCCTGCAATAAATCCGGATAATATTCAGCACATATTCAAAGAGGACACAGCACCGGATTGGCAGCAGCGTTTTGCTGTGGTAAATGACTTTATCCGTACACAGGTGCATATTGATACTGCAGCAGCGATTAAAAGTCCTGGCGGACTCTTGCCGACTGCCTATGGCTTGGATGGCTTGCATCCGGACGCTTCCGGCAAGAAATTGATGGGAGAAAAAATAAATGCTGTTTGGCCGCAGGCAAAACTGTTGGCTGACAGATTATTGATGAAGTACCAGAATCAGGAAGATTAATGCATATCTTTGGGTAAAGGTTTGCAGGGAGGGGAGCCTATGCTGATATGGCTGCGTACACATTGGAAAAAACTATTATCCGGTTTGTTTTTAGCAATTATCATTACAGCTTTTCTGGTGCTGGAATTTTTCAGCCGGGGAGCGGCAGCTATCTTTAATCAGGCAATGATGGAGCAGGATATGCTAAAAGGCGAAATTACTGCCGAAAAAATCATTGCGCATATCAATGGGCATGTGGAATTCAGTCAGTTACAATGGCATGACCCCGATGGAAGACTTATTCTTTATGTCCCGGAAGGGTCCTTTGACGTTCGCCCCTGGGATATCATTACCGGCCATATTAAATCGACGACTATGCAGGAATTGGTCATCCGCGATGCAGCGGTAGCCATCCATCTGGCTGATGATATGACTGTGGATTTTGTGCGGACATCCCCGGATATGCATAAAGTTAAGGAAAAGGATGAAGATTGGCAGGAAAAAGTCAGTCTGGTGGGCAAATCAGCGGAAGAACGGAAGCGAATCGGTGAACGGCGCCGCAAACGGCAGGCCGAACGAATGGCAAAACAGTGGAGTAATTTTGACCGTGAGGAGAAAAAAATCCGCATGAAGCTGAAGTTCGAGAATTGCCGCTTGGAAGTTTTTCACAAGGATCGTCACTATTTACTGTCAAAAGCAAATCTGTTGGCCGATATCAACACGGATGATGATATGATATTGGACGTTTCTACCGGTCATTTTGGTGGAACGATGATTGGCAATGGCGTCAAACTCAAGGGCAAGGTTGATTTTAATGCCGCGGAAGTACCTATGGCAGATTTGCATATCAGTTTTTTGGATGTCGATTTGTCTTCCATGGGGATGGGAATCAATCTCCATGACAAGCTGATTTTTGAAACGCATTTGACCGGTCCGCTTAGTGATATCCATGGGGAAGGTACTCTATATATGGAAGAACTGCATATTCCCGCGTTGGATTTTAAAGGTGTCAGTGGCAAAATACACTATGATGGAGAGAAATTGATTTTCAATGATGTATTGGCCAGTGTCTATGATGGACAGCTTGCTGCGAATGGCGAATATGATCTGGATACCCGCTATTATTTTATCGATGGCAAGGGGACGGATCTGGATACGACGAAGGCTTTGCCAAACAGCAATCTTTCCTGCAAGGTGGACCTGGATATACATTTGGAATCCAAGGGGAGCGGCCGGGAAACGACCTCGTATGGCAGCCTTTGTTCCGGAGAAGGACACTATCAGATTTGGCCGTTTAAGCGTATTTCCGGTAATTTTGAGCAGGGCTACCGGGATTTGCACTTTACAGATGTCGCTATTGAGTTTGCCGGCTTTACCGTGTATACGGATGGTTTGCGCATAAAGAATGGAAAATTGTCGCTGCAGCCGATAAGATTTCATGATACCGCTGGCAATATGATTGCCGTATATGAGCATCAGTAAAGCGGATTATTCATCTCGATCAAAATACGCGCTTGCTTTTTTATCGTAAATGATGGACAATAGATATACATTGCAAGCGGGAGGTAAGGTTTTATCCATGAAAGTGAATTTACAGGAATTAGCCAAGGCGTTGTCCCAGTCGGACATGCATCAGGGCTATATTGATATTGCCAGTGGCAAGGTCATCATCATGCGGGATGATTTGGGGGAGGAAGAAACGCTGAATCATGTCTTTGAAATAGAGGATGATTGGGAGCATTATATCCCACTGCCCAATATGGTAGACAGTGAAGGGCATAACCTGATGGAAAGTTTTGCTGCTGCGCAGCGGGACGAGGTTAAGACGCGTCTGCAGGAAATTCTGCGTTTGCCTGGTGCGCAGCTGAAATTCCGTCAGCAGATTAAGCATTTATTGTTAAAAACTGCCTGGGAAAAGTTTCAGCAGGAATATTTCTTGAAGGTTGCTCGTGATTACTGTGATGAAAACGATTTGGAGTATGAAGAACAATGACGGTAATGGTACAGTGTTATGCGATTTTTTGGCTGCTTACCTCGATTGCTTCCTTGAAGATGGTCATGGAACGGCTGGGTGCCGATGAAGATGACGAGCGGCAAAAAGAGCAACGGGATGAACTGGATGCCATGGGGAAGATGTTTTCCGGCGAGTTCATCAGTCGTATGTTTATCCTGATTGGGGCACTTCTGCTCATCTTTGACTGTGTGGGGATGTTTTTGGCTTACCAGTATGTGGACTTTCGTCCCTGGCAGCTGATTGTATTCTATCTTTCCATTGCAGCATTGACTGGTGATCTGGCACATAATATTTACCGTTATCGGGGACTGCGGGCGGAAGGTGCTGATGTTTCGGCAATTTTGACGGAGAGTATCGACGATATTAAATCCGGTTGGAATCTGTTGACGCTGGCAGCTATTGGCGGTAAATTGATTTTGGGTGTCCTTTTGGTACTTTGGACGGTCTTCCCGTCTTAAATTAGTAGGAATTATCGCTGAAATGTGGTATGATATATCATAGTAAACAGTTCAGGGGGGATTCTCATGGTTAGTGAAGAAACTATGATGTTTAAGATGGGCGGCGAGGAAAACAAAGCCGAGACGATTATTCGTCAGGCCAGCGCCGCTATGGAAGAAAAGGGCTATAATCCCGTCAATCAGCTGGTAGGTTACCTGCTGTCCGGGGACCCGGCTTATGTGACCAGCTACAAGGAAGCGCGGAGCCTTATCCGCAAGCTGGAACGAGATGAATTATTGGAGGAACTGGTGCGTTCCTATTTGGAGAAACTGAAGAAATGAAAAGATACATGTCGTTAGACATTGGTGACCGTACGGTCGGTATTGCTGTAAGTGACTTATTGGGACTCACGGCTCAGGGCGTGGAAACCATCCGCCGTGGTGAGCTCGACGCTGACCTCAACCGGCTGGACGAACTGATTGCGCAGTATGAAGTGGACGAGCTGGTATCCGGCTATCCGAAAAATATGAATGGCACGGAAGGGGAACGCTGCCAGATTGTTAAAGACTTTATGGCAGAGGTGTCCAAGCGCCACCCGGATTTGCCTGTGCACTTCTGGGATGAACGCCTTTCCACCGTGGCGGCCACCCGCTCATTGATTGAAGCGGATGTATCCCGCAAGAAGCGGCGCAAGGTCATTGATAAGATGGCGGCAGTATTTATCCTGCAAGGCTGGCTTGACAGTCTTCATTGAGATAGGATAAAATAAATTGTCAATTAATCTACAGAGGTGAAAAAAATGGCAAATAAAGAAGATATGCAGGACGATGGCGTTGTTGTCGTAATGACCGACCAAGACGGCAACGAATACTATTACGAGGAAGAAATGATTATCCCCGTAGGCGACGAAAAATATGCGCTGCTGATTGGCATTCATAACGACGAAGATGGTCATGACCATTGCGGTTGTGGCTGTGGCTGCGAGGATGAGGAAGAAGATGTCATCATCGCCAAAATCGTCAAGGGTGCTGACGGCGAAGACGAGTACGTTGAGCCCACCGATGAGGAATTCGAGGCGGTACAGAAAGCCTACGACGCTCTGGTTGAAGAATCGGAACAGGAGTAAAATAGGTAATAAGCTGCCATTCTTTGCAGAATGGCAGTTTTTCGTTTTGCCGAAAAAACAGGACAGGAGATGTTGGTGTGGGGGATTTGCTATCCAAAATTGGGGAGTTTAAGGATAAGCTGGGAAAATGGCTGAATGGTGAAGATGTGGAGCTCGGAAATATTCAGGATGGCATGAAAAAGGGAACGGATTTTTTCCATTCGTTGACTTGGAAACATTGGACGGCTATAGGCGTTTCTTTTGTGGTGGTCATTGCCCTGGCGGTGGTACTCGCGTTTAATACCGCCGATGAAGCAGCACCAAAGAACCTTGACCCCAATCAGACCATCTTCCTTTCAGTCAAAAAAGGCATGAGCGCCAGTGACATCGGTGACGAACTCGTCAAGCATGGCATTATCACCAATAAAAAGGCCTTTTGGCTGCAGGTGAAAAAAAGCGATGCGGCGGATAAGTTCAAGTCCGGCACCTATGCGTTCAAGCCCAATACGCCGCCAGAAGAAATCATCAATAAGTTGGTGAACGGGGAAACTACTCAGGTTAAGTTCACCATTCCCGAAGGTTTTGGTATCAAGGAAATCGCCAAACGCCTCAGTGATGAAGGTTTGGTGGACGAGGATGAGTTTTTGCGCAAGGCTAAGGATTTTGCCCCTTATAGCTATATCAAGCGGGATAAGGACATTCGTTATGCCTGCGAAGGGTTTTTATTCCCTGATACTTATGTGCTCCATGATGACCCGACGGTGGATGGCATTTTGAAGATGATGGCCGAGGATATGGATAACCGCCTGACGCCAAAAATGCGGAAGAGGGCGGCGGAGATGGATCTTTCCATCCATGAGCTGATTACATTGGCATCTTTGGTGGAGAAGGAAGCCATGTATGAAGAAGACCGGCCGATTATCGCGCAGGTGTTCTTCAAGCGGCTGAAAATCGGCATGCCCCTGCAGACGGATACCACGATTCAGTATCTCTTGGATGCACCTAAGGAAGATGTGAGCATCAAGGATACGAAGATTGAGTCTCCCTATAATACGTATCAGATTAAGGGCCTGCCCCCAGGGCCGATTGCCAGCCCAGGCATGGCGGCTATTGAGGCGGTGCTCTATCCTGCGGATACGGATTATCTGTACTTCGTGGCTGACCGCAAGGGCCATAATCACTACTCAAAATCCTACGCTGAACATCAGCAGATTGTAGAACAGGTGCGATAAATTTGGAAGAATTATTACGGGAGATGGAGGGCTATGCGGCTCTCCATCATGTTCCCATCATCAACGAACGCGGGCGGCAGGCATTCCTACAGGTTGTGCAGGAGGCAAAGCCCCACCGTGTACTCGAAATCGGCACAGCCATCGGCTATTCGAGCTTGCTCATGGCGCAAAATGGTGCCGCAGATATTGACATCACGACATTAGAGCTCAGTGACGAACGGATAAAGACGGCACAGGGCTATATTGACCGGTCAGCATACGCTGACCGGATTCATATTATGGGCGGTGAC
>CACZIV010000055.1 GCA_902781305.1 Pseudoselenomonas ruminantium
GCAACGAGTTTTCCGGCTGGCGAGTATCTTCTCAAAGCTGAACGCAAGGGCGGTAAGGCTCGATTCTATCTTATTTACGATAGTCAGGATACATCTAAGCCGTTGATATTTAAGCAGGACCTGCCTGTTGAGGCATTGGATGAACTACAGGCAATCATAAAAAAGAAAAATCTCGCCGCCATCAACGGCAGCAGTCTGCGAAATAGTGCGTTGGGAACATTGCTTATTTTCCATGTTCATTACGATAGTGGTGAACGCCTATCCGTTTATGCGGAGGGTGGAGCGGCTACTCTGCCGGATGGCTGGTGTGGTACGGAGGTATTTCTGGAATTCTTCATGGAGAAACTGCAGGCGGAAGAAATTCTGCTAGGCAAAGAGGGCAGATAGTTTTTCTGCCGTCAGGCCGGGCAAGAATCTATCCCCTTGCCCAATGCAGGAAAGTACCGATAGCCCAGTCAGTTGTTCACACATAAGCCAGTTATCTTCTTCCATAAGATTGCCTGTGTGGAAGTTATTGAATAGAATGCCCTTTAGGGGCATTTTTTTTTGTTTCATATATTCGTAAGTGAGCACTACGCCATTGATGGTGCCTAATCCGGCATCTGCTACCAAAATACTGGGCAGGTTAAACTGATGTACAATATCTTCTAACTGGATATGTTCTTCATCGACGCTTAACGGGCAGGTTATGCCGCCGCTGCCTTCAATAACGACGTAATCATGTTCCCGGCAAACCGCCTGAAAACTTTGTTTGATTACGTCCATGCGTACAGGGGGGCCTTCTATGCGGGAGGCCAGATGCGGGGATACGGCATGCTCGTAAACATAAGGGCACATGCTTTCCAGGCTTTGGGAAATGCCGGAAATTTCCCGTACAAAGAGCGCATCACCGGGAATCAGGGTGCCATCTGCACGCCGTGTATTGCCGCTCATGGCGGCTTTGTAATACGCAACGTCCAGGCCTGCTTCATGCAGTGTTTTTACGATAAGGCCGGCGACATACGTTTTGCCCACCTCTGTATTGGTTCCTGTGACAAACAGATTCTTGCTCATGCACACACTTCCTTCTGCACAGCGGCGTGTTTTTCCTCTACCCAGACACCGCTTTTGTAACAACGCATGCCAATAGCTGTGGCGGCCAGACAAAGAAGAAAGTCTGGGATTATCTGCAAAACACCGCAGTAGAAGATGGCTGTCCAAAGCGGAATCGGTGCGGCAATCACATAATTGGAAATCAGATAGAACCAGCTGATGCCAATTACATAAACAAGCACCATGCCCAAAAGGTTAGCCCCCAGCATATGGCCATACGAAACAGCTGTGCTGCGGCGGACATAATAGCCGCAGAGCCAGGCTTGCAGGATAAAGGCCAAAAGATAGCCAAACGTGGGCTGCAACAGATAAGCCGGGCCGCCGCCGGAGGCAAACACCGGCACGCCCAACAACCCCAGCAGTACATAAGTCCCTACTGCAATGGCCCCAAGACGGGCACCGAGAACCAGACCAGCCAGCAGGGTGAACAGGAATTGCAGGGTATATACGTCCGTCCCCACCGGTATGCGGATAAAGGTTCCTGCGGTAATCAGGGCGATGAACAAGCCGCAGAGAACAAGCTCGCGTGTATTAAGATGTTTCATAATTTCCTCCGTAATTTGCTATAAAAATTATTGCTGTTGAAACCATTCTTTCATAACGGCAAAGATATGAACCAATTCATCATCATTGAGTATGTAAGGCGGCATGGCGTATAGATAGGTCAGGAACGGTCTGGCAAAGACGCCGCGTTCATAGGCAAATTGTTGATATCCTGCCAGTGTCTCCGCCTCAGCGACTTCGATGCAGGCACAACCACCCATTATGCGAATATCGCGAATACGCGGGTCGGTAAAGCCGTTTAATTCTCTTTTGGCGATTTCTTCCATATGTCTGGCTCTGGCGGTTACCTCCAACTGGTCGTACAGTTCAATAGAGGCACTCGCTGCTGCACATGCCAGTGCGTTACCCATAAAAGTGGGCCCCTGCATCAAGGCTTTTTCCGGTGCATCATCATAAAAAGCAGTAAAGACTTTTTTATTGGCTACGGTAACGGCATGACCAATATGCCCACCGGTCAGCCCTTTGCCCAATACCAAAATATCCGGCAATACCACATCGGCGACAAAGCGATGACCGGTCCGCCCAAAACCTGTAGCGACCTCATCAAAGATGAGCAGAACGTCATATTGATTGCAAAGTTCTCTGGCCCGCTGCAGGAAAACAATGTCATACATACGCATGCCGCCTGCTCCCTGAAGCAAGGGTTCGACAATGAACGCATTCAGCTCGTTGCCATAACGGGCAAAGGCATCTTCCAAAGCGGAAATCGTTGTGGGAATATGCACGACATAGGGATTTTTTCCATATACCTGCAAGATGAAATGGTAATCTTCATCGTCGCCTACAGACATGGTTTTGAAGGTATCTCCATGATAGGCGTGCTCAAGTGCCAGTACCGTACGGCGGTGGTTTTCACCGGCGTTTACATAATATTGCAGGGCCATTTTCAAAGCGACTTCCACGGCGACACTGCCGGAGTCGGAGAAAAAGCAATAGTCCAGGTCGCCGGGCAGCCAGTCCGCAAGTTTTTCCGCCAGTTTCTCGGCAGGCTTGTGGGTAAGACCACCGAGCATGATGTGCGAAAATTTTGCCGCCTGCCGGCAGATGGCATCGGTGATTTGCGGCTGATGATAACCATAGATAACGCTCCACCAGGAAGATATGGAATCCAGTAGTTTTGCGTCCCTGGTGTACAGATATGGCCCCTCAGCCTTTACGATTTCATAAGGGGCTTTCATCGTTTTCATTTGTTGGTAGGGATACCATATCATTTTACGATACCCTCCCCTGAGATGATATTTTTCTGCATATACATCGCTTCCTTTTGAAAAGTCTACACTAAGAAGATACTCTTCAATTCGCTTTATGTCAACCTATAAAGATAATATGGTTTACCAAAAACGGTTTGTATATTCCCTTAACGCTTAAAGATGGTATTGATTTTGAACCGGCATGTAAATTGGATGAAATAATCTTGCTAAAAGGATATAATAGTACGTGAAGAAATTCGTTCGCAAAAAATTGAAACATTGTGGAGGAAAATCTTGAAATCTAACGTAGGACAGGAGCGAATTTATGAATCAGGATAAGGACAGATTGAAGGCCAAGGAACGGTATGCCGCGGGGAAAATGCGACAGCATTCCACCAGAGCCTTGTTTTTTATTGGCGGTTTCGGGGCAGCTTCCTGGGCACCGTTGGTCCCGCTTTTGCGGGAAAGACTGGCCATTGGCGAAGATGTGCTGGGGATGCTGCTTTTGTGCATTGGTATTGGTTCACTTTTGACCATGCCGCTGTCCGGGGCAGCCGCTGTGCGTTTCGGCTGCCGGAAGACACTTACAGTGGCCGCCACCGCCTTTGCCTTGCTTTTGCTTGTTTTATGTCGGGTAGACAGCATGGCAGCTGCAGCAGTTTCCCTGCTTATCTTTGGGGCGATGATGGGATGTATCGATGTCGTGGTCAACATTCAGGCAGTACTGGTGGAAAAAGCGGCTAAACGCCGCCTGATGTCCGGGATGCATGCCTTATGGAGTGTGGGTGGTTTTGCCGGAGCAGGGCTGTTTGGTATCTGGGTGGGAACCTTGGGGCTGACGCCTTTTGCTTCTACCTGTATTGCCGCAGGGAGCATGCTGCTTACACTGGGCTTTTTTGCTCGTCATCTGTTGCCCTTTGGTGGTGAAAGCGGCGGGAACATGATAGCTGTCCCCAAGGGGATTGTCACCTTTGTGGGTGTGGTGGCCTGCATTGCCTTTCTGGTGGAAGGTGCGGTCATGGACTGGAGTGGTGTATTCCTTACCACGGTCAAGGACTTGGATATGTCTCTGGCAGGTACGGGCTTTACGGTATTCTCTGCGGCCATGCTTATCATGCGGCTCATGGGGGATGCTACGGTGCAGAAACTGGGGCAGAAGCCTGTGGTGCTGGGAGGAAGCTTGTTAGCATTCCTGGGGTTCCTGCTGGTTATTTTTGCTCCCAGTCAGCTGCTGTTATACGCAGGTTTCTTTGCCATCGGTATTGGCAGTGCCAATATCGTTCCGGTGTTCTTTTCCTTGCTGGGCAAGCAGAAGGATATGCCTATCAGCATGGCGGTGCCGGCGGTAAGCACCCTTGGGTATCTGGGAATCCTTATGGGACCCGCGGCCATCGGCTTTCTGGCTCATCAGACCAGCCTTTATATGGCTTTTGCTTTTTTGGCGGCACTGGTGGCCGTGCAGGCTGTTATCGCAGCTTATGTTTATAAAAAAGTTTTGTAAAGATAATGTTGTAGAAAATGGAGTGGATTGTATGAGCAAGATTATATTTATAGATGTAGATGGCACACTGGTGGATTATGACAATGTTTTGCCTTCCTCGGCGGTAGAGGCCATTCGCGAGGCCAGGGCTAATGGCCACAAGGTATATATCAGCACCGGCCGCAGCAGGGCAGAGGTCTATCAGGAGATTTGGGATATTGGTCTTGATGGCATGATTGGCGGTAATGGCAGTTATGTGGAAGACAATGGGCAGGTGGTCATGCACCAGCTGCTTACCGCAGAACAGAGCCACCGTATCGTGGATTGGCTCCATGAACGCAAGTTGGAATTTTACCTCGAAAGCAACAATGGCCTCTTTGCCAGCGAAAATTTTGAGACAAGAGGTGAGCCGGTCATGCAGGAATACTCGGCCCGCAAGGGGCAGGACAACGCTGCCAAGATGACCGTCCGGCAAGCCTTCCCGGAAATGATTTTTGGTGGGAAACTTTACCGGGATGACCTGAACAAGGTCAGCTTTATTCTCGAAAGCTATGAAGATTTTTTGGCGGCTAAAGAAGCTTTTCCGGATTTGCAGGCAGGAACCTGGGGCGGTGTCGGAGAAACAGCCTTGTTCGGGGATTTAGGTGTCAAAGGCATTACTAAAGCTCATGCTATTGATGTTTTGTTGCAGCATATTGGTGGCAAAATTGAGGATACCATTGCCTTTGGCGATGCAAAAATTGACATTCCTATGTTCGAATATTGTCATATGGGGGTGGCTATGGGCAACGGCGGCGAGGAAATCAAGGCCATTGCTGATTTCGTAACGGATGCCGTGGCAGAGGACGGACTTGCCCATGCGTTCCAGCGGCTGGACTTAATTTGAACACCCCTCTGTCTAAAGAAGCGGAGGGGTTCATGCCATTTATGATAAAAGGGCAGAAAAAATACGCATAGAAAACGCAGGCCAATATACCTGCGTTTCTTCTATGCGTACAACCTATAAGAAAAGCTGTTCCCTATAGGGTTATTTGAGCTGCTTGTGGAAAAAGTCCGCTACGAGTTTTACGGCACCAGCAGTATCTTTGCTAAATCCGTGGCCTTCGCCAGGGATAAGTTTTAGCTCGCCATGGAAATAAATCCGCTGATAGCGGAGACTGTACGTGTAGGGAACAACGGTATCCTGTGTTCCATGCACCATGAGAGCAGGACCCTGATACTGGGAGGCTGTTTCGTATATGGGGAGCGTTTGAGCAGTTCTTACATAGTTGGCACCGAGCTTCAGGCCGTTGAAAATATCCACGGCTTCCGGAAGATTGCTTACATCGTATTGCTTGCCAAAGAGAATGCCGCGGATGGCATCTTCACGCAGAACAGCAGCAGGAGCCATCAGGGCAAGGCTCTTAATTTTCTGTGTGCCCAGAATACCTGCTGTCATACTGGCAACAACGCCGCCTTGCGAGTGTCCGGCAAGCGATACCGAGGTTACACCGGGGAGCTTTACTGCGTAATCATAGACCTTTTTGGCATCTTCGATTTCGTTGGGAACAGTCATATCCTGAAAACGCCCCTCGCTCTTGCCGTGGCCATTAAAATCAAAGCGCAGGGAAGCAATACCATCCTTTTCCAGGGCATTTGCCAAAGTAGTCAGCGGTGCATTTTCCATATTAGCCGTAAATCCGTGCATGATGATGACCAACGGGTAGTTCTTTTGCTGGTCTGGTGTCTGTAAAACGCCAACCAGTTTGCCATGGTCGCCATCAATGGTGATGTTTTCGCTTTTGGCAAAAGTCTGCTGTCCACAGATGTTTAGCAGACTAAAGGTAAAAGCCCCAACCAGGGCAAGGTGTTTTAGGATTTTCATGTTCATTAGCTCCTGATCCATAGAATTCATCTCATTTTTAAAATTGATTTTCCTGCTGTTCAGTTCTTCAATTTTAGGCCGTCATGAAATGCCTTGCCCACTACCGGCCCCACCAGTCGATAGGTTTTTGTGGCAATATCGAAAATAATGGGCTGCAGTTTGTCGTAGTCCACTACGCCATCCGTCAGAACTTTTTCATCCGCTTGCTGGGCAATGATTTTGCCTACCAGAATGCCGGTTTCGTCACTGTAGCTCACACATTCACATTCCAGGGTAACAGGGAATTCTTCGATGATGGGGGCGTTGACGTGAACACTTTTGTGGACATGGCAGCCAGCTTTTTCAATCTTGTTGACTTTGCTGCCTGTCTCCACACCGAAGTAATCTGCGATTTCTACCGTATCTTTGGTAGCAAATGCTACGGTGAACGCTTTGGTATGTTTGATGTTTTCAGTAGTTTTGTGTTTAGCCAGGAACAGGGTGATTTCATCAAAATCAGACTGTGCCCCCCAAGCAGCATTCATGGCATTCGGAACGCCATTCTCATCATAAGTGCCGATGATAAATACTCCCTCTGGGGCAATGCAGGCTTTCTTGCCGGTAAATTCTACGCTCATGCAAATTCCTCCTCATATAAAAATTGCACAACATACAGATATACATTTCTTCTTTTTTAGCAGCAATCCTGCACGTTTTTTTGAAAAATAAGTGGTGGCTTATTGCAGATAACTAAATTTACCAAAACAAGAATCCCCCGCTTCTTAAAAAAGCAAGGGATTCGTTGTTTTTTATACGCGAACACCCAACGGACCAGTCTTGAATGGCGGGTCACAAGAATTCGGCGGAGGCATTAACGGGCCGGTCTTTTGTTCATAAGGATAGGCGATTGGGCCAGTTCCCAATGGGCCGGTCTTCTGTTCATAGGGATAGTCGATTGGTCCGGTTCCCAGCGGGCCAGTCTCTTTAACAGGACCTACGGCATTGCCGCCTACGACGCTGTTCAGTTCCTCGAATTTCATTTCTTTCTTATCCAGCACCATCATTGTAATCGCCCTCTTTCTTTTGTTTGTTGTTGTTTGCCTTTCTGACTATACATACGGTTCTGGTATTATTTTATTACGCTGCACAGTAAATTTTTATACTTGACTTTATCAATCATAAGTATAGACAAAGGTAGACAAAGGTAAACAAAGTCAACTAAGAAAAGTGGCTCATTGTGCTATGAATGCTGCAGTCATCTTCGTGTTTGTGCTCCATTGGGGAAGTGCATGAAAAATACGGATTATGGGGAGGATTTCTTCAATTCTGGGGGGGATATTAAGAATATATAATACTTTTTGTTAATTGCTACTTACTGGATAGGAGAATATAAGATGCGCGAGCAGAACGGAACCAGAAGGAATGTGGTCATTGTCATGTACCAATATAGCGTCATTGTGAAGACTATTGAGCGCAAACTGCAGGAGTTAAGGTATGAGGTAGAGATACTGGCGGGGGAGTTTGACAAGATTGCGGAAAAAGCCATGGCCAAGCCCTTGTTTTTGGTGTATCTGCCGAAAAATTTTGTCTCTGATATCCGGAATATATCGTCGCTGAACCTTATCCTGGATATCATTAGCAAAAAAGGTGCAGAAATGATACTGCTGGGGGAAGGCAGCGATTATGCTGACGTTATGATGCAGGTGCCGCTGGCCAGCGATTACCAATGGATTAGCCGTCCCCTGAAAATGGATGAATTTACCCTGTCCATGATGAAACATACCCGTAACAAATCCAAGCGGATTCTGATTGTGGATGATGATCCTGCTTATGCCAAAATGCTGCGGGAGTGCCTGAAGGATGAGTACAGCACGTTTATCCTTACGGACGGTTCGCAGGTCATCAAAGCCCTGCGCCAGACCCCGGTTGATTTGATTCTTTTGGATTATGAGATGCCGGTTATGGACGGACCACAGGTATTCCGGATGCTCAAGGGGGATGAAGTCTTGAAGAATATCCCCGTGGTATTTTTGACCGGGGTGTCGGGTAAGGAACAGGTGGCACGGGTGGTGGCGCTGAAACCCCAGGGCTATATCCTTAAATCCAACAAGAAGGAAAAACTGTTGGAGTACATAAAGAGTATACTCTGAAGCAAGTTCATTGCGGGAGGCATCTTCTGATGATTTAGGAAAGGAATAGACCGTGAAAAGATTATTTTTAATAGCCTTAATCATCTTATTGGCTGCCATGGGGGGAATTTTAATTATTCAAAGAACTCAGGTGGATACGGATGTGACGGCTCAGACCACTAAAGTCGGCATATTTACCAATGGGGAGTTCATGGATAGGAGCTGGGGCCAAACCCATTATGAAGCGCTGGAGTCCCTGAAGGAAGAGCTGAATTTAGAGATTATCTACAAGGAACATGCGCCTGGCGATTGTTACGCCGACATTAAAGAGCTGATTGAAAAAAAGGGCTGCCGGATTATCATCGGTTGCAGCTTTGATTATGGCAAGGCCATGCAAAAGGCAGCGGCTGAATATCCCCATACCTATTTCCTGCACGCAGGGGGCGTTTATCATCAGGAAAATTATTCCTCGTTCTTTGGCCGTATGTATCAGGCACGATATTTGTCAGGAATTGTGGCGGGTAAAAAGACGAAGACCGGGGAATTGGGCTTTATTGCAGCTTTCCCAAATTCACAGGTGATTCGTGGCATCAATGCGTTCACGTTGGGCGTCAAGAGCGTACGCCCGGATGCTGTGGTACATGTGAGCTATTGCAAATCCTGGACGGATGATGCACCAGCCTTGAATTCATGCCTGAAACTATTGGATAACTTTCCTATTGATGTCGTGGCTGTCCATACCAATTCCATGGCGCCCCATCAGGAGGCCGATAGCAGGGGGGTATGGTCTGTCGGCTACCATAGGGACAATCGGGATTTGTTTCCCAATACCTACCTGGTTGCCTGTGTATGGGATTGGCAGATTTATTACCGCGAGCAGATATTGAACTGCCTGCAGGGTAAATTCCATGGCCGTCAGGACTGGATTGACAAGGAGAAGGGGATGGTCAGCCTGTCGCCCAGCCCTCATTTGGATATGGACACCGCCATACTGGTGCGGGAAGCCAGTGAAAAATTCAACAGCCGGGGATTTGATGTATTTTACGGCCCCATCAAGGATAATCAGGGACAACTGCGCATCAATGCAGGCGAATCCATGTCAGATGATGAGATGTTAAATGGTTTTGACTGGTATGTGGAGGGCGTGACCGTTGAAGACTAAAGACTGGATGCGGATGAATTTTCCGCTGGTACTGATTGGCATGTTGGTCATCATTCTGGTGGTGGTCATTCAGAGTTTTCAACTGCCGGAGACGAAGCGCCAAACCGTGGTAGGGTGTGTTCTGGTTGGTGACATGACGGATAATGGCTGGAATTACAGCCACTACCAGGGGCTTTCCGCAGCCTGCCGCGCCCATGATGTTGCAATTCATTCGGTAGATAATGTGGCTGAGAACGAGAGCGCCACTTATGCTGCAGTAGAAGAACTGATAGACAAAGGGGCAAATGTCATCTATCTGACCAGCTTTGGCTATGGGCAATATGTGGATGCGATTGCCCGGGAATATCCGAATGTGGCTTTTTTCTGCATTTCCGATAAAGGTGAGGCGAAAAACTGTACCTCATATTTTGCCCGTTTGTATCAGGCGCGGTACTTGGCTGGCATCATCGCCGGAAAGGCCAGCAAGACGGGAATTTTGGGCTATGTTTCCGCCATGCCCAATTCCCAGACCAACCGGGGCATTAATGCCTATGCTTTGGGGATATTAGCGGTGAATCCTGAGGCGCAGATCATCGTCCGCTTCACCGGCAGTTGGGATGATGAGGCCGAGGAGCGGAAAAGCGTTGCCCTCCTGCAGCAGGCCGGGGCAGATGTAATTACCTATCATGCGGATAAACCCCATGCGATAAAAGAAGCGGAGAAGCGAGGTCTGTTGAGCATTGGCTGCAATGCTGTTGCCGAACAGTATTCGGACCGTTTTTTGACGGCCGTGGTTTACGATTGGCAAGTGGTCTATGAAAAAGTGCTGGGGGACTATCTCAGCGGAAGAGTCAATTTTAACAGCAGTTATTGGATGGGATTCAAGGAAGGTGCTGTAAAACTTCACCCCTTATCGCCGGCAGTGCCGGCTGAGGCCGCGCAGGTGGAAGTGGAAAAAGAACAGCAGCTGATGTTGGGACAGAGCGTGTTTTCCGGTGTCATTTATGACAATCAGGGAAGACTTCGCTGTGGCGAAGGGGAAAGAATCAGCGATGCAGAGCTCTTTTCCGGTATGGATTGGTATGTCAAGGGAGTAAGGATTTATGAGTAAGCAGATGACAGGGGTGAAAAAAGGGACCTTTATTGCCTTGGTGGGATTTGGCCTGGTTTTGCTGCTGGTGGGTGGTTTATTTCATAACCGCATGGAGGATTTGTTATCCGCTTACACGGAGAGCCAGACAAGGCGGCAGGCTGAAACATTGGCAACGCAGGCCGCAGAAAAACTTGGCACGGAGCTGGAAACTCTGGCCTATGTAGCCAATAAAATCGAAGCCAACCCGGAAGCGGTAGGGCAGATTATGCCTTTGATTTATGATGAAGCTGGTGTCAGGCAGGGACTGCTGGATATTGAAGGCAAGGCTATTTATGGAGATGCGATTTCACCGCGTATCTATAGCGGCATCCAGACAGCTTTTCGCGGCAAAAGCGATATCACCTTTGAGACAGGGCAGGGACTGCTATTCACTTATCCGGTGTTTCAGGGTAAGAACATAAAATATGTCCTATACCGGCAGTATCCTCTGACGGCGATTGCGGACCGCTTTTCCATCAGCTGTTATGACGGTATTGGCAAGATGATGGTGGTTTCCCGTGAGGGAGATGTCATCATTCCCTTTGACGAGAGTACTCCGGAAGATGTGGCTTATATGAATAGCCAGGAGGTAAAAGACAGCTTTAACTCCATGCATCAGGAGATGGAAGTTTCTGTGGCCGCTGCGCATATCTTTCCGACCGAGCGCGGGGAAATGTTGCTCTTTGAGGCAGAAATTCCTCATACGGATTTCCTTCTGGCAGGTTTTGTGCCGAAAGATAAAGCCAGCGAGGGGATTGACAACATTTCCCTGTTAGTAATCTGGGTATTTGGGCTTTTGATGCTGATGGTGGTTATCGGCGCTATATATTTGGTTCGCGTGCGTGTGGTAATTCAAGAGAGTGATGAATTGCGGGCCGCTAAGGAAATGGCTGAAAGCGCCTCCAAGGCCAAGAGTGACTTCCTGTCCAATATGTCTCATGAAATACGTACGCCGATTAACGCTGTCCTGGGCATGAACGAAATGATTTTGCGGGAATGCGAAGACAAGACACTTCTGGGCTACTCGGAGAATATTAAGACAGCGGGGACCACCTTGCTAAGCCTGATTAACGATATTTTGGATTTTTCCAAGATTGAAGCCGGCAAAATTGATATTATCCCCGTGGAGTATGACCTGTCCGTGTTGCTTAATGACCTGGTCATGATGGCCAAGGTTCGCGCGGATAAAAAAGATTTGAGCCTGACTCTGGATTTTGACCAGGAGACGCCCAAATTGCTCTATGGTGATGAAGTCCGCATCAAGCAGATTATCACCAATATCCTGACCAATGCCGTGAAGTATACGGAAAAAGGTGGTGTAACGTTCTCCCTGGGCTTTGAGCGCATCGAGGGCGCGGATGACAAAGTCATGCTGGTCATAGCCATCAAGGACACGGGCATTGGCATTAAACCTGAAGATTTGAGCAAGCTGTTTTCCAAATTTGAACGCATCGAGGAAAAGCGCAACCGCAATATTGAGGGCACAGGCCTTGGTATGTCCATCACCAAGATGCTGCTGGACATGATGGATTCCCATTTGGATGTGGACAGCGTCTACGGAGAAGGCTCCACATTCTCCTTCCGGGTTGAGCAAAAAGTAACCAATTGGGCCCCCCTGGGCGATTATACAGCGTCCTATGCACAGATGCTCAAGAGTAAAAAGAAATACCGCGAAAAATTTACCGCCCCGGAAGCGCATATATTGGTGGCGGATGATAATGAGATGAATCTGTTGGTCTTCAAGAACCTGCTGAAGAAGACCAAGATACAGATTGATACCGTCTTTGACGGCACGAAAGCTGTGGAAGCAGCCATGGCCAGGAAGTATGACATCATTTTCCTGGACCACATGATGCCCAATAAAGATGGCATACAGGCCCTTCATGAATTGCGGCAGCACCCGGAAGGTCCCAATAGCGAAACTCCTGCACTCTGCCTTACGGCCAATGCCATCTCTGGCGCCCGGGAACAATATATCGAGGCGGGCTTTAACGACTATCTGACCAAGCCCATTGATGCGGACAAATTGGAAGAAACCCTTATTGAATACCTGCCAGATGACAAGGTGGTAACGAGCATGGAGGACAGTGCACCAGAAGCCGAAGGCGAGCTACAAGACGCTGCTGGTGATTTGCCGAAAATCTTGCTGCCCCTGCAGGAGCAGCCCTGGATTGACCTGAAAAATGGGATAGATAACCTCGGTTCAGTGGCTGACTATCTGCCGATATTAAAAATCTTCTATGAATCACTGGATGATAAGGCCGCTGAAATTGAAGGCTTTTATGCCAATGAAGATTGGCATAACTACACCATTAAAGTCCATGCCCTGAAAAGTTCGGCGCGGTTTATCGGAGCACTGGAATTCGGTGAAAAAGCCCAGCTGCTGGAAAATGCAGGCAAAGCCGGGGATATTGTCTATATTCGCAAGCACCATGAAGCCTTCATGACCGAATACCGCAGTTTCAAGGCTCCTTTAGCTGAAGTATTCATAGTCTCCGCAGTAGAAAAACCGGAAGCCGATGCAGAGATGATAGATGCTATTCTGGAGGAAATCCGGCTGGCTGCCGAAAGCATGGACATAGACCAGCTGGAGAGCATCTTTGATGAAATGGAAGAGTATCAGATTCCCCAAGAGCAGGAAGAACTTTGGCAGCAGCTGGTGAAAGCAGCCCAGCAGTATGACTACCAGAAAATAGTGTCGATTCTCGCCAAGTAAATAAGCCCTTAGGCAACAAATGTTGACCGGTCAATTGACTGGTCAACATTTGTTGCCTAGAGTCTATCCCGGATTTTGTGTAAACCTCCCCAGTGATGTAAAATAGGAGCATCATTTGGGGAGGTTTTATCATGAGCAGAAAAACACGCAGTCCAGAA